>JASLWC010000009.1 GCA_030741055.1 Prochlorococcaceae cyanobacterium ETNP18_MAG_14 | reverse complement strand
CGAAATGCTCAGTGCATTGCATCTAGTTATCCAGTTTTTATTTGGCCGCTTATGCCGCTGAGAACCTTGTTGTAGAAGCTCGGTAGTCGTAGCAAGAAAGCTTGCAAGTAATAGCTAGCAGTATCTATCAGCAGAGCAGCCTTTCAAGGTGATTTGCCACGCTGCTTACGGCTGCCTTGGCTGTGGCATAAGCCATGCGCATCGGTCCAACGAGAGCAACCTGTCCGATGCCTTCCCCTGAGCTGTGATAAGTCGCTTGCACCACGGAACAGCCTTCCAGGGCGCTCTTAGGGTGTTCAGCGCCGATCCACACGCCCCCAAGCTGCTGATTGCCAACTGGAACAACGGCAGCTGGCTGCGTATCCATCAGTTCAAGTAAAGGTTGGAGGCTGGCGCTACTGCTGAATTCTGGCTGGGCCAGAAGCCTAGACATGCCATGGAATACTGCCTCCGATTCAATCGGTGCTGTCGATTGACGGTGACTGCTGATCGCTTCACGCAGAACGGAACCGCTCAGATGAAGTTGCGGTGGCAGGCTCAACCAGTCGATCTCGCCGTTTCCCGTTGCAGCTAGTTGATCGCGGGTCCACTCCTCGATGGCTTCTAGTTCGTGGGTGGCTTCATGGGGCAGCCGCAGATTGAGATGACTGGCGTGGTTTGAGTTTTCCACCAGCATCACCAGCAGCCGGTCGCCACTGCGCACCAGCCGTACTGCTTGAAGCGTTGGCTTCTGACGTGCTGGCCTGGTAATCAAGCTCATCAGGCCAGTGAAATCGGTGAGGCGACGGGCCAATTGCCACATCAAGTCATCGAGAGCTGCCCAGCGCAGACTGAGGTTTGTCAGTTCCCGTTCAAGGTGCTGCGCCGCCGATCCTGGGGGCGGCAGCAAGCAGTTCACATAGTGGCGATAGCCCTGGGGACTCGGCACTCTTCCCGCCGAGGTATGAGGTTGGGTTAGCAGGCCACGCTGTTCAAGGGCTCCCATTGCCGAACGAACCGTGGCGGCGCTGGCTTTTAGGCCAAAGCGTTGCACCAGGGTTTTGCTGCCAACAGGTTCAATCGTGTCGACGTAGTGATGCACCGTTGCTTGAAGCACCTGCTGTTGTCTTGCGGGCAGCGACTGCAAGGTGGTGACGTCGGGATGTTGATGCTACGGGGGTGTTTGGTGTTCTTCTTCGCTCTGTCATGAACTCTTTGATTGTGGTTCAGCTCCGGTGGGCCTTGGTTTCAACTCCACCGCTGCTTTGTGTCGATGCCCATTGCCTGATTGAAGATCATCGTTTTAGTTCAGCCTTTGCAACAGCTCTGGCTAGGTGAAGTTAACTGAAATTGGCGGTTCAGCTGACTTCTGCTGAGAGCTTTGAATTTCGATGCATTGATGTTGCCTTTATGAGCCAAACACTGGGCGCAAGACGGTTCATGGATAAAGATGATCTAAATCCTCACAATGCCGGCCCATGAAGGCCCGCCCATTCCTGATTGCCTTAGTGGCCACGGTGCTTGTCTTGCTCTCAATGGTGGCGGGCCTCGGATGGACTATGGCTCGTCAAAACCCGCTTCGCTTGGTTGATCAGCCTCTGGAGCTGCCACGTGCAGCAAGGTTTGTGCCTAAACAGGCCACGCTTTCTATCCATTGGTTAGTGGATTCAGTTCGTGTGCCGGCCTATGCCCAGGCTGTAGCTCCATCACGTCATCGTCGTGTGGTTCGCGATCGTGCCCAACAAATTCGCGATGGTGCTTTTGCCCTCGCTGGATTGGATTTCGAGTCGGAGTTGGGCGATTGGCTAGGCCCTCAAGTGAGTATGGCCTTGTTGGAACCCGAAGGGCCAGAGGGATCTATGGGTTGGCTTTTGGTTCTAGAGAGCCGTGATCAAGATGGGGCTAAGCGTTTCTTGCAGCGCTTTTGGCAAGCCCGCAGTCTGGCGGGTACAGATTTGCAGATCAGCCGATACCGGGGGATGGGGGTCATTAGTGGCCAAGGGGCTTTGTCCGGACGTGATCCTCAGCCTTTAGCTACAGCATTGATCGACGATGACTTGCTGTTGCTTGCCTCCGGCCGTGAGGTGTTGGAGCAGACCCTTGATGTTTCGCAGTTATCTGATCAGCAGCAACTTGGCGATGATGAACTCGTTCGTGTGGTGCGCCAGCTTGGCGATGGTGTTGCAGTAGTTATTGCCTCCCCAGCTGCTTTGAATTCATGGTTGGGTTTGCCTGAGCAGCTAAGCAAACGTGAGGATTTATTGGGATTGGTGGCTGCCTTTCAGCCTTCTGGGGCTGATTTGGCCTTGGAAGGTGTGTTGCGTTTTAAGCAGCCCCTGGAAGACGTCATCAGTGTGAGTGAGATCGGAGATGGCCTTGCTCAGCTCACTGCCTCAGCTGGTGGACAGGCAGAGGCGTTGGCCCTGATTAATTCACCTTCTAGTTTGCTCGATGCCACAGATCATGACCCGCTTGCGCAGTGGCTAGGGCCATTCTTGCGTCAGCAGCTCACCAAAGCGGATGTTTCCTCTGCAGCCACGATTGCTGGCTTGGATGATGGACCGTTGCTGTGGCTTCAGCAGCCAGAAGGCTGGGTGGTTGGTACCCAGCAGGAACATCCAGCTATTTCGATGGTTGATGACGCTCTAAGTGAGCAGGGTTTTATTCGCTCTGATCTGCCCTCTGATCAGCAACCTCTGCAAGTTTGGACTCGGTTATCACGTCAACAAAGCAGCACTAAAGGTTCCCTTGAGGCGCAGCTAGGCGTTGCTTTGGACCAGGAGCCTGGTCTCGCCTGGTGGGGTCAAACCTTAACGGCTCTTCAGCAGCGTAAGCAAACCAAGGCTCTTCAGCCTCGCCTTAGCCAGCTGAACGAACTGAACGGGGATAGTTACCCTCTGGCTCAGCAGTTGGCTCTAGGTGCCATTCCAGGACGCGGGCAGCTTCAGCATTGGCGCCCTTGGCGCTATGTGCAAAAGCTTGCGGGTGGCTCTCTACAGCCCAGTGTGCAGGGTCTGGCCATGGCCGTTGGCCCTGATCAGGATGAGAACAGTTCTTCCCTTCATATGCGTGTTCGCCTCAACCTCGGTTGATCTTTTCCTATTTCGCCATGGCATCGCTGAAGAGCGCCGCCATGGCCTTGATGATTCTCTACGCCCACTTACAGATGAAGGGATCCTGCGCACGATGGAGGTTGCCCGTCGGTTGCGAAGTCTTGGCTTTGCTGCTGATCGTCTGTTGAGTAGTCCTTACCTGCGTGCTTCTCAGACCGCAGAACTTGCGCAGCAGGCGGGCTTGGCGGAGCAGGTGGAATTCGAGAGTTGCTTGGTTCCAGGGGGTGATGCTTGGCCTTTGCTTGAAGGATTGTTTGGGCGCTGTCTTTTGGTAGGTCATGAACCTGATTTGAGCCATTTAGCAGCTCGATTACTTGGTGCCCCGCTGGGTTGCCTGGTCTTGAAGAAGGCCGGTTTTGCCCATCTCAGGTGGTCACAGCAGGATCGAAGCCCTGCTGGCCGGGCAGAGTTGCGGGTGTTATTGAGGCCTGGTTTGTTATTGCCCTGTTCCGTTTAAGTTGCCAAGTAGTCGTAAACAGGCGTTGGGGCAGGAGCAGGCTGGTGAGATTCTCCACGATCGCAGTGGCATCGTGTTTCGTCCTGGGTTGGAGGGAGTACCTGTTACCCAGTCCGCCATCTGTGACATTGATGGCTTGCAGGGGAGCCTCACTTATCGGGGTTATCCCGTTGAGGACCTTGCCGCTCACAGCACTTTTTTGGAGACCACCTATCTATTGATTTGGGGTGAGCTACCCAGCCCAAAGCAACTCCGAGATTTCGAGGCTGAGGTGCAGATGCACCGGCGGGTGAGTTTCCGGGTAAGGGACATGATGAAGTGTTTCCCTGCTACGGGGCACCCGATGGATGCGCTGCAATCCAGTGCGGCATCCCTGGGGCTTTTCTATTCCCGTCGGGCAATTGATAACCCTAAGTACGTCTATGAAGCCGTAGTGAGGCTGATTGCCAAGATCCCCACGATGGTGGCGGCCTTTAAGTTGATTCGTAAAGGTCAAGATCCCATTCAGCCTCGTGATGACCTGGCGTATTCGTCCAATTTCCTTTACATGCTTACTGAGCGTGAGCCGGATCCTTTGGCGGCCAGGATCTTTGATCGTTGTTTGATCCTGCATGCGGAACACAGCCTTAATGCCAGTACTTTTAGTGCTCGAGTAACCGCGAGTACTCTCACTGATCCTTATGCGGTTGTGGCCTCTGCTGTGGGCACCCTTGCAGGACCTTTGCATGGCGGGGCTAATGAGGATGTTTTGGCGATGCTCGAAGAGATTGGCAGCCCACAACGAGCTGGTGAATATTTAGATGAAGCCATTGCTTGCAAGCGCAAGATAATGGGCTTTGGTCATCGTGAATATCGGGTCAAGGATCCTCGTGCGGTGATTCTTCAGGGCCTTGCAGAAGAGTTGTTCGCCAGATTTGGTAAAGATGAGATGTATGACGTAGCTAGGGCTTTGGAGCATGAGGCTGCCAGCCGTTTAGGCCCTAAAGGCATCTATCCCAATGTCGACTTCTACTCCGGTTTGGTGTATCGCAAACTCGGAATTCCCCGCGATTTGTTCACTCCTGTGTTTGCAATTTCCAGGGTGGCGGGCTGGTTAGCTCATTGGCGAGAGCAACTCGGCGCTAATCGGATTTTCAGGCCTTCGCAGATTTATACCGGTGCCCAAGCTAGGGCTTGGATCCCTGGCGAGGATCGTCCCACTTCTGCGGGCGCCTAAGTTGCATCTACCTAAGTTGCAGCTATCTAAGCCATCATCATGGTGACTACCTTTGCCAACGCTGCCACAGGCTTGGTGAGTTCTGGGCTTGATCTGGAGTTGAGCTTTAGCCAGTTTTTGCAAGGGCTGGGTATCTCTCCTCAGGTTGCCCATCTGCTCTGGTTGCCGTTGCCAATGTTGTTGGTGTTGGTTGCGGCCGTGGTGGGTGTATTGGTGACAGTTTGGTTGGAGCGGAAGATTTCCGCGGCTGCTCAGCAGCGGATCGGACCCGAATATGCAGGAGCTCTTGGCGTTCTGCAGCCGATGGCCGATGGCTTGAAGCTGCTGGTGAAAGAAGACGTGATTCCCGTCAGGGCTGATGGTCTGCTGTTCACTCTTGGCCCAGTGTTGGTGCTGGTGCCTGTGATTCTCTCCTGGCTGATTGTGCCGTTTGGTCAGAATCTGTTAATCAGCAACGTGGGAGTAGGGATTTTCCTCTGGATCTCCCTCAGCAGCATTCAGCCCATTGGCTTGTTGATGAGTGGATATGCCTCCAATAACAAGTACTCGCTTCTCGGTGGGCTTAGGGCTGCTGCTCAATCGATTAGTTATGAAATCCCACTTGCCTTGGCTGTTTTGGCAGTGGTGATGATGAGTAATTCACTTAGTACGGTCGACATTGTTGACCAACAGAATGGCGCAGGCGTGCTCAGTTGGAATGTCTGGCGTCAGCCTGTGGGCTTTTTGATCTTTTGGATCTGTGCCTTGGCTGAATGCGAACGACTTCCTTTCGACCTTCCCGAGGCCGAGGAAGAGTTGGTAGCTGGCTATCAGACCGAGTACGCCGGGATGAAGTTTGCACTTTTTTATCTGGGTAGTTACATCAACCTGGTGCTTTCTTCTTTGCTGGTCTCAGTGCTCTATCTGGGCGGTTGGGGCTTTCCTATTCCAGTGGAATGGTTGGTCGGCTGGTTGGGGCAGTCGGTTGATGCTCCCTTGGTGCAGGTAATTACTGGCTCTGTTGGCATCGTGATGACGGTGCTAAAGACTTACTTGTTGGTGTTTTTGGCAATCTTGCTGCGCTGGACCACGCCGAGGGTGCGCATTGATCAGTTGCTTGATTTGGGTTGGAAGTTTCTCCTGCCGATTGCCCTCGTGAATCTGCTTGCTACTGCTGCACTCAAGTTGGTCTTTCCGTTCGCTTTTGGTGGTTGACGCAGCGGAAGGTCCTCAATATGGCAAGTTCGCTAGGCAATTCTGCCTACGCTGACCAAAAAGCTTGTAAGATCTGCCCATGCTCCTAGTGGGCCTCTCATAGGCTCAGTTCGCATGTTCGGGTTCCTCAAGAAAGTCGCTGATTACACCCGCGAAGCGGTAGATGCAGCGAACTATCTGGCCCAAGGTCTTTCGGTCACATTTGATCACCTGCGCCGGCGGCCGATCACGGTGCAGTATCCCTACGAGAAGCTCATCCCCTCAGAGCGTTATCGCGGTCGGATTCACTACGAGTTCGATAAATGCATCGCCTGTGAAGTTTGCGTCAGGGTATGCCCCATCAACCTGCCGGTGGTGGACTGGGTAATGAATAAGGAGACCAAGAAAAAGGAGCTACGTAATTACTCCATTGATTTCGGTGTTTGCATCTTTTGTGGCAACTGTGTGGAGTACTGCCCTACAAATTGTCTATCGATGACAGAGGAATATGAGCTTGCCGCATTTGACCGGCACAGCCTTAACTACGACAATGTTGCCTTGGGCCGTCTGCCAACCAGTGTGACTACGGATCCTTCTGTGCAGCCTTTGCGTGAGTTGGCCTATCTCCCCAAAGGCTTGATGGATCCCCATGATGTTTCTGCTAATCAACCTCGGGCGGGAAAGTTGCCTGCTGAGGTGCTTAAGACTCTTAGCCGATCGAAAGATTCTCCTCTAGGGGATGGGGGAGAATCGGTGCAGGATGGCCCTGATGGAGAACAGTCCGCAGGATGACTATTGCAAACTCCACAGAACTGATCTGTTTCTTGATCCTTGGGGCAGTGGTGGTTCTCGGCAGTCTTGGTGTCGTTTTACTAGCCAACATTGTCTATTCCGCCTTCTTGCTTGGAGGTGTATTTATGGCTGTGGCTGGTCTCTATCTGTTGCTTAATGCCAGTTTTGTTGCGGCGGCACAGGTGCTGGTTTATGTGGGTGCAGTCAACGTGTTGATTCTCTTTGCGATCATGTTGGTGAACAAGCGCGAAGATCTCAAACCCATCGAGGGTTTGGCTTTGAGAAGGCTGCTCTCAGGAGGAGTTTGCTTAGGTTTACTTGCTCTGCTCATTCGTGTGGCTTTAACAACCCCTTGGGCAGTGCCGGGCCCTGCCGCTATTGGAGTAGGGGCTACCGAGCGAATTGGTGAACATCTATTTACCGATTACCTTCTGCCTTTTGAGTTGGCCTCAGTGCTTTTGCTGATGGCAATGATTGGCGCCATAGTTTTAGCCCGTCGAGATGTGCTTGAGGCTGATGTTGGTACAGGTGATGCTGTGAATCAGGTTCTGGTCGAGAAGCCGCAAACACCTCTGCTCATCGACAAGTCCACGTCTTGACTCGCTCAGGTTTCTTTACTTTTTCACTGATTGATCCCATGCCCGAGCCTTCGTCCGGCCTTGTTCCTCTTCAGGCTTTCCTTTTGCTTGCTGCGTTGCTCTTTTGCATCGGAGTATGGGGGCTGATCAATAGCCGCAATGCAGTAAGGGTTTTGATGAGCATTGAGCTGATGCTCAATGCGGTGAATATCAATCTGATGGCTTTCTCTTCATATATCGATGGTGATCTGATTCGTGGTCAGGTATTCGCTGTGTTTGTAATCACTGTTGCAGCAGCAGAGGCGGCGGTGGGTTTGGCGATTCTCCTTTCTTTGTATCGCAATCGCGTCACGGTTGATATGGAGCGCTTCAATCTTCTGCGCTGGTAAGGAGGAGTCGACACTATGCGTCTCGATCTGGTCTGGGTGATCTATCGGGCAGAAAGCCAGCCTGCGCATTGCGAAGCATCTCGTTGTGAGGAGGAGCTTCAAGCGCTGGGAGCGAAAGTAGTTGTTGCCATGAGTGGCGTCAACGCCAATCCTTTCCCGGATTTGTTGGCTTCAGAAGCAGGGCTGCCTGATTTGGCTGTTGTGCTTGGTGGAGATGGCACGGTGCTTGGTGCGGCTCGCCATCTTGCTGTTCATGATGTCCCTATCCTCAGCTTCAACGTCGGCGGGCATTTAGGTTTTCTCACCCATGATCGCCGTTTGCTTAGTGGCGAAAAGCTTTGGCAGCGACTGTCGCAGGATCGCTTTGCATTGGAGCGTCGGATGATGTTGCGGGCCGCTGTGGATAGACGCTCCAATGCAAAGCGATCCACTCGATCTACCGCGTCACTACAAGATCTCAATGGCAATCAGTCGCCGCACTGGGCTTTGAATGATTTTTATTTGCGGCCCTATCGAGATGAGGTATCGCCGACCTGCACTCTTGAACTCGAAATCGATGGTGAGGTCGTCGATCATTATCGCGGTGATGGCTTGATTTTGGCTACGCCAACAGGGTCAACTGGCTATGCCATGGCTTCTGGTGGGCCGATTCTTCATCCTGGTATCGATGCCATAGTCGTTAGTCCAATTTGCCCGATGAGCCTTTCCAGTCGTCCGGTCATCGTGCCTCCAGCTTCACGGCTGGTGATCGGCCTGCCAAGGGATAGCACTCGCCGGGTAAAGCTATGGAAAGATGGTTCTAGTGGGGCTTTGCTTGAGCCTGGAGAGGGTTGTGTAGTTCAGAGGGCGCGTCACCATGCATTGATGGTGGTCCTTGAACAGAGTCCCTCTTACTACCGAACGCTCACCCATAAGTTGCACTGGGCGGGCAGTTTGCTCAATAGTTAACCATCCTCTGGCTGAGTGCGATGGGCTTGGAGATAGAGAGGCGATTTTTGGTTACTGGAGAAGAGTGGCGGGCTTTGGCGGGGCCGGCTCAACCTTTACGCCAGGGTTACCTAGCCGCAAGCCTGCATGGATTTACCGTCAGGATCAGGATCATTGCGATGGATCAGGCTTGGCTAACCCTTAAGGCCCCTGCTGAGGGAATTGCTCGCCATGAGTTCGAATACTTGATTCCACTGGTAGACGCAGAAGCCCTTTGGGGCTTGGCCCCTCATCGGCTCACCAAGACGCGTTACAAACTGAGCCTCGATGGCGGCGATTGGGTTGTTGATTGTTTTGAAGCTGAGAATTCTCCTCTTGTGCTGGCCGAGGTGGAACTTCCCTGCGCTGAGGAGCCTTTACAGGTTCCCAATTGGTGCGGGGAGGAGGTGACTAGTGCTTCTCAATGGAGCAATGCAGCGCTGGCACACACGCCAATTAATCAATGGTCCCTAGAGAAGCGCCTTTATTACTCCTTGGGTTAGCCAAAACAACCCATGCTCCTTTAGGATTTCTTTATAGTTCAAGCCAGATGGGCTGGCTGCTCGGGCAGTTGAGGCTGCGGGAGGCAAGTTGTGCTTGGTTTGTATGACACCGATGGCATTCTCCGCGTCACTTGCCGCGATCGTGAGGTTTGTATGGCCTACGCCGAGTTGTTTGAACTAGAGGTCGCTGGATGCTCTCTTTTGCCTATAACAGAGCCAGTTGTTGTTGCGTTTAGGAATCAGCGCCGGAGCCGTTGGGTAGGGAGCAGCAATTAAATCCATCGCGGCAGATTTTGCCGTGATCCATGGCCCAATTCAGAAGAGCCACCCGGTTTTTTGAACCGGTTTTGGTGAACATGTTGCTGACATGATTGTCTACAGTTCGCTTGCTGATAGTGAGCTTTTCAGCGATTTCCTGGTTGGTTAGACCATCGGCAACCAGGACAATGATTTCCATTTCCCTTGCGGAGAGGGAAATATGAACTGAACTGGGGACATCGCCTGTGACCATTTCCTCCCCTATTCCTGATCTCTTGTCATCTTACGCAGATTTAGGGCAATCGATCCCTCATAGTTGGTTAGTGAAGGGGATTGGGATTTGAGTTCAGCTTTGCAGCGCTCCATTGAGGCCGGGGCTGTGACCATTACTGCAGAGATCATGCCCCCTCGCGGTGCGGATCCTTCCCATGCCTTAACCATGGCCCAGGGTTTGAAAGGTTTGGTTCATGCCATCAATGTCACGGATGGCAGCCGTGCAGTAATGCGTATGAGCAGCCTTGCTCTCTGCCGTTTGCTACTAGATGCCGGCTTGGAGCCAATTTTGCAGCTTGCTTGCCGTGATCGCAATCGTATAGCTCTGCAATCTGATCTGTTGGGAGCACATGCCCTGGGTATTCGTAACCTGCTTTGTCTCACAGGTGATCCGGTCAGGGTTGGGGATCAACCTGAAGCGCGACCTGTGCATGACTACGAGTCGGTGAAATTACTTGGCCAGGTGACTGCCCTTAATCGTGCTGAGGATCCCGTTTCGGGTCTCCTACCTGATGGAGCTACTGCGTTGTTCGCTGGCGCCGCTGCTGATCCCAATTGCCAGAGTTTGAGTGGTCTGCGTCGTCGTCTGGAACGAAAGAAGGAGGCTGGTGCCCGTTTTCTTCAGACTCAAATGGTGATGGAAGCCGCTGTGCTCGAGTTCTTTTGCAATCAGGTGGCCAATCCTCTCGGCTTGCCTGTGCTGGCGGGAGTGTTTTTGCTGAAATCAGCTCGTAATGCTCTGTTCATTAATCGGGTTGTACCTGGAGCATGTATTCCTGAGTCATTGATAGCTCGGCTGGATGAAGCGCTTGATCCAGCGGCGGAGGGTATTGCAATTGCTGCTGAGCAGGTCAAGAGTTACTTGGCTATTACCCAGGGTGTTCATTTAATGGCTGTTAAAGCCGAACAGCGTATCCCCCAGATTCTTGATCAGGCTGGAGTCAGTTTGGAGCTGGTGTGAGTTCTGTGCCAAGTAGTTCGGCCATGGCCTTCTGCTGAGGGGATGGCTCGATAAGATCCTGGCGCCGAGCATCGGTAATTAGCCAGTCAAGGGCTGCTTCTTGCAGGTCAAAGTGATCGCCATTTTTGCCAACGCAATAACGGCCAAACACCAGCTTTTCCACCAGTTGGACTCCGGGCCCAATGCGGGAATAGTCAAAGATGATCGAATTGTCGATGGTTGCTCCCTCGCAGATACAACAGCTAGGGCCGATCATTGAGGGGCCAATAATTGTTGCTCCATCTTCTATTCGGGTCATACCACCTACATAAATTGGACCCTCAACATGGATCTTGTCCCAATTCGCGGCAACGTTTAAACCTGTATATATCCCAGGACGCACCTCTTTGCCAGGGACACTTACTTGGCGAACTTCTCCTTGCAGCACACTGCGAATGGCTCTCCAGTAATCGGGGACTTTGCCAATATCTACCCATTCGAAATCCATTGGCAGAGCAAAAAACGGTAATTGCATCTCCACCAGCTTTGGAAATAGGTCTGAACCAATATCGAAGGGTTGGTTAGAAGGAATGTGATCGAAGATCTCGGGTTCGAATAGATAGATACCGGTGTTTATTGTGTCGCTCAGTGCTTCATCAGTAGATGGTTTTTCCTGGAATGCCTGAACACAGTCGTTTTTGTCAGTAACAACGACGCCATAGCTGCTTACTTGATCTTTAGGAACTCGTTTGGTAACCAAGCTGGCTAGAGCCCCTTTGGCACGATGGCGTCTTACGGCCTCTGAAAGGTCTAGATCAATTAGTGCATCACCGCAGAGCACAACAAAAGTGTCGTCAAAAAATTGCTGGAAATCCTGGATTTTTTTTAGGCCGCCAGCGGAACCAAGGGCATCACCGATAAGTTCGCCATCTTCGATACGTCCCTCGAAGCTGTAGGCGATCTCTACACCAAAGCGCTGGCCATCGCGGAAGTAGTTCTCAATTTCTTCTGCCAGGTGAGACACATTCACCATCACTTCCTTAAACCCGTGCTCCTTGAGCAGTTCCAGCAGAAACTCCATAACGGGTTTCTGAAGGATGGGAATCATCGGCTTGGGAACCACGTGGGTGATCGGCTGGACGCGCGTCCCTTTGCCGGCCGCCAAGATCATCGCCTTCATTGGCGTTGTTAGGCCTCAGATCGAGTAGACAACATAGACGTCAACTCAGGCAGCCATCGCAGCCTTGGCCGGCGTGGCAGCTGGCACGTTGAGGCTGGCAAGCGGCAGTTGGGCAATAGTGCCTGGAGATAGCAGGCGCTTGAGCCTAAGAGGGGCATACAGGGATCCTTCCTGAGTTAGCTCCACTTTCCCTTGAGAGCAGAGAAATAGCAGTGCCCAGAACACTCCCACTCGATCAGTATCCAAGTCTGCATTAGCCGCCTGTTCCCATTGACCAATCAAGAGTTCAAAATCAACCCAATGCAGCGCCTGCTCCCAGTCATTGAGGAATACTCCCAGGGCCGCGGTTGTTTCGGGAAGCTTTTCTCTGTGAGCTAAGGCAGTGACTTGAGCAATGGCCTCTCGCTCGCTATAGCGTTTATGTCGTTGGCGCCGCCGCTGCTGTAATTCGTCGGATTCGAGTTGTTCTGCTATCGATTCCAGTTGTTCGATCAGTTCCCCTAGGGTCACCGGACGTCGCAAGGGTGGTGGTGCTACCGGGCGTCGTTTTAGGTGGCGTTCAGGGCGCCTGGGAAGTTCAAAACTAGGATCCAGCCAACCTTGTTCTAATAATTCGGGTTCAAATCCTTCCTCAAATAGAGGCTCTGGCGGGAAGGTTTGGGCTTCTAGAACCTCTGCTTTGAGGCCCACCAATACAGATGCAGCTAAAAAGGCTTCGCTGCTGTCGGCTAAATCTTGTTCATAGCTGCCGCCTTGTCTTTGTATTTGAACGGCCACTTGTCTAGGCACCTCAATCCTCTGGCGTAGTTGATCGAGGAAGCCGTCTACAACAGCAATCACATCAACATCCCAGGGATCCAGTTCACCTCGCTCTGCAGCATCTTGCAGCAGACGAATGGCAAGGCGGGCACCTGAATCAGAACCCTTAATTAGCCCATCATTCGGCAAGGCAAAGATCACGCTATTTAATAAGCTATCGATCTTGTTGTGTTGATGCTAGGGGGATATTTCGCAGCTGGTCATAATGTGATTTTTCAATTCAACCGTTTTGCCTTTGTTTTTGTCGCTTGATGAGATTCATGCGAGCGGGATTGCGGGGTCGGTTTGGTTTTTGTCTGGACATGCCTCTCCATTAATCGAAACCTACGTGAGGTGTGAATGCTTGGCTCTGGTTCAGGTCGGAGTCAAGAGAAAGATCGAAGTTTCTTACTCTCTGTTCAAGAGTTAAGAGTGCGATTGAGCCATTGGCAGTCTTGGCGAGGAGATCACAGCAGGAGCCATGGAGGTGTTGCGAATCAGCAGTGCTGAGGGTTTTGTGATGCGTTGCATGGCTATCTCATCTCGCTTAACTAGCGCTTGTATGGATGCGGTATAGCTATCTGTCATCAGCCTGGGGTAGAGGCCGATGCCGATAATTGGTACTAGCAAGCAGCTGATGATGTAGACCTCGCGTGGTTCGGCATCAACCAGATTGGTATGGGAGACAAGTTGGTCATTTTCTTTGCCGAAGAAGATTTCTCTTAGCATTGAAAGCAGGTAGATCGGAGTGAGGATTACGCCGATCGCTGCTAATCCAGCAATCACAATTCGGAATGGCAGGGTGTAGGCCTCATCGGTGGCAAAGCCAACGAAAACCATCAATTCAGAAACGAAACCACTCATGCCTGGCAGAGCCAGTGAGGCGAGTGCGCAGACGGTCCATAGGGCAAACATGATTCGCATTTTTTGACCTACACCTCCCATCTCATCAAGTTGCAAGGTGTGGGTGCGGTCGTAGGTGGCTCCTACAAGGAAAAACAAACTGGCGCCGATCAACCCATGACTGATCATCTGCAGCATGGCGCCACTGGTTCCTAGAACACTGAAGCTGCCAATACCGATCAGTACAAAGCCCATGTGGCTGATTGAGCTGTAGGCGATCTTGCGTTTGAGGTTGCGCTGTGCGAATGAGGTGAGAGCGGCGTAGATGATGTTGACCACCCCCAGCACGATTAGCAGCGGGGCAAATTGGGCATGCGCTTCTGGTAGTAGCTGAGCGTTAAAGCGCATTAGCGCATAGCCGCCCATTTTCAGCAGGATCCCTGCAAGCAGCATGTGTACTGGAGCCGTTGCCTCGCCATGGGCATCTGGTAGCCAGGTGTGCAGGGGCACAATCGGTAGCTTTACGCCGAAGGCAATTAGCAATCCGGCGTAACAGAGCAGCTGGAAGCCAGTGCTAAAGCTTTGTTGGGCCAGGTTGGTGTATTCAAAGTTGGGGGTGCCTCCGCCGAAAAACCCCATAGCTAGTGCCACCAGCAGAATGAACAGTGAACTGCCGGCGGTATAAATGATGAATTTTGTGGCCGCATATTGACGCTTTTTGCCGCCCCAGATCGCCAGCAATAGGTAAACCGGCAACAGTTCAAGCTCCCAGGCCAGGAAGAACAGGAGCATGTCCTGAACGGCGAAAACCGCGATCTGGCCGCCATCCATGGCCAGTATCAAGAAGAAGAACAGCTTGGGTTTGAAGGTCACCGGCCAGGCGGCCAGCACAGCTAGAGCTGTGATGAAACTAGTGAGCAGAATTAACGGCATCGAGAGGCCGTCAGCTCCAACGGCCCAGGTCAGGCCTAGATCAGGTAGCCAGCTAACACGTTCGGATAGTTGTAAACCGCTCAGGCTGGGGTCATAGCCATACAGGTAGGCACCTACGGTGATCAAAAAGGTCACCAGGGCTACACCGAGGGCAAACCAACGCACCTGCTTGCCATCCCCGTCATCGGGGATGAATGGCACCAGCAGGGATCCCACAATCGGGAACAAGATTGAGAGGCTCAACCAGGGGAAGTTGGCTCTCACCTCATTGGTAAGCAGTTGTGCACCAGTTTCCAAGGGTGCGCTTACGGCAAGCTCCAACACGGAAGGGCCTTATCAGCACTTGTTGGAGTGTAGAAATACTCGGCGTTCTGGCATCGCCTAGATAGGCGATGACACACACAATGTGGTTGGAATTAGCTCACAGGGCTGCCAAGAACGCCGAAAAGCACCACCAGGGCTATTACTCCACCGAACACAATTAGGGCATAGAACTGGGCGCGTCCGGTCTCGAAGTACTTAAGGCCTTCACCGCTGCCAATTGTTAGTAGGCCTGTGAGGTTGACGACACCATCTACTACTTTTGCGTCTACTTCAAGCACTTCTCGCGCCAGTTTGCGACTGCCACGTACGAAGAGCTTTTCATTGATTTCATCTAAATACCACTTATTAGCGAGGAAGGAATTGATGCTGGGGAAGCGAGCGGCCAATAATTGGCCAAGATCGATGCGGTGTAGGTAATAAGCCAAGACCGCCAAGCTGATACCTGCCGTCGAGATCGCAACGGAAGCACCTGCAAGAGGGAGGAATTCACTCCAGCTGAATGTCTCGGCCATTTCAAGCGCCTCTTTGGGGTTGAGCAGGGCTGCAAACTGGCTGTTCCATGGGGTTCCGAGCAGACCGATTAGCACTGAGGGCACAGCAAGGACTGCTAATGGCATCGTCATCGACCAGGGGGACTCATGCAGTACTCCGGCATGGTGTGGATGGTCGTCGTCAATGCCTTTGCCGGCAGCAGAAAGAAGTTGGTTCTGCAGGTCTTTATCGTCTCCCTTGAATGGACCCTCAAAGGTCAGGAAGTAGAGGCGGAACATGTAGAAGGCTGTCATCCCTGCTGTTAGGAAGCCGACAAGCCAGAGCAGTGGGAAGGCCATGAATGCCTGCCCCAGAATTTCGTCCTTACTCCAGAAGCCTGCTAAGGGTGGGATGCCACTGATCGCAATACAGCCAATTAGGAATGTGGTCGATGTGATCGGCATCTTCTTGCGTAGGCCACCCATCAACCGCATGTCTTGGGCGAGGATCGGTTCATGCCCCACCACGTCTTCCATGGCGTGGATTACTGAACCTGAGCAGAGGAAAAGCATTGCCTTGAAAAAGGCGTGCGTTACTAAATGGAACATGCCGGCAACGGGTGCACCACAGCCCATTGCAAGCATCATGTATCCCAGTTGAGACACTGTGCTGTAAGCAAGCCCTTTCTTTAGATCCATCTGGGTGAGGGCGATGGATGCTCCCAGAAAGCAGGTGATCGTGCCAATAATGGCGATCACTAAACCCACTACGGGGAATTGACTGTAAAGAGGATCGAGCCTGGCAACGAGGAATACACCAGCTGCCACCATGGTGGCAGCATGAATTAAGGCGGAAATTGGTGTCGGGCCTTCCATGGCATCAGGAAGCCAAACATGTAGTGGGAATTGAGCCGACTTCGCCATCGGCCCCATAAATACCAATAGGCATAACGTCAGAGCTGCCCAGCCGGGCACGCTGCCGTTAGTGATGGCATCAGATAGGCCATCGGCGATGCCTTGGAAATCAAAACTGCCAGTAGCCCAGAACAGGCCGAGAATGCCTAGTAGCAGGCCGAAATCACCGACACGGTTCACCACAAAGGCCTTTTGGGCTGCATGGGCGGCTCCATCCCGGTTGTACCAGAAGCCCACCAGTAGGTATGAGCACATCCCTACTAGCTCCCAGAAAACGTAAATTTCGAGAAGATTTGGGCTGATAATCAGTCCCAACATCGAACTACTGAACAGGGCTAGGTAGGTGAAAAAACGCACGTAGCCCTTGTCGTGGGCCATATAGCCATGGGAGTAGATCATCACCAGCAGAGCAATGGTGGTGACCAGGGCAAGCATCACTGCCCCAAGTGGATCAATCACATAACCCATGGGCAGGGTGAAACTGCCGGCACTAGCCCAGATAAATAGATGGGTTACAGGAGGCGCGCCTGCTAGTTGCTCTGCGAGTACTGCATAGCTCAATACTGCAGCAGCACCTAGACAGCTGAGCAGCACTACTGCTACTGGTTTGCGCAGGCGGTTAATGGTGTGGTTGAAACTGATTAATCCCAGGCCTGTGGCCAAGGCCCCTAGCAGGGGGAGCACCGGGATTAACCAGGCGATGTCAGCAGCCGAGGGCATCCGGTTGAGGCAGGCTCCTGGGAGTGTAGGGAATTCAGCTCAGAACACCTTCTAGCTTCGAGGAAAGAAAGGCTGCGCTCCCAAGTGGGATGAAGCGATGGGAATACCAAAACACGCCCACGGCGATAGCTATGCCCAATTGGGCAGGCCTTAGAACTTCTTGCCATGGCAATTGTTGTCGTCCATCGAGTATCGCCAAAAAAGGAAATACGGAGGTGTTATCTCGCAGCTCATCAAAAGCATCTCCGAATTGGGTTTTTAATCTGCGATCGCCATGCCATACAGCAAAGAGGTGATGGCCAATCAGGCCTGCGCAAGTGACGAGCATGAAGCTGCTGCCAATCCAGAGCGCATGAGAGAAACACCAGAGGATCTGGCCAATTGCCTGGGGATGACGACTGATGCGGATGATTCCCGTTGCATAAAGACGCACTTTCGGCTTAAGCACAGCGGGAATTTCCAACAGGTTGTAGGTAGCGGGGTACAGAAATAGGAAGCTGATTGCTGTGAGTATCCAGATCATTGGCACCATGCCTGGCACCCCTTGCAGATTCCAGAGATGTAGCCCGTCGTAGCGATGAGCAAGGAAGTAGCCAATCACCAGCACAGCTGAGGGGACGCTGACTGCGGCAAAGATCAATCGCCATGCTCTGGCTCCGACTCGTGCTTCGGCATAGCTGCGTAGGGCTGCTCCACCGCTGTGGATTACTGCGAAGACAAGCAACAGCGCAAGCATCACAAGGCTGCTGTGATGACCTCCAGACGAAATTTGTGCCAAGGGCCCATTGCAATGATTTTTGATTCTGGTGTCTAGGGTTTTCCGATTACAGTTTTTCTGTAATTGCTGCCTGGCTGGCAGGTCCTTTATGGCCGATCTGCCTTTCACCCTCGATCAGTTGCGTATCCTCCACGCCATCGTGAGTGAGGGCAGCTTCAAGAAAGCAGCGGATAGTCTTTACGTCACCCAGCCGGCGGTGAGCCTGCAGATTCAGAACCTCGAGAAGCAGTTAGAAGTTTCCTTGTTTGATCGAGGTGGTCGAAAGGCTCAACTCACCGAAGCAGGTCACTTGCTACTTAGCTACTGCGAAAGGATTTTGAGTCAGTGCCAGGAAGCATGTCGAGCTCTTGATGATCTTCATGAGCTCAAAGGTGGATCTTTAGTAGTAGGGGCTAGCCAGACGACGGGCACTTATTTGATGCCACGGATGATTGGTTTGTTTCGGCAGAAGTACCCGGATGTAGCTGTGCAGCTGCAAGTGCATAGCACCCGTCGCACCGGCTGGAGTATTGCCAATGGTCAAATTGACCTGGCGATCATTGGTGGTGAGCTCCCTTCGGAGCTCAATGAAATTCTTCAGGTGGTGCCTTACGCCAGTGATGAACTGGCCCTGGTGCTGCCGGTGAAGCATCCCTTGTCAAGGCTCGTGGAACTCACCAAAGAAGATCTTTACCGTCTTGGTTTTATTAGCCTCGACTCTCAGTCCACTACGCGCAAGATGCTTGATCAGTTGCTAGCTCGATCCGGTTTGGATGTGCAGCGCTTACGGATAGAGATGGAGCTCAATTCTCTTGAGGCGATCAAGAATGCTGTTCAGTCAGGCCTCGGAGCAGCATTCCTGCCTGTGGTATCGATCGAGCGTGAACTGACTGCTGGCACTGTGCATAAGCCGGTGGTGGCTGATCTGCAGGTGCGGCGCCAGCTGAAGTTGATCAGCCATCCTGCGCGTTACTGCTCTCGGGCAGCGGAGGCCTTCAGACGAGATGTGCTGCCAGTTTTCGCAAGTGCCGACAGCCCCCTTCGTCAGACCAGGCCCGTTGGTGTTGAGAGCAAAGTTCAGGATTCAATTCAGAACTGATCTGCTTCTGGTGTTACGCCCACAGAATCGTCAGCAACTCCTTTGGTAATGAATTTGTTGTCTCTGATATCGGTTTGGTAGACGCAGCGGACTATGGGTTTATCGCGGATTGAACCGATGTAGGCAAAGGTATTCATGCGTTGCTTGCACTCTCTCACCTGGTTATTGGTGACAGCGCCTTGTTTTTCCAGCACCGTCCAGTTTTCTCGACGAATTACGCATCCAGGCTGCAGGCTGGGCTGGGTGACGAAACTGCTGGAAGGGTTGAGTGTGGTGTACATCTCAACGTCAATGACGAGGGCACTGGCTCCCCATTGCCGGCAGAATTCAGGATCGGGGACAGCCATATCCAGCTGCTGACCGCTAGCAATATTGCCTTGATCGCCCCCAGTGGTGCTAGTTACAGCACTGCCGATGCCAATACCCACAATAAGAACCCCTGCGAGCACAGCGAGGCTGGCTCGATTCAGACGGATTCCGTTACCTCCTGATGGGGGGGGAGGGCCAGAGGGCCCTGAAGGGGAACGGCCCTCGTTGTAACTATCGCCTTCATCGCGGCGGCGGCGGTCGTAGCGATTTGGACGCCTGTCTTCGTAACCGTAGTCATCACGAGGTGATTGGCGGTTGTAACGGGAACGGTTCACAACAGCTCAGGGGTACGAGGTAGCCCCATGGAGTAATTCAGCACACGACACTCAGGGTTGTAGCTTAATTTCCCAGCTTGCAGCAGCTGTCGGATTGTTCCCTCTAGCTCCGAGCCGATTCGTCGCAGGTTGTAGTCGCTTAGCTCAGCTCCTGCATGGGAGTCCACCAATTCTTTGAAGCCTTGCTGCATTTCCTCTATGACCGTTTCGGTCCACAGGAACTCGTTGTCGGGATCGAGATCAAGTGTCAGCTGGTTGGGATCTAGAACGAGATCATGGTTTTCAACCCTGGCTGTGAAGATCCTTATGTGGCGGGTGGTGCACTTCAGCAGGGTCTCGGTCATGGTATGGACTGGTCCGGCAATGGGACCGCTAGAGCAATTGAAGGGATTTTAGGAAGTGCATGGGGGAGGGTTCCTTTTAGGGTTGATGTTCACTGCTTATCAGAAGCATGCGTGTTGCCATCGCAGGGGCAGGTCTAGCTGGTCTCTCCTGTGCCAAATACCTGGTTGATGCAGGACATATCCCAGTGGTTTTTGAGTCCCGAGATGTGCTTGGTGGCAAAGTTGCTGCTTGGAAGGATGAAGACGGTGACTGGTACGAGACCGGCTTACATATCTTTTTTGGGGCTTATCCAAACATGCTCCAGTTGTTCCGTGAATTAGGTATCGAGAAGCGTCTGCAATGGAAAAGTCACTCGATGATTTTCAATCAGCTTGAGGAGCCTGGAAAATACAGCCGATTTGATTTCCCTGATCTACCAGCTCCATTAAATGGCGTGGCTGCCATTTTGAGTAACAACGACATGCTCAGCTGGTCTGAAAAGATTGCATTCGGATTGGGTCTCGTGCCGGCAATGATGCGCGGCCAGAGCTATGTGGAAGAGTGCGATCAATATTCTTGGACGGAATGGCTGAGAATCCACAACATCCCTGAGCGGGTGAATAAGGAGGTTTTCATCGCCATGAGTAAGGCGTTGAATTTTATTGATCCTGATGAGATATCAGCAACTGTTTTATTAACTGCGCTCAACCGATTTCTTCAGGAAAAGGATGGGTCCAGGATGGCTTTTCTTGATGGAGCCCCTCCGGAACGTCTTTGTCAGCCGATGGTGGACCATATTCAGGCTCTTGGCGGTGAGGTTCATCTCAATAGTCCTTTGCGAGAGATCAATCTCAAAGAAGATGGCAGTGTGGCTAGCTTTTTAATCGGTGGCGAGCGTGAGGGTGAGCCCAGGAATGTTCAGGCAGATGCATACGTCAGTGCTCTTCCAGTGGACCCTCTTAAATTGCTGTTGCCGGCCCCGTGGAAGCAGATGGATGTATTCCGCAAACTTGAGGGTTTGCGTGGTGTACCAGTGATCAACATTCATCTCTGGTTCGACCGCAAGCTCACCGATATCGATCACCTGTTGTTCAGTAGGTCACCACTTCTTAGTGTTTACGCTGATATGAGCATTACCTGCAAGGAGTACGAAGATCTAGATCGTTCAATGCTGGAACTAGTCTTTGCGCCAGCCAAGGACTGGATTGGCTGCAGCGATGAGGACATAATCGCTGCCACTTTGGCTGAACTCAAGAAGCTTTTTCCAATGCATTTCACCGGCGAAAAGCAGGCCAAACTGCGTAAGTACAAGGTCATCAAGACACCTCTCTCGGTTTACAAGACCACTCCGGGGTGCCAGAAGCTTCGCCCAAGCCAGGAAACGCCGATTGTCAATTTTTTCCTCGCTGGAGACTTCACAATGCAGCGCTATCTGGCCTCGATGGAGGGTGCAGTGCTTAGCGGCAAGTTGTGTGCAAGCGCCGTGGATGGCAGTGCGGAGAAGTTGTCAACGGCTCAGGCAATTAGCAAGGCGCTCCCCTCCTGACAAATGACTCAGCTAGCGCCGCAGGATTCATCGATTCTTAGTGCTCAAGCTTGCTTGAGTCTTGAAGAGGCCTATGAGACTTGTCGGCAGGAGACAGCTCAATGGGCGAAAACCTTCTACCTCGGCACCATGCTGTTGCCTCCCATCAAGCGCAGAGCGATTTGGGCTATCTATGTGTGGTGTCGGCGTACAGATGAGCTGATGGATAGCTCGGAAGCTCAGATGCGCCCTGTTTCGGAACTGGCAAATCGTCTAGATCAATGGGAAGAACGCACTAGAGCAATGTTTGCTGGTCAGGTGCGCAATGGTTTGGATTTGGTCATGGCAGACACCCTGAAACGTTTCCCTCAGTCGATACAGCCTTATCTAGACATGATTGAGGGGCAACGCATGGATCTGAATCAACATCGATACGCCACTTTTGAGCAGCTAGAGCTCTATTGCTATCGAGTGGCTGGCACTGTTGGCCTGATGACTCAGCACGTAATGGGCCTTGATCCTGCTTACACAACAGCGCCTTGGAGTTCCTCTCCAGAGACATCTGATGCTGCTATTGCTTTGGGTATTGCTAATCAGCTCACCAATATTCTTCGCGATGTAGGTGAGGATCGTGGTCGTGGACGTATCTACATTCCCCAGGAAGATCTCGAACGCTTTGGCTATTCAGAAGCAGACTTGATGGCTGGAAGATTGAATAGTGCCTGGAAGGAGTTGATGGCATTTCAACTGCAGCGTGCCAGGGATTGGTTCGCCCGTTCGGAAGCTGGGGTGCGCTGGCTTTCTAAAGATGCTCGTTGGCCAGTATGGGCTTCATTGCGTCTCTATAGGGGAATACTTGATTCAATCGAACGCCTTGATTATGACGTGTTCAATAATCGGGCATATGTAAACCGTTGGACGAAGTTGATTGATCTCCCTCTTTCATATCTGATTGCCCAGGCGCGTTGAGCTTGGGCAATCAGTAGCTAATTAAAAACATGCTTCAAACGGCTGTTTTTTGATTGGCGAGGAGATCCTTAAGTTTTGAAAGTTCTCCAGCCCAACGAGGATCAGGTGCTGCTTCGGTAGGAGCATCACTATGTACAACTTTGTTAGCTGATTTACGGGCTGATCCTGGGGCATTGTTGCCAGCACTTTGCCCATTGCGGCGTGAACCACCACCGGATCCCTCGTTTGAATTACGTCGCTCAGAACGCTCCACTCTCAATTTGTTGCCGTTGAATTCTCGGCCGTTGAACTGTTCAATTACTTCATTAGCGACCTTCTCATCATCGACATTGGCGAAGCCAAATCCACGACAGCCACCTGTTTCTCGATCAAGAACTGCCTTGAAGCGAATACCTTCTCCCACAACTGCTAGCTGTGTTTCCAGCTCTTTGCTTTCAAAAGTTTGCGGCAAATTGCCGATGTAAAGGCGGACGCTCATGAAAAAAGAGGGGAGTGGAAAGAGGGAGTGGGGAAAGGATGTGGATCAGGTCGATCGATGTCCTTATTGCAAGTGCAGTTAATCACAGCAAGGTTTGTTTTTGCTTCCACCAGTGACTTGCTTCATGCAAGGCTTGCTCTTGATTGTGCAAACGACCAAAGGCTCGTTCTTGGCAGAGGTGGCGGAGTAGATCACCCAGATTTCGACCTTTGGGGAGATTAAGGCTCTTTTGCAGTAAATGACCATCTACTGGAGAAGATGGGTGGAAAAGAGGATCATTGGGGTTGCGCCAGCGCTTAAGCCATTGCAGTTGGCTGTCTAGAGGTAGCTGCAGGATTAGGGCTGGGAGATCTTTTTCTAGATCTAGGTGTAATTGCATTCGATCAACTTCGGCCAGGTTTGCAAATGCCTTGCCGTCGTTGTGGTTTTGCCAATGCCGCAGGAATTCACAGCGCTGGCGTTGTCTTTTGCTGAAGCGCAATTGGAACAGCCCTTCATCGCTGAGTAGATATGTCAGACGAGCGAGGGGGAGTGCCAGTTTTTGTTCTAAAGGGGTTAGGGCTTTGGCATCCTCATTGCAGGGTGGTGGTTGGCTGATTATTGCGCTGGTGTTTTGCCATGAATTCAGCAGGCCAGTGCTTGGCAGCAGCGTTAGCACTTCATCGGCCCAGGGCGCATTTGCGATGCGTTGAAGTTCCGCTTGGATCCTTTCAGGGGCGGCTTGAGGCAGAAGTTTGTGGTGGCGATGTATCAATGCCCAGGTTTGGGCTTCCGCGGTTAGCTGCAGTTCGGCCATCAGACGCAAACCACGCAGCAACCTGAGGGGATCGTCGAGCAGGTTCTGCTCGTGAACCACCACAAGTTTTTTTTGCTGTAGATCACTTAGCCCGCCCGTCGGATCCACTAATCGAGGTATGGCTTCGAGGGTGAGGGCGATTGCATTGAGACGGAAATCTCGGCGCCAGAGGTCCTCCTCAAGGTTGGCTCCCTCCTGGGCGGCAAGGTCGATGGTCCAACCTTCAATCACCAAGCGCGCAATGTCGCGCTTGCTATCCAGGACAACACATCTGCCTCCAAGTGTTCTGGCCAAGTTGTTGCTGAGTTCTATAGCTCTCTCTGGAACTATTAGGTCAAGGTCAGGGTGCTTCTGGAGTCGGCCGATTAGGCCATCACGAACGGCACCTCCGACAAGGACCGTTCCAGTTGGTAATTCTTGAACTGATAGTGGCCATCGATCAGTATTCAGTTGTTTCCAAAGGGCCTGTGCCCAGACAATGGGATCGCCCTCCAGAATGGGTGCAGAAGAGTTTGAGGAGGGCATGTGCATCTGTGTGGACTGCCGCTGGGTCGATCGTTGCCAGGCCTATCACGCGGTAGAGCGGCAGCACGGGGTTGCTCATCTCAATGCAATGCCTGATCTTGAGCCCAAGAATCCGAGCATCCATATCAGTGTGCTTGATTTGCCTGGCGGCTCTACAGGTGTGGAATGGGATGTGCGTAGTTGCGGTAGCTTCCTTGTAGATCATGGGCGCTGGCAGCGATTTTCTCCGGGGAAGGAATTGCCGCGATGACCGCTCAGGCGATTTCAACTCTGGGAGAGGAGCAGGCTTATCTGCTTTTGGCACTTCATAGTTCTTCTGAAACCCTTGGAGTTGCTGTTCTCGATTGCCGCGATCCCAAGGCAAGTTTGCGTAGCAATACCTTCCCGATAGGACGCGGGCTCTCCAATAGTTTGCTTAATTGCGTCGAAGAGCTTTTGCCAGCAGCATCTTGGCCGCATCTGGCTCGCTTGGCGGTCGCCACAGGGCCTGGTGGATTTACCGGCACACGTTTAACCGTTGTCATGGCAAGAACTCTGGCTCAGCAGCTTGGTTGTTCTCTTGATGGGGTAAGTAGTTTTGCTTTGATGGCTCCTCGATTGGCCATTGCGCTCAGCCCAGAGCAGATGCAAAAGCCGTTTTGGATCGTGAAACCCATGCGGCGGAGGGGGACTGTGGCTGGTTGCTATCAGTTGCAAATGGCTGCAGAAGAGGGCCCTGCTCTTACTGCCGTTGAGTTGGCAACACCCCATTTATTGGCTGATGGTATTGAGGTTTCCCCTGCTCTTCATGCTCAAGATGATGTTGCTAAGGATGTGGAGCATTTATTGGAGCTCTGCGCAGCCGCTCATCGTCTCGGCCAACTAGGGCCCTGGACGGAGGCTCTTCCTCTCTACCCCACATCTCCGGTGGATCTGAGCGGATGAGATGGTTTCGTCCTGGAGTGATTGCCGTAGGAGGACTGTTGTTTTGGCTGATTGCTGCCGGACCTCTTCGTCCCTATAGGCATGCACTAATTAACCGGAACCCTCCTCAGTTGATCTTGGTGCTGGGAGGAGATGTTGATCGTGAGCATATTGGGGTTCGATTGGCCAGGGATTTGAGTTTGCCTCTGATCGTTAGTGGTGGCAGCAACCAGGAGTATGCGCAGTGGTTGCTGCGTGAGGCGGGCATCCCTTTGAGTCAGGTTCAGCTCGATTACCGCGCCAAAGACACTCTTGGTAATTTCACATCTCTTGTTGATGAATTGCACCTTCAGGGCATTCAGCATGTCTTACTAGTTACCAGTGAGGACCATCTGCCGCGTTCTATGGCCGTGGGTCATGTTGTTGCCGGTAGCAGGGGTATTCGCCTTACAGGCATCCCTGTTTCTTGTGCGGAAAACTGTCAGGAGGAGGGGTGGGAAAAGCGGATCGGCGATTGGCTAAGGGCTTGGGCCTGGGTGGCTACTGGTCGGGATTTTAAGTATTGGGCCCAACGGCATTGGTCAGAGGGCTTCAGCGATGAGAGTGTGGGGGGAGGCTCTTTTCGGCCGAGTTCACCAGCCCTTGATCCAGCAAGCTATTGATTCGCCGTTGAAGTTCCGCTGTGGTGGCTTCTAGGTCGGGCTTGCGACGGCTGGAAGGAGCGGGGATGGGCTCTCCGATGCGAAGCTGTATCCGCACTAGTCGTGGCCAGCGACCACCTGTGCCAAGGGCACGGTGGCTATTGATGATTGCTACTGGAAGCAGAGGTGCATCGCTGCGAGCAGCCAGCAGGGCGGCGCCAGGCATTGGTGCATTTACCCGGCCATTGGCCTGGCGAGTGCCATCCAAGAACACTCCTATAGCCCAACCTTCGCTTAGTCGAGCGGTGGCCATGCGGATGGCCTCTCTATCACTGGCGCCCCTTTTTACGGGGTAAGCACCACAGGCACGGATGATTGCGCCTAACAGGGGGATACGGAAAAGTTCTGCCTTGGCCATGAAGGCTACGGGGCGTCCCAATGCATGGCCTAGCAGGGGAGGGTCGAGCTGAGAGCCGTGATTGGCTACGACCACGACAGCGCCCTGGCTAGGTACATTTTCGTTGCCGTAGGTGCGTCCCCTAAAGAGACCACGGAAGAGGGGAAATACCAGTAGGTGGCTTACGATTCGGTAGGTGATACTTGGCCGAGGTGTTTTCAGCACCTGCATGTTTGTGCTCGACAGAGGGCTTGCTTGGGCCAAAATTCAAATCCCCAGGTCATCAGCACTAGCCAGTTGATTGGTGGCTACTCTTTCTAGAGAACGCTTCACTAGTCCACTGAGCACATTGCCAGGGCCGATCTCGACCACTGTTTTGATCCCTTGATTGGTCATGGTGTCCATGGTTTCGCGCCAGCGGACACCTGTAGTCATCTGCTGTTTGAGCCTTTGCTTGAGCAGACTGGCATCGCAGCTGGGGGTTGGGTCGACATTGCTGAGCACGGGAACACTGGCGTCCTTGAAAGTCACCTGATCAAGTTCAGCGGCAAATGCTGTGGCGGCATCAGCCATGAATGGCGAATGGAAAGCCCCTGAGACCGGCAAAGGAATCGCTCGCTTGCAGGTTAGCTGGCTGCTTAGCTGAGCGACAGCCTCAGGTGTGCCCGATAAAACCACCTGTGCTGCACTGTTGTCATTAGCAATCACTACGCCTTCTGTTGCTGCTACAAGGTCATCTAGTTGGTTGCGGTCGAAGCCCAATACGGCCGTCATCGCGCCACCACCGGCGGCAGCCATTAGCTCAGAACGGCGAAGGAGAAGTTTTAGCGCTGTGCTCACGTCAAAAACGTCAGCCGCGTATAGAGCTATAAGTTCACCAAGGCTGTGACCTGCCATCAAGGAAGCTTGCCTTCCCTGTCTGCGGAGTTCATCTACTAATAATGACTCCACTACAAATAGTGCGGGTTGAGTATTTCGGGTGTCATTTAGGTCGGCTGGATCAGTATCGGCCTGACAGGTGCCACGACAAATGGCCAATAAGTCACGCTGCATTAGTTGAGAGGCGAAGGCAAAGCGCTCTTCGGCATCGGCAAGGCTGAGGATCGGATCAGCCATGCCCAGCTTCTGTGAGCCCTGACCAGGGAACACCCAGGCGATCGTCATCTGAAATGCTGCAGCGATGTAGGCGGAGCCTACGCGGAGCCTTGCCAGCGGATTAATGCTGCCCCCCAGCTGAGGCCAGCCCCGAAACCACTGCTTGCAATCAGTTGACCCGGTTTAATTCTGCCGTCTTGCACTGCCTCATCGAGCATTAGCGGGATGGTGGCCGCCGATGTGTTGCCGTACTCCGCAAGGTTGCTGAGCACTTTTGCTTGCGGAATCTCGAATCGATTCGCCACAGCATCGAGGATGCGCTGGTTTGCTTGATGAAGCAGCAGCCAGTCCAGTGATTCTGGGTTTGTGTTGGTCGCTGCAAGCAGGCTCTGAAGGATTGAGGGCACTTCTCGGACAGCGAATTTGTAGACCTCTTGTCCATTCATCTGGATTGGCTTAAAGCCTCCTTGTTGATGGCTATTGCCTGATACCAGGGATAAATAATTCTGAACTTGAGGCAGGTTGAGGCAGTTACCGCGGCTGCCGTCTGATTTGAGCTGGAAGCCCAGAAGTCCATTCTGATTTGGGCTAGTGGCTTCTAAAGCAACAGCTCCCGCTGCATCGCCAAACAGCACACAACTGCGGCGATCATCCCAGTCGACCCAGCGGCTTAGCTGGTCTGCACCGATCACGAGTGCTCTACGCATCGCACCGGTACGTAGAAACTGGGCAGCAGTGACCAGAGCGAAAAGGAAACCACTGCAGGCGGCTGTCAGGTCAAAAGCCACCGCTTGTTTTGCTCCTAAAAGTGCTTGTAGTTGTGGTGCCGAACCGAATAGATCATCAGGGGTAGATGTGGCCAGGAGGATCAGGTCAATACTTTCTGGTTCCCAGCCAGCCATTGTCATGGCACTTGTTGCAGCTTGATGGCTTAGTCCGGTGAGTGTCTGATCCGGTCCGATGACGCGGCGTGAACCGATGCCTGTTCGGTCGCGGATCCATGCATCGCTTGTATCAACCCTTTGGCCGAGCTGGTCGTTGCTAATTCGTTGGGTTGGTGTGGCGCTACCGCAGCCCACTAGAGCTACTCCACCAACAATTGTGGACGTTTCAGCCAAGGGGCAAGTGGTCCTAGGTGGCGTCAGTCAATCACAGCGTTTACTGGGGAGTGGTTTTAGGCACTTACAACAGCAGGTTTTTGTAGTTGGGCCAGATCTTCCATGACGTTATGGCTTGCTGCGGAGTGGGCCAATCGCAGAGCGCTAACTACTGATAGGGCCTTGCTGCTGCCATGACCGATCACACAGATACCGTTTACACCAAGCAAAAGTGCTCCGCCATGTTCTGCATGGTCGAGGCGTTTCTTGATTCGCTTGAGGTTGCTGCGTAGGAACGCAGAGCCGACTTTGCCTCGTCTGCCCCGTGGTAACTCTGCTCGCAATACATCAAGCAGCACACTGCCAACAGATTCAAGGAATTTCAGGATCACATTGCCGGTGAAGCCATCGCATACCACCACGTCGAAAGCACCTGAGAGAACGTCTCTGCCCTCACAGTTTCCCGCGAAATGAAGGCGTTTTTCTTGGCTTAGTAACTCATGAGTGCGCAGGGCTAGATCGTTGCCTTTGCATTCTTCTTCGCCAATGTTTAAAAGCCCGATTCTTGGTTGATTTACTTGAAGAACATCGCGGGAGTAGATATTGCCAAGCAGAGCGAATTGGTGCAGGTAGGTGGGCTTGCAATCCATATTTGCGCCTACATCCAGCACCAGCACAGGTTGTCCAGGATCCTTCGTTGGGAATAGAGCCCCTATAGCGGGACGGTCGATTCCTGCTAAGCGCCCGAGCCGGAAGATGGCTGAGGCCATCATGGCTCCGGAATTGCCAGCGGAATACATCGCTAGAGCTTCGCCCTTTTTTACTAGGTCCATGGTCAGGTTGATGCTTGCGTCACGTTTGCGGCGAACCACAGTGGCCTCTTCATTCATGGCCACAGAGGGACCGCTTGCGACAAGCTCAAGATGGCCGCAGGCCGTTGCCTGGTTGAAGAGGTCGGTGAGACCCATGGCTTCCGCAGCTGCTAGCACTTTCTTGGTTTCTCCTACGAACTTGATGCGTAGGGGAAGTCTTTGGATGGCTTTTAGACAGCCATCAAGAATGGGGCCAGGAGCTTGGTCTCCGCCCATGCCATCAACGGCCACCCAAAGTCGTTCGCTGTCATTGATTGCCTCTGGAGTAGCACTGTTCTCGCCACCTTGTAGTCGCCTTAGGGGGTCAAAGACCAGTGGTTGAAGCATGCTTCCGGCCATTGATCCGGCATTTGACACCACAGACCCGGCACTGGAAACAACACTTCCGGCTACGTTCCCGGCGGCGGAAGCAGAGTTGGTGGCAGTTCCTACGAGGCTAGTGACTGCTGTGTTGCGGCGATACCAGATAACCAGATGCCGAATGGCTCTGGGGCGGTTGGTCTTGCTCCTTGACCCTGAGGCCAAGGAGGGATCAGAGTCCTTCGGGGGCAATGGAGTCGATGATGCGCTGGAACAAATAGCCGGTGCCCCGAGCTGTAAGTATCAGCTCGGGGTTGGCCGGATCATCTTCCAGTTTGGATCGAAGACGTGAAATATGAACATCAACCACCCGGGTATCGACATGTCTTTCAGGTGTATAACCCCAAACTTCTTTGAGGATTTCGCCACGGCTGAACGGTTCCCCTGAGCGGCTGACCAGTAGCTCAAGCAGGCTGAATTCCATACCGGTGAGACGAATCCGTTCAGCCCCCCGGAAAACCTGGCGTTTATTGGTGTCTATTCTTAGCTCAGCAACTTGAATGACCCCTGAATTGGGGATGCCTGCAACGTGCTCTTTCTCAACCCTTCGAAGTACGCAGCGAATGCGTGCTTCGAGTTCCTTAGGGCTGAAGGGTTTGACGACGTAATCGTCTGCACCTAGCTCAAGCCCAGTAATTCTGTCAGCGACATCACCCAGAGCAGTAAGCATCACGATCGGCACATCCGATTCCTTGCGCAGCTCTTGACAGACGCCATAGCCATCAAGCTTTGGCATCATCACATCGAGTACAACAAGATCAGGTTCGCAATTGCGGAAGGTGGCGAGGGCTTCGTTGCCGTCACATGCTGTGAGCACTTGATAGCCAATCATCGAAAGTCGGGTTTCGAGGATCCTGCGAATGCTTGCCTCATCGTCGACCACGAGGATCGTTTCTTTTGATGGGCTGGTGGCCGTCATGTTGGCTTTGGCGGCGGCAATGAATGAATCTTAGATAAGAGCCATTAAGGTTCGCAAACCTTTTAGTTCATCTAAAGCTAATTTTCTTTACGGATCTTCGTGGTACGCACTACCTCTGTATACGTCTGCCAGAGCTGTGGCGCTCAGACCAGCCAGTTTTTTGGCCGCTGTGCCAGTTGCGGTAACTGGAATTCTCTGGTTGAACAGCTCTCTCGTACAACAGATGGTCGCCGCCGTGGCACTGATGTGGATCCGCTCGGGGAGCCAGTTGCTATTCGTTCGACGACGATGGCTTTGCTCGGGGATAACCCCCTGCAGCGCCTGGCTAGTGGATATGAGGAATTTGACCGGGTGCTGGGGGGCGGTCTTGTGCCTGGATCTCTGGTGTTGGTTGGGGGTGAGCCTGGTATTGGCAAGAGCACGCTGCTTTTGCAGAGCGCCGCGGCTATGGCACTTCAGCACTCTGTGCTTTATGTGAGTGCAGAAGAGTCTGCCCAGCAGGTGAAGTTGCGTTGGCAGCGTCTTGAGGGTGCCGATTCAGGTCTGCAGCTATTGGCGGAAACAGATCTCGATTTGGTGCTCAAAGAACTAGAGGCGCTGCGGCCTGCTGTAGTGATTATTGACAGCATCCAGGCTTTGCATGATGGGGAGCTTTCCAGTGCTCCTGGTTCAGTCGCTCAGGTGCGTGAGTGTGCGGCAGCTTTGCAGCGTTTAGCCAAGCGACAAGAAACTGCGTTAGTGCTGGTGGGCCATGTGACTAAGGAAGGGATGCTGGCTGGCCCCAAGGTGCTCGAGCATCTTGTTGATGCTGTTCTCACTTTTGAGGGAGATCAGTTTGCTAGTCATCGACTTCTGCGGGCCGTAAAAAACCGTTTCGGTGCCACTCACGAGTTAGGTGTATTCGAGATGCAGGCGAAGGGATTGGTTGAAGTAAATAACCCCAGCGAACTCTTTATTAATGGTGAGATTGCCTCGGGTGTGGCCACCATCGTGGCTTGTGAAGGGACTCGTTCCTTGGTGGTAGACCTGCAGGCCTTGGTGAGTGTGACTAGTTATGCCAGCCCACGTCGAACCGCTACCGGAGTTGGCACCAACCGCCTGCACCAGATCCTGGCTGTATTGGAGAAGCACATGGGTTTGCCGTTGTCGCGCTACGACTGTTATCTGGCAGTTGCTGGTGGTCTGGCGGTTGAGGAGCCGGCCGCTGATTTAGGTGTCGCCGCTGCAGTTGTCTCCAGTTTTCGCGATCTCACCTTGCCAAAACGCACGGTTTTGCTTGGCGAGTTGGGTCTAGGAGGGCAGCTTCGTCCAGTAGGGCAGCTTGCACAGCGCCTTCAGGAAGCAGTTCGCTTAGGTTTCGAACGCGCTGTAGTTCCACGTGGTAGTGCTCTGGGCCCTCTCGGCGAGGGATTGGAGTTGGAGTTATTGGAGGCGGCGAGTGTTACAGAGGCTCTGGTAATGGCCTTAGGTGTTAATCCAGCTGATGATGAGTTTTGAGTTTTCATCTGCTGCAGACAGACAACTGTCCAAACTGTTTATATAGCCGAGAATCAAGTTATAGCTTTAAAGTCCTGGCTTTAGAAGTAGACGTCTATGTTGCTGCGGCCAGTTGTTTTTAGCCAGTTCTCAATATCTAGATAGCCACCGGGATAGAGCCTTACTGCTTGAGTCCACACCTCAGCAGCCTGGTCGAATAAGCGATCAGCCTCATCTTGAAGACCAGCTTCTTGAGCCGTGCGACCACGCTTTTCGTAAATCAAGCCCATGTTTTTTAGGCACGAGGGTTGATTGGAGTTCTGGTCAAGCGCCTTCTGATATGTCTCAAGAGCGAGATCTTCGTCTCCGTTGCTCATATAAATGATCGCTATGTTCTTGAGGGTTTCGCTTCGGTCGAAGGGACTTTCCTCGAGCTTCAGGCTCTCTTCGTAGTTTTCCAGCGCCTCTGCATAGTCTCCGGCATTCTGGGCTGACAGTCCATCACGGTAATAAACATAGGCTCTCTTGGCCTTGTCATTGATTGGCATCATCTTCACGATCAGATCTGCCATGACCGTGAAGGTCTTGTCTATGAAATTGTCTTTGTTCTGGGTGCGGGGCACGGCGGGACTAAAGCAATAACAACATTATTCTCGCCGCATTCTGACAAGATTGTTTTGAGTCCCTGTTTTCATCGTTGAACTGATGTCATGGCATGGGTTTTCTTTGCTGATCTTCACTAGCGTGCGGTGGCCTTTCACTGATCCGTGAGCCGCAGCGATTTGCCATCTGGTCATCAATCCGTCTCACTTGAGGTGGAGGGGATGAAGTGTGGCGGCTGTGTTCGGTCCGTGGAGCAAATTTTGCTGGAACAGCCAAATGTGGCTAATGCCAGTGTGAATTTGGTAACACGCACTGCTTGGCTGGATTTGCAGGCTTCGGATCAGTCTCTTCAGCCGATCTTGGCCGCTTTGGCAGCTCGTGGCTTTTCTGCCCGGCCAAGAGATACGACCCCATTAAAGGAATCAACTGCTTCAGCGGGTGATTCCCTTGGCGTTTGGTGGCATCAGTGGCGACAGCTGATGGTCGCCTTGGTGTTGTTATTGCTTTCGGTTTTGGGCCACCTTGATGAAGGTGGGCATCTTCAATTGCCCATTCTGGGGGAATTGCCTTTCCATGCCGGATTGGCCACGGTTGCCTTGTTGGGCCCTGGTCGACCAATCCTGATTGGCGGAGCTCGGGCTGCTATTTCCTTCACTCCCACCATGGACACATTGGTGGGTCTGGGGGTGAGTAGCGCCTACTTGGCGAGTTTGGTGGCCCTGATTTGGCCTGCAGTGGGTTGGCCCTGTTTCTTCAATGAGCCTGTGATGTTGCTCGGGTTTGTTTTGTTGGGGCGTTTTCTTGAGGGGCGTGCCCGTTTCCGCACAGGTAGGGCTCTCAAGCAATTGGCTCAGTTGCAACCCGACACGGCCAGGTTGATTGACGCCAATGGGATTATCCATGAGGTAAGAGTTGGTGCGCTTAGACCTGGCGAGAGAGTGCAGCTTCTAGCTGGAGATCGCATACCTGTTGATGGCATCGTGCTGGAGGGACATTCAGCTGTGGACGTCTCTAGCCTCACTGGCGAGCCCTTGCCTTTGGAGGCTGCTCCAGGTACGGAGCTGACTTCAGGCAGCCTCAACCTTGAAGCCACCTTGACGCTTGAGGTGCGACGCGTTGGCTCCGAGACAGCCCTGGCACGAATCATCACTTTGGTGGAACAGGCCCAGGCGCGTAAGGCACCGATTCAAGGCCTTGCTGATCAGGTAGCAGGACGCTTTTGTTACGGCGTTGTCAGCCTGGCTTTAGCAACCTTTCTGTTTTGGTGGCAGTTAGGTACTCGTATTTGGCCTCAGGTGCTGCATGCTTCGGGTCAGGGGTTGGTGCATGGCTATGGACATGGACTGCATGCACCGCTTGGCGGTGGAGCTGAAACTTCGTTGGGACTTGCCTTGCAGCTTGCCATTGCTGTTCTAGTGGTGGCCTGTCCTTGTGCATTGGGGCTGGCAACTCCCACTGTTATCACAGTTGCCTCAGGTCAGGCGGCCAGACGCGGTTGGTTATTCCGCGGTGGGGATGTGATTGAAATGGCTGCATCTCTGCGGCAGGTTGTCTTCGATAAAACTGGCACCCTCACCCTTGGCCGCCCTTTGGTGGCAGCGATTCTTGGCAGTGATAAGCCTGATCAGCTTTTGCAGTTAGCTGCAAGTCTTGAGCAAAATAGCCGCCATCCTTTGGCCCATGCTGTTCTGCAAGAGGCGCAGCGCCATCGTTTGGCGCTATTGCCTACCTTGACAACTCGCACTTATCCAGGTGCTGGCCTGGCAGGTGAGATCGAAGGAGTAGAAGGAACGGTGCGCGTTGGCACTCCGGAATGGCTGCTAGCTGAAGGGGTCCATTGGAGTGCGGAGCTTCAGGCTGATGTTGATCAGGCGTCTCTTCTGGGGCAATCGGTTGTGGCTGTGGCTCAAGGGGAATCCCCCTTGGGTCTAGTGGCTATTGATGATCGGCTCCGGCCTGATGCAGCGATTGCCTTAGATCGTTTAAGGGAGCAGGGAATGACTCTGGCCATGCTCAGTGGTGATAGACGTCAGTCGGTGGAACGCTTGGGAGAGCAGCTGGGCTTTCAACCGCAGCAACTTGGTTGGCAGCTTTTGCCTGATCAGAAGCTGGATCGTCTGGAACTTCTTCGTAAGGCTGGACTTGTGGCCATGGTGGGTGATGGGATTAATGACGCACCAGCCCTTGCGGCAGCAGATCTTGGCATCGCTGTGGGTACAGGCACCCAGATTGCCCAGGACTCTGCCGATCTGGTCTTGCTTGGGGATCGCCTGGAGGGACTGCCGGAAGCTTTGTTGTTGGCTCGTCGCACCATGGCAAAGGTTCGTCAGAACCTGATTTGGGCCTTTGGCTACAACCTCATTGCTTTGCCGATTGCAGCAGGGTTGTTGCTGCCGGGTTTTGGTTTGCTGCTCTCGCCGCCTATTGCAGCTTTGTTGATGGCCCTTAGTTCGATCACTGTGGTGGTAAACGCCTTGGCGTTGCGTACGGCATGAAGGGCCGCTTCTTAGTTCTTGAGGGCATTGACGGCTGTGGCAAAACAACTCAGCTTGATCACCTTGCTAATTGGCTACCTAGTAGTGGTTTGATGCCTGATGGTGCAACTTTGCATCTCACCCGCGAGCCCGGTGGGACGGCTTTGGGTGCTGCTCTGCGTCAGTTGCTTCTTCATCCCCCTGGGGATGCGGATCCGCAACCTCTTGCGGAACTGTTGCTGTATGCGGCTGATCGGGCTCAGCACGTTGCTCAGTTGATTCGCCCGGCACTTGATCAGGGTGACTGGGTTCTCAGTGATCGCTTCAGCGGTTCTACCCTTGCTTACCAAGGCTATGGGCGACAGCTTGAGATTGATTTAATTGAGCAACTCGAGGAGATTGCCACGGCTGGCCTTGTTCCGGACCTTACCTTTTGGTTGGAGTTGTCTGTAGAAGAAAGTCTGGCTCGGCGTGATGCCAAATCTGACGATCGAATCGAAGCAGAAGGGGCTGATTTCTTAACCAGGGTTGCGAAGGGATTTGCTGTCTTGGCTAAGCAGCGGGCCTGGGTGACGTTAAAGGCGGGTCAACAGGCTGAGTTGGTTAGTGCTGGATTGGAGAATAAGTTGCGCCATTATTTCGGCTCCTTGCCAGAGGGGCTGCGGTGAACCCTGAGGTTGAGTTGTCTGTTCTATTTGAAGACTTGATTGCGCAGCCTCTGGCAGTTTCATTGTTGGAAGCAGCGCTTAGTAAGGGTCGATACGCACCGGCATATCTGTTTTCTGGTCCAGATGGGGTGGGTCGCAGTCTTGCAGCATTGCGTTTTCTTGAGGGGGTGCTCACTGGTGGCAAGTCACTCATGCGTGAGCGCCGCCGCCTAGAGGCTTTCAATCACCCTGACCTGCTCTGGGTCGAGCCGACTTATCAGCATCAAGGTCGCCTGGTGCCCCAATCTCAGGCAGAGGATGAAGGTGTTAGTCGTCGTTCTCCCCCATTGGTGCGCCTCGAGCAGATAAGGGGGGTGACAAGGTTTTTGGGACGGCAGCCTGTGGAGGCCCTTAGAGGCATGGTGGTTATCGAAGCGGCTGAAGCTATGCCTGAAGCGGCTGCTAATGCCTTGCTTAAAACGCTGGAGGAACCAGGCCATGGTTTGTTGATATTGCTTTCAGCTGCGCCTGAACGCTTGCTCGTGACAATTCGTTCCCGCTGTCAACAGATTTTCTTTTCTCGTCTTGATGGAGAGGCTATGGAAGCTGTTTTGGCCCGCGCACGAGATGCTGAAGGTGGATCGCCCTTGCTTGGATTGGATCAACCGGAATTATTAGCGATGGCGGCGGGATCCCCAGGGGCGCTTTTGAATCATCTAAGCGCATGGCAGGCGGTGCCAGAGGAGTTGTGGTCACGTCTTCAGGATCGACCGCAGCAGCCGATGGTTGCCTTAGCCCTGGCGCGAGATATCACTGAGGCTCTTAATGGCGAACAGCAGCTTTGGTTGATTGATTGGTGGCAGCAACATCTCTGGATTCAACAATCTGATCCAACGCCATTGAAGCGTTTGGAGCGGCTGCGTTCACACCTGTTGGGTTTTGTGCAACCCAGGCTGGCTTGGGAAGTGGCTTTGCTTGAGTTGATGCCGTCTGCTTAAGCGCTGGCCCGTTCCCCTTGGGTGTTGTTTTGGGCTTCTCTGTCTTCCCTTTCTTGGCGGGCTTGAGCCAGCACATCTTCTAGACCCTCTAGTTGTCCACCAGTGGGCAACTCCAGGCAGTAACCGGCACCGTAGACAGTTTTGATAAAACGAGGTTTGCGCGGATCGGGTTCAAGCTTGGTACGAAGGTGGCGTACATGTACTCGAATGGTTTCGATGTCGTCATCTGGCTCATATCCCCACACTTCTTTGAGGATGAGAGAAGGGGCCACAGTCTGCCCATGGCGCTGAAGCAAGCAGTGAAGCAGCTCAAATTCGAGGTGGGTGAGCCTTACCGGACGTTCGAACCAGATAGCTTCAAATCGTTCAGGGACGAGAGTGAGTGGTCCATAGCTGAGGATTTCGTGATGTCTATTGGTGCCTAGCGGTGCTCGATCGGTGCGACGTAACAGAGCTTTTACCCTTACCTGTAACTCTTCAAGGTCAAATGGCTTTGTGAGGTAATCGTCTGCTCCGGAATTGAAGCCGCTGACCTTATCTTTTGTGCCTCCCAGGGCGGTAATCATCAGGATCGGGATCCCTGCTGTGCGTTCATCTCGACGCAAACGCTGGCAGAGGGTTAGACCATCCACCTTGGGAAGCATTAGGTCAAGCAAAATCAGGTCTGGGGTGTATTGAAGAGCTAGAGCCTGACCTTTGATACCGTCATCAGCCTTTTGTACGTTAAAACCGTTGTGCTCTAGATGGTTGCTCACCAGCTCGCGCATGTCCTGGTCGTCTTCGATAAGCAAAATGCAAGGCTTCATTTAGATCGGAGTCCAGGAAGAAAGTGAAATCAGCGGGATGCTGTCAAATCAGGGCTTGTCAGATTCTCTCAAGATTTGCGTTTAGGTGCATTGCTTGTGCTCTTCGCGGGAGTATTGAGCTAAATGCCTAAAACTCCCATAAAAACAGGCTTTTTGCTTAGACGAAGAATTCCCTAGGACTCCCCTCTTTTTAGAAAGTCTTCCAATTCTGTCTACGCACTGTTGTGGATTTTCTTTGCAGGGCAAGAAAAACCCACAGCCAAGGGCTGTGGGTTTGATGAAGCTCCCCGGGCGGGATTCGAACCTGCGACCAATCGATTAACAGTCGACCGCTCTACCGCTGAGCTACCGAGGAATGGAACTCGAAGAACTTACCGCTCATACCTGCCTTACTGCAAGTGGCGAAATAGATCTTCTTAGTTGTTTGCCAGAAATCCATTGTCCGATTTTCCCATTTTCCATTCTAGCTGCGCCATCTGCATGGTCTAGTTCTTCTAAGCGGTGGGTGATCCAAATGGCTGTAAGAGGATCTTGTTTTCTGTGGCAAAGCTTTTTAACTGTTCTTAAAACCAT
>JASLWC010000099.1 GCA_030741055.1 Prochlorococcaceae cyanobacterium ETNP18_MAG_14 | reverse complement strand
AAGGGTTTCAAGCTTGTTGGCTTAAAGCAGCTCATCCCCAGCCGTGAGCTGGCTGGAAAGCATTACGGCGTGCATAGCGAGCGTCCTTTCTTTGCTGGGCTTGTTGATTTCATTACCTCGGGCCCGTTGGTTGCGATGGTGTGGGAAGGCGATGGTGTGATCACAAGCGCTCGTAAATTGATTGGTGCTACTAAGCCCCTGGAGGCTGAGCCAGGCACCATTCGCGGTGATTTAGCTGTGAACATCGGCCGCAATGTGATTCATGGCTCCGATGGTCCAGATACTGCTCAGTTTGAGATCAGTCCTTGGTTCTCTGCTGAAGAGCTCAACGCATGGACTCCTTCTGATCAGCAGTGGCGTGTAGAAAGCTGAGGCTGCAGGGTCTTTGGTGTTCTAATTGAGGCAAAATAATTTTGCTTTTGATCAGATTGTGGTGATGGACCGGATTCGTATCCAAGTCCTGAACCCAGTGGGTGTGTTCACTGGGTTCACTCTGATAGGCCTGACGTTGGCGAGTCCGGTTAGAGCTGCAGACACCGCAATTATTCAGGAGATCCTCGATGGCAATCAGTTGTATATCGACTCTCAGCAGGCGAAAGTGAGCCAAAAGGCTACTGAGCCTCAGCAAGTCAGCACGCGTAATAGTCGCGGCCAGCTTCTGTTCAATTCTGGAGCAGTTGGCCGTCTTAATCGTTTTTCCAGAATGCAATTAGGAAGTAGTTGTTATCAACTCAGGCAGGGGCAGATTTTGGTCTCCGGTAAGCAAGATGGCTGTACTCGTTCAGCCCGTTTGAGTGTTCGCGGAACTAATTATGTTTTGGAGGTGTCTGAAGATGGGGCGACTGAGGTTTATGTATTGGAAGGAGAGGTAGAACTTCGTTCAGTGGAGCCCAACACTGAATTGGATAAAATGCCAAGTACGGATAAAGATCAGCATCGACAGCCTTTGAGTGAGCAGGAGGTCATTATTCGATCTGGAGAATCGTTGCGGGTGTCACCTGAGGGGACTTTCTCATCATTGCGAAAACTCACTGCTGGCGATTACCGCAGCATTTTTAAAGGTCCCTTGTTTCGGGGCTTTCGGACTGAAATCCCCGCAGCTTTTGCGCTCAAGTCTTACCTACGCTCGCAGTACCCATCAGTGAGAATTCCTTCCTTGCCAAGGATTAAACCCGGCTCACCCCTTCGCTTGCCAGGCGGTAGATTTTTTCGATTTTGATTCAATGAGACCTAGATCATCTGAATGATCATCACACTGGGTGTGGGGCAAGGTGATCCTTGAGGTCATGCATAGATGCGTATCCTGAGAAAATCTCCAGTGCTTCTGGCAGCTGGTTTGCTGACGTTTGCCTCGGCTCTGTTGGCCATTTGCCCGGCGTCGTTTTGTCGGCCCTGGTGGATCTTGGAACGCAACTTTGAGGATCAGCTTGTCAGGATTCGTGGGCCTCGCCGGGCATCTCCACAGATAGTGCAGGTAGTGATTGATGACTCAACGCTTGCAGAGGGTCACTGGTTTGAGCAACAGGATCAGATCCCATCTTGGGCAGTGGGCATGGGAAGTCTTCCTTGGCCTAGAGCGCGCTATGGCGACCTGTTGGAGCCTTTGCTGGAAGCAGGTGCAGACGTAGTGGCTTTGAACGTGGTCTTCGCTGGAGAGAGTGTCTTTGGACCAGCGGATGACAAGGCCTTCATCGCTGCTCTTTTGCCGTATCAGGAGCAGTTTGTGTTAGCAGCGGAAATGATTGAGGCAGAAGATCAACTCGGTGCTGGAGCCATATCTCTTTTGTTGCCTGTTGCAGCCGATGCAACTGAACTTGACAGACTTTCATTGGGTTTGAGCAATATCTTCCCTCCTGGCAATGGAGCTCGGTTTCTTCAGCCAGAGTTTTATGCCACTACGTTGGACCAACCGCTTGGCCATGAGCCGCTGCGTTCTCTTCCTGTAGCTGCCTTAGAGATGGTAGGCCGGCCGCTGGCGTTGGATCTTTACGACCAGACCCTGAATTTCTATGGTCCTGAGCCTGAGCCTCTCAGGCTGGATAGACGTTGTTTGCCTCCAGCCCACGGATTCTTGCGTCTATCCGCCAAGAATGTGATCAATCCTCGGCAATGGGCAGTTCATCCCTGTCGTGAACGGGTTGAAGGGGCTGTCGTGTTGGTGGGTGTTGTTGTATCTGAGGGTGGAAGTGCGTTAAGCGATCTGCCATCCCCCTTTGGAGACCTGTCGGGGATGGAGGTGCTGGCCACCTCTACTGCTAATGCTTTGACGCGTGATGGACTGCGTTCCTGGCCTCGCTTACTGCCGATGAAGGCTGGCTTAGTCGGCAGTGTTGTCCTCTTGGCACTATCTCTGGCGTTTCACCGCACCAATTTGGCTTGGCGATTTGGTGTGCTTATTGCCAGCGCAGGCTTGTGGGTTGTCCTTTGCTATTTGTTGATGGTCCATCATCATGTTTGGATTCCAGTCCTCACACCTCCAGCTGCTTTGGTGGTTGGCGCCTTGATATATGGAGGTGAGGAGTATCGGCGTACGTCGACCAAACGACGCTTAACCCGTCGTTGGTTGCAGCGTTGCGTGGATCCTTCCGTGGTTGGGCCGATGTTGAGCGATCCAAGTCATATGGAGGCTTTGTTTGAAGGTCAGCTGAAATCGGTCACTGTGATGTTTGCGGATCTTCAGGGTTTCACGGCTCTTACCAGAAAGCGTAGTGAGCAGGGCCGGGTTCGGGCTCATCTTGAGCAGCTCAATCATTATCTCGATGAGATGCGTTCATTGGTATGGGATCACCACGGCTTTCTCGACAAGTTCCTTGGTGATGCAGTGATGGCTGTATTCGGTTTGCCTGAAAGTCGTGGTGAATCAGCTGAGGCACGATCTGCCATCTGTTGCGCGATGGCTATGCGGGAGAGCCTTATTCGTTTGAATCAGATTTGGGAGGCTGAGGGAATGGAGCCTCTTGAATGTGGAATTGGTATTGCTAGTGGCATTGTTGTAGCTGGTGGGATCGGCGGTCGCAAGCTTGGCGGCTTGTCGGTGATCGGAGACACCGTAAATCTTGCTAGCCGCTTGGAGAATTTGACTCGTAGTCTGGATAAATCGATTCTTTT
>JASLWC010000098.1 GCA_030741055.1 Prochlorococcaceae cyanobacterium ETNP18_MAG_14 | reverse complement strand
CCCGTGGTTTTAGGCCTGATCCTGCGCCTGATCCAAGTGCAGGCTCCCATCCTCGGCGTACATAGCTGGCGCCAGGCAGATACAGCCGCTATGGCAAGACACTTTGCCCTAGAACGCACACCGATTTGGTTACCGCAAATTGATTGGAGTGGAGCCAGTCCTGGATATGTGGAGTGCGAGTTCCCTCTATTTCCTTATCTACTTGGCCAGCTCTACAAGCTAATAGGACTACACGAATGGTTAGGGCGGGGACTTTCAGTTTTATGTAGCACCCTCACCATCGTGTTAATAATTCGCCTTGGCCAACGACTACTTGATCCAATCAGCGCTTGGTGGGGAGGGCTGTTCTTTGCTGTGCTGCCACTCGGGGTTTACTACGGCCGCACATTGCAAGCAGAAGCTCTCATGCTCCTACTAGCAGTAGTGAGTATCGAGCGTCTGCTTGTCTGGAAACAGCGGCATTCTCGCTGGGCTCTGCTCACAAGCTGGCTGGCATTTTGCCTTGCTTGTTTAATCAAAGTACTTCCCCTGATCTGGCTCGGCATACCCCTCTTAATGGTGCAACTGCAGCCCCAAGCAATTGGGCCGGCACTTTCACTTGGAAAGTTGATCCAAGGTTTAAGGAAACTTGCTCGGTCGCCTGGGCCTTGGCTCTATGCAGGTAGCTCAATACTTATTGGAGCTCTGTGGTTTGGCTATGCATATCAACTTGGTCAAAGCAGTGGCCTGAGCTTCGGCTTCTGGGGCAATAACTCTGATCGCAGCAGCCTAAGTCTGCTGCTAGATATGAATCTCTGGCTAAACATTTTTCTGCGAATCAGCAAACATCTTGCTGTGCTTGGGGTACCAATCGTGATTTTTGGGCTGTGGGAATCTCGCCGAGATGCAGGTGGTCAAATTCTGGCAGCAGGCCTACTGAGCATGGGAGCCTGCACAGCAGTTTTCTTACGAGCAAGCTTTATTCATGAGTACTACCAGCTGCCCCTATTGATTTTTCTCTGCCCATTAATGGGAAGGGGCTGGCAATCTTTAACACACCTAATTAAATCCAAAAAGCTGAATTACCCATGGCTAAACAACTTCTATCTGACACTAATTGTTGCCATCAGCCTAGTTGTACTCAATTTTGATTACTGGGCGATCGAGCGACGACAGGCAGAGATCTGGATGCCATTAACCCAGAGCATCCGCAATGAATTACCTGCCAAAGCACGAATCGTGAGCGTGACTGGCAGTGATCCGAGTTTGCTAAACCTTGCTCGACGGCAGGGTTGGCTCACGACTGCCAAAAGTATTAATCAGGCAAAACTACAAGCCTGGGAAGCTCAAGGAGCTACCCATCTAGTGGGCAGCTTGAACTGGGAAAAAACCTTTAAACCGCTAACTAAGGGCAGTGCAAGAAATGACCTGAAGGCTCTTTTGTGTGAGCAGCCAAACTCCACTTACTGCCCTCAGATACCGCATCAAACCTATCTAGTGCCCATCAAAGAATTGATCCAATAGCTCATCGACCACCACCAACGCGCGGAACAAGGCCAAAGGTGAAGGCCTATGAGATGCTCACCAACATCTTGAGCATTCCTGCTTGGAAACTAAGGCCTGCCCACCCCGTCGCCTGAGCATCACATGCCTGGTCATCTTTCTGCTGCTGTGGGCAGCCGCCGCAACGCGTCATGCTCTGCTACAGAGCAATGCCTACGATCTTGGCCTGTTCGATCAGTGGATCTGGTTAGCCAGTCAGGGATTACCGCCTTATTCCTCGATGCAAGGAGGGATGCATCTGGTAGCTGATCACGGCGCCTGGGCTCTCTACCTGGCAGCCCTGCCATATCACTTACATGCCAGCGTTCAATGGCTACTCGCCAGCCAGGCGGCTGGACTAAGCCTGACCGCAATACCACTTTGGTTGGTGGGCCGCCAAGCAGGCCTTACCCCAAAATTGTGCTGGCTGATCTGCGCTCTTTGGTGGCTGCAGCCAGTGGTATTCAACGCAAATCTGTTCGACTTCCACCCCGAGGCATGGGTGATGCCAGCCCTGGCTGGTTGCTATTGGGCCAGTAGGGCAGAGAAAGCCTGGCTTTGGTTTGGCTTGCTGCTCTTATTGCTTGGCTGCCGTGATGGGCTTGTGCTTGTGGTAGCAGGGCTGGGCTTGGAGCAGGCCTTGCGCAAGCGCTGGATCTGGGCTGCTGCTGCTATTGGACTGGCCTTGGGCTGGTTGGCCATGCTCAATCAGTGGCTCTACCCCTGGCTAAAAGGCAGCAATGCAGGCCCCAAAGCAGCCGGCGCCCTTTTCTCCTACCTGGGCAACAGCTTCGATGAGGTTCTTTTCAATCTGATCACGAAGCCTCAGCTACTAATCGAGCATGTGGATTGGATCGGCGGACTGGTGTATCTGCTGTTAATCAGCGTTGCCGTCGCTCCATTCTGGCGCCGAGTCTCCCTACCAGTTCTGATAGCAGGGTTACCGCTGGTAATAGTGAATCTGTTATCGGAAGAATCACCCCAACGCACACTGATCCATCACTACAGCCTGCCAATTGCGGTAATAGCTGTTGTGGCTGCTATCGATGGCCTGGCCCTACGCCCACATCAAGCGGTTCCCTGGCGCTTATTGGCCTGGAGTGCCATCTGCTGGGCAGTTCTTGCCAAGCCCTGGTTTTTCACTGGCCCCTATTTAGAAAGACTCAATGCACTGGCCCCAAGCCATCAAGCAATCGCAAGTATTCCTAGCAATAGCCGGCTTGCCACTACTAGCTATCTCGCTCCACATCTCAGCCACCGCATTGCAATTAGCTTCCCGCGCAGCAAGGGCAAGACCTTAGATCTCGAGAACTTTGATGTGCTGCTTCTCAACCCAAAAGATCCAGGTTGGGGTTCAAACAGAAAACGTCAACAGAACCTATTGAGCCAAGCCAAACAAGCTGACTGGCAATGCAAAAGCTGGCAGAACGGCTTGGAACTTTGCGAGCGATCCGAGCATCAATCAATCAAACAACCTTAAAAAGCCAATCGATCAAAAGGCTGAAAAACGATGCCCCCGCCATGCATGCATGACGGGGGCTCTCGCCGGGTCCACTCTGGCGCGGAACCATCTGATCAGGAAACAGGTGTAAAAATCAGCCGGCGTTCTCCGCGATCAGCAGACCCTGAATCGAACAACTGGGACTCATGAGCACCTCCTCCTTTGGGGATAACGGCAAATCACGAAGCATGCGACTAATGCCCATTCAGACAAAGTCACTCCGCTACTGCCAAAGCAAATCAACGTTAGCCGAATTCAAAAAGAAGGCACCTCCTTTACTGCTTTTCAGGCTCAACAGCTAGCAATGCATCAAGGCAACGCTGTGCATCAGGAGAGGAATCCACGCCATTGCGCA
>JASLWC010000097.1 GCA_030741055.1 Prochlorococcaceae cyanobacterium ETNP18_MAG_14 | reverse complement strand
ATGGACTCAGTGATGAAGAAAGCCTCGAGCGATATCTGACTTATCAAGGTCTGACAAAGCCAGACCTAATGCATCAACTCGGTGTCCCTCTAAAAGTGCAGCATTACAGCCTGGAACACTTCTCCGCCAAAGCCGAAGCACATTTTCTGAAAAGGAAAGAAGATCTCGATCAGTTCACCTACAGCCTGCTGCGTATCGAAGATTCTGATCTGGCTCATGAGCTTTACCTGCAGATCGAAGCCGGTGAAGCAGACTTCACCGCTCTTGCTACAGCACATTCCCAGGGACGTGAGCGGTCATCCCATGGTCTGGTGGGACCTGCCAGCCTCAGTCGTGCTCATCCCCTGCTTCGTCAACGACTACGCACAGCAACCCCAGGTGTCTTGCTGGAACCCTTCGAAATCGAGCAATGGTGGGTGGTTACACGTCTTGAAGAAAGGCAGCTGGCCACATTTGACACCGATATACAAAAACGCATGGCCATCGAATTGTTCGACGCCTGGGTTGATCAACAGACCAATGAATTGGTCTCAGCTCTTCGCGGAGATCAACTTGCTAATGGTGCTGTCTCATGAGCACGACAAAGCTGAATCACCCTCTTGCTGCACTGCAAAACAGTTTGCAAGTCAAAGGTGAGCGCCTGAAATTTCAAATCGGTCAATCGCTCTGCGAAGAAAGCTATCTCCCTGGTCATGTGTTGCTGATCGAAAGCGGCACCGCGCGTCTATTGGGCAGCAATAAAGGTCGTTTAACCACACGCGCAAAACTTGAACCAGGATCAATCATCGGAGCAGCCTCTCTACTAAGAGGTCAATCTTGCGAAGCCGTGCGCGCTGCGACAGAGCTTCAAGCATGGAGCGTCACAGATGAAACGTTCCAGCAGCTCTACAACACTGAAAAAGATGTTCGCGACTGTTGTGAGTCTTACCTCTGGGATGCAGAAATTACTGCCCTAATCCAAGGAATCCTTGCGCGCGCACCCGAAAGCCACCATTCACTTGATGCATGGCTAAAGGTTCTTCACCCTGTGGCCAAATTAATTACCGCCAATGGGGATCAAGCAGAAACAGCAATCAATAACGGTAAGCGTCTCTTCCTGGCCTCCTCAATACCTAATCACCCAATTGAAAGTGAGCTCAACTCCCAAGAAGCAATTCGCGAGTTACCCAATTCCCAAACTGGATTTCCCTTGCGGCTGATTGCCCTACCAGCAGAGCAACTAACCACTCTTCTTCAAGCTAAGGCAGCTACCACAAGCAATGCATCTTTTGATAGCGATGCGAAAAGCACTGACGTAACACTTCCTTTAGCCCCATCAAAACCAACCGTAAGCAGCCTCGATAACCGCTCCAACTCCGAAGACTTCTTCGTTGGCGGTCAAGGCCCACTACAAGAAACTCTGGCCTGCTTCCAGATGTTGGCCAAGTTGATGAAGCTGCCATTCCGGCGCGACTCGATTGAAAAAATGCTGCGCGACAGCCTGCGCCGCGGCCAAACTCCCACTCTGCGGATGTGTGGCCAAATAGCAGCGGGCCTTGGCCTGCATGTTGCAGGAGCCAAGGTACCCGCCCTAATGGGCACTCGCTTACAAACGCCCACTTTGGTGCCATGGAAGCAAAGCTTTGCTCTAGTAACTCGCAGCGATCAACTAGGCCTCACCTTGGCCTCACCCAGCGAAGGCTTTATCAAGCTGGACCCAAGCCAGCTAGAGGATGCCTTCCCTGAGGGCATCGAACTGCTGCTACTCGATCGCTCCAACACCACACCTGAACAAGCCTTCGGTCCGAGTTGGTTTTGGCCAGCACTTCAGCGCTATAGGGGAGTACTGATCCAAGTCTTAATCGCTGGCTTCGTAGTCCAGCTGTTCACACTGGCCAATCCCTTGTTGATCCAAGTCATCATCGACAAGGTAATAAATCAGCGCAGTCTTGACACCCTGCAGGTTCTTGGTTTTGCCCTTGTAGCTGTGACCGTACTGGAAGGAGTATTGGGTAGTCTCAAAACCTTTCTTTTTGCTGAAACAACCAATCGAATCGATCAGCGTCTAGGTGCTGAAGTAATTGACCATCTATTGCGCTTGCCACTGGGATATTTCGACAAGCGCCCGGTTGGCGAATTGGGCTCAAGAATCAGCGAACTGGAAAAAATCCGCAACTTCCTCACCGGCCAAGCATTGACCACCCTGCTTGATGCAGCCTTCTCTGTGATCTATGTGGTGGTAATGGTGATATACAGCTGGGTGCTCACTTTAATTGCCCTGGCTGTATTGCCGATTCAAGTAGGCCTAACCCTGCTAGGCGCACCACTATTTCGACGTCAATTTCGCCAAGCTGCCGAGGAAAATGCCAAAACCCAGAGCCACCTCGTAGAAGTACTAACAGGCATCCAAACGGTGAAGGCTCAAAACGTTGAAATGATCAGCCGTTGGAAGTGGCAAGACCGTTACGGCCGCTACATCAGCCGCACCTTCGAAAAAACCATTAGTGGTACAGCACTAAGCCAGACCAGTCAGGTCCTTCAAAAAATCTCTCAGTTACTTGTGCTTTGGGTTGGCGCAAGCATGGTTTTATCAGGAGATCTGACCCTTGGACAGCTGATCGCTTTTCGAATAATTTCCGGCTACGTCACACAACCACTGCTGAGGCTTTCAACCATTTGGCAGAGCATTCAAGAACTAAGGGTCAGCTTTGAGCGTCTTGCAGATGTGATCGATACCCCTCAAGAATCAAACGAACTCGATAAAGGCAAGGTACCCCTACCACCGCTTCAAGGAGATGTGAGCTTTGAGGATCTCAGCTTTAGCTTCAGCAAATCGACTGCACCAGTCCTAAAAGACATCAATCTGAATATCAAGGCAGGCACATTCGTAGGCATCGTTGGTCAGAGCGGAAGTGGCAAGAGCACATTGGTCAAACTGCTGCCACGTCTCTATGCCCCCGATCAAGGCCGCATCTTGATCGACGGATATGACATTGACAAAGTTGAGCTCTACTCCTTACGACGCCAAATCGGGATCGTGCCACAAGATCCACTACTTTTCTCCGGCTCAATAAGCGAAAACATTGCGCTCACTCAGCCTGATGCAGATAGCGACGAAATCATGATGGCTGCAAAATTGGCAGTCGCTCACGAATTCATTATGTGTCTGCCGAGCGGTTACAACACGCCGGTGGGTGAACGGGGCTCCTCCTTGAGCGGAGGGCAACGTCAACGTATAGCCATCGCACGCACGCTGTTAAGTAACCCCAAGCTCCTGGTGATGGACGAAGCCACCAGCGCCCTCGATTACGAAACTGAACGCAAGGTATGCGACAACCTCGTCAACGCATTGCACGACTGCACAGTTTTTTTTATCACCCACAGACTCTCAACAGTGCGCCGGGC
>JASLWC010000096.1 GCA_030741055.1 Prochlorococcaceae cyanobacterium ETNP18_MAG_14 | reverse complement strand
CTTTATCTTAGAATTGCCACAGGTATTTACTTCATCGCACTTGATTTGACAGGGAATAAAATTGCGGAATCGCAATTAGCATCCCAGGCTTATCTTCATCTATGCAGGGGCATCAAGAGGCAATAAATAGCAGCAGTATTAATAACATAGAAGAGTATTATCGCAGGAATACCTTCATAACGATTACTGTAACAATCACACCTTTAAAGAAAGACAACCACAACATTGCGTAATCACTAATTCGATAGTTCCTTTGCCACCAAGCGATGTATTCCTTATGCCACTTAATTATGCTCACTTACTTTCTCCCTCCTCTTTCCATGGGTCAGTACACAATGTCTCCTTATATTGATTTTGAGGGGATTCATCCTGTCTTGATTCTTTTAAATCTTTCCAGTCGCACCACATCGCATTAATCAACCATTGCTGCGACTGACTTTGTGCTCCCTCATCAAGCAATTTGATTTGGAATGGTTTAAGGCCTTGTTTCCATTGCTTGTACTGCTCTTTCCAGTCCTCATCATTCATGCCGCTACCTGCTGCTGAAGAATTCGTCGAACCATAGAAGTAGTCATTCCCATAACAGCAGCAATAGCCAGGTATCAATCCCCTTTATGCCGCATTTTTAACGCTGCTGCTGCCTTTTATGGCGCTTAGTGCCTTGTAGCCAGCAAAATTGACCACTATCGCTATGCATCCGCCCGCCTTTGCTCTAACGAGTCACAAATAGTTTTTAGCCCATAAATAGATAGATCGCCCAAGTCGTCTGCAAACAAAATCAACTATCTATCTAGGCCGATGGACTGACTAACCAGCCTTCCAAAAGATCAGATCAGGCTCCCTCAATCGCCTCCACCACACCGTCGCGCACCACCACAGACACCTGCATCCTCTCTACCAAGTTGTCACCCACGTTCAAATCACAAAAGCTTTCGATCTGACCCTGCTCCACAATCTGCTCCATCTCAAGCTCACGCACCTGAGCCTGCTGCTGAAGCAGGTTGCGCTTCTGCTCCTCCAGTTCACTCCGCTTGGCAGCTACCTGCTGCTGCACCTGGGCAACCTGATCCTGCACACGAGGGTCTAGGGGATTGGAACTCTGACGACGCACATCATCAACGACCTGTTGCCCTTCCTGTTCTAGCTGGCTCAACTGCTGATCAGTTGTGGCGATGGCATTGCTTAGTTCACGCTCAGCTTCCTCCTTCCATGCCGGCGTCACCACCGCGCGAATAGTAATAGAGCGTTTAATCGATAGGGTCGTGCCTTCGGCCATGAAAATGATGAGTAAGAGCTAAGAGTCTCAGCCTGTAGTCATGAGGTTAACTGTCTGCTGATAACCGGATACTCAGCGGCCATAGAGGGCCGCAATCAATGCACGATCACGAAGCGTGATCCGATCCCGCCGCTGCTTAAGAGTCTGTGTAAGCAGTCCGTTCTCAATCGTGAACGCCTCCACAAGAGCAACACCCGCCAAGCGTTCATCCGCTCGAGACCCTGAACGCTGAGTAAGTAAACGATTCAGCTCGCCGCGTAGCAACCGCCGTAAAGCCTCATCCCCTGGCGATCCACCTAGATCATCAGGCAAAGACAATCCCTGATCTTCTGCCCAGGACAGCATCGCCTCAAACCTGGGTACTAGCAAAGCAGCAAGCTGGCGCTCGTCCTGGCCCACAAGCATCACCTGCTCCAACAACGGGCTAGCAACTAATGCCGCCTCCAGCGGACCAGGCTCAATGTTCTCTCCACTGCTGAGCACGATCGTGTCCTTAGCGCGGCCAGTGAGCACCAAAGAGCCATCGGGCAGCAGCATCCCCAGATCACCGGTATCAAACCAACCCTGCGCATCAAGCACCTTGGCTGTGGCCTCTGGTTTTCTCAGGTAACCAGCCATCACTTGAGGCCCGCGCACCAGTACACGGCCACGTTGACGGAACATCAATGCCGCACCAGTTTCTTGATCCACGATCCGAAACTCAGTGTCAGGCAAAGGTGGTCCAGAACTGCCACGGATGTTGCGCCATGGCCTTCGACAACTAACAACTGGGCTGGTCTCAGTAAGGCCATAGCCCACCAACAACTCCACCCCTACTGCCTCAAAAAAGGCATCGACATGAGGTGCAATTGCTCCACCACCATTTATGGGGAAACGCAGCTGTCCTCCACATAACTGGTTCAACACCTTTGGCCAGAGCAACGCAGCTGCTAAACCATGCAAAGGCCAACGCAGCGTGGCTTCCAGAAAAGCCAGCGTGCGGCTAGTCATGGACACCGGCTCCAGCAACAGGTTGCGGGCAGTGCGCCAGGCCTTTCGCTGGGAGCCGCTATTTGCTATGGCTGAGCGCAGCAAGCGTTGCCGCCCACCAGGCATCCCCTTTACCGCCTCATCAAAGCCCGCCTGGATCGCCTCCCAAAGCCGTGGCACCGTAGCCATCACGATCGGTTTTACCCGAGGCAAATCCCTCTTCAGTTGCTTGATCGTGGTGTAGTGCTGAGTGCATCCACAAGAGAAGAAGTAATACTCCGCACTGCGCTCGTAGGCATGCCAGATGGGCAACACACTCAACACCGCTGCGCCCGGTGAGGGGTAAGCAACACAAGCCAAGCAACGCATCTGATGCAACAGATTGGCGTGGCTGAGGGGCACACCTTTGGGCTGCCCTGTTGTACCGGAGGTATAGAGGATTGTGGCCGTTGCAGATGCTGCCGAATCGCGAGCGCGATCCTTGAGCGGGTCCGGTGCAGGCTGCCCCGCTCCAGCAGCAAGCAATGCATCCCAACCCAATAAGCCATCGGCAGGCTCACCTTCGAGCTGTAAAACCAGACGCAAACCCCTTTTTTGTTCTTCTGTGAGGGCAAGCTTGTGCCACAACTCTGCGCTCTGCACCACAAGGGCAATAGCACCAGAATCCTCAAGGATGTAACGCAGCTCTTCCACAGGAGCAGTAGCTCCTCGTACGGCATTAGCTGCACCAGTGCGCATCAAGCCCTGATCGGCCACCAACCAGCGGGGACTGTTCTCAGCAAAAAACGCCACCACCTCTCCACTGCCGATACCGTGATGGCGAAATGCTGCGGCAGCTAAAGCAATCTGCGCAGCAAGCTCGCCATAGCAAAAGCGCTCAGGATGAGCCGCGTGGGGAGCATCCACTGCCAATATCTGACCATGCTTCTGGGCCAACCAAGGCCAGATCTGATCAACGCGGCCCATCGTGGCTACATGACCCTGATGAGCCAATGCGTCTTCTTCCTCTCGCGAGGGATGCCAGACAGCCTTAGCCATCGAGCCCTCAATGCTGTCGTCTCTCACCCTGCTACCTACTGCCACATCTGACATCTTCAATGGGTCCAGGGCTACCACCGCTAATCATCAGACGCAAATGCTTCTGGATTGACAAGTGAATTTGGGGTCTGCCATAGCAAGCCAAAGCGGTCACTCAAGCTCTGACGCAGC
>JASLWC010000095.1 GCA_030741055.1 Prochlorococcaceae cyanobacterium ETNP18_MAG_14 | reverse complement strand
TAACCAGCCATCACTTGAGGACCCCGAACCAATACACGGCCACGTTGACGGAACATCAAGGGCGCCCCAGTTTCAGGGTCCACGATCCGAAACTCAGTATCAGGAAGAGGCGGCCCTGAACTGCCACGGATATTCCTCCATGGCCTGCGGCAACTGACGACTGGACTGGTCTCAGTAAGGCCATAGCCCACCAGCAGCTCCACCCCCACCGCCTCAAAGAAGGCATCCACATGCGGAGCAATTGCTCCGCCACCATTAATTGGGAAACGCAGCTGTCCACCACAGAGCTGGTTCAACACCTTTGGCCATAGCAAAGCCGCTGCTAAACCATGTAAAGGCCAGCGCAGCATCGCTTCTAGCAAGGCCCGTATCCGGATGTTCAAAGGCACCGGCTGCAGCAGCAGGTTGCGAGAAGTGCGCCAGGCCTTTCGCTGGGAACCACTATTGGCCAAAGCTGAGCGCAGCAAGCGTTGCTGCCCAACAGGCATTGCCTTCACCGCCTCTTCAAAGCCCGCCTGGATCGCCTCCCAAAGCCGCGGCACCGTTGCCATCACAATCGGTCTTACCCGAGGCAAATCCCGCTTCAGTTGCTTGATCGTGGTGTAGCTCTGCGTACATCCACAAGAAAAGAAGTAGTACTCAGCACTGCGCTCGTAGGCATGCCAGATGGGCAACACACTCAAAACCGGTGCACCCGGTGAGGGATAGGCCACACAAGCCAAGCAACGCATCTGATGCAGGAGGTTGGCGTGGCTAAGGGGCACACCCTTTGGCTGTCCTGTTGTACCGGATGTATAGAGGATCGTGGCCGTTGCAGATGCCGCCGTTTCGACAGAGCGATCCTTGATCGGATCAGGCGCAGGCTGCCCCGCACCTGCTGTAAGCAATGCATCCCAGCCCAACAATCCATCAGCGGGCTCACCTTCTAGCTGCAAAACCAGCCGCAAAGCCCTTCTCTGTTCTTCTGAAAGGGCAAGCTTGCGCCACAACTCTGCGTTCTGCACCACAAGGGCAACAGCCTCAGAATCCTCAAGGATGTAACGCAGCTCTTCCACAGGAGCAGTAGCTCCTCGCACTGCATTTGCAGCGCCAGTGCGCATTAAGCCCTGATCAGCCACCAGCCATCGAGGGCTGTTCTCTGCAAAAAGCGCCACCACATCACCCCTGCCAATACCGAGATGGCGAAATGCCGCGGCAGCTAAAGCAATTTTCCCTGCAAGCTCTCCATAGCAAAAGCGCTCGGGGTGAGCTGCATGGGGGGCATCCACCGCCAGTATCTGCCCATGGTTCTCTGCCAACCAAGGCCAGATCTGATCAACGCGGCCCATGCTGGCGACATGGCTCTGACGAGCTAACGCTTCTTCTTCCTGTCGCGAAGGATGCCAGTACGCCTTAGCAACCGAACCCTCAAGGCTGTTTTCTCTCACCTTGCTACCTGCTGTCTCATGTGACATCTTCAATGCGCCCAGGACTACTAACGGCTCTCATCAAAGGCAAATACTGCTTGATTAACAAGTGAATCTGGGGTCTGCCATGCCAAGCCAAAGCGTTCACTGAAGCTCTGACGCATCAAAGGCTGAACCTCTGCGACCGTGAGCCCAGGAATCCATTGATCAAGCCGACCCACCGAATGGTCCGCCAGACCGCAAGGAACAACACTGGAAAAGCCCTCCAAATCACAATCCACATTGAGAGCTAAACCGTGCTGAGTAATCCAACGACGACAACCAACACCAATTGCAGCCACCTTGCGACCTTCGAGCCATAAACCTGTAAGCCCCTGCAGACGTTCACCCGCTAATCCCAAAACAGCCAATACATCAATCAGCACCTGCTCGAGCTGGCGTAGATACCAATGCAGGTCGGTTTGATAGCGACGAAGATCCAAAACTGGATAGGCCACTAGCTGACCAGGCAAATGATGGGTGACCTCCCCACCCCTATCAATGCGAAACAAGGCAGCAGGCGGATTGTTGAGATCAAAGAGCAGATTGGCCTCACTTGCACCGCGACCCAGGGTGTAACACGGTTGATGCTGCAACAGCCAAACTGCTTGCGGGGCAAGGGGTTGGGCAAACAAATGTTGCTGCCACTGCCGCTGCCAGGCCAATGCTGTATTTAACGGCACCAGCTCGCTGCACTCAAAAAGAAAAGCCGTTGGGGGCTTTGCTGATGCAGAAGTTTTACCTAGCTTGCTTATATCAACCGGCACCGGAGGGATGCCATGAAGCTAGTGATCCATGGACGCAATCTTGAACTGACACCTGCCTTACGCGAATACACCCAATCAAAACTAGAGCGGGCGGTTCAACATTTTGAAGACATGGTGGTAGAAGCTGATGTTCACCTTTCTGTAGCTCGAAACCCTCGAGTGCCACAACAGACTGCCGAGGTCACCGTTTTTGCTAATGGCACCGTGATCCGCGCCCAGGAACGCAGTGAAAACCTTTACGCCAGCATTGATCTTGTAGCCAGCAAGCTCAGCCGTCAGCTACGCCGCTACAAGGAACGTCATAGCGACCATCACCACAGCCCAGGACATCGCGCATCATCAACGCCAACTACTGAAGCGGTGATCGATGAAGCGCAAGTCGATGGTTCACTACTTGATGGCAAAGAGGCGCATCTCCCCAACCCAGGAGTAAGGCGCAAATATTTCCCCATGCCACCAATGAGCGTCGAAGCAGCACGGCATCAACTTGACCTGATCGACCATGACTTCTACCTGTTCCGCGAACAAGAAAGTGGTGAACTGCAGGTGATCTACCGACGCAACCATGGCGGCTACGGGGTAATCCAAGCTCGAGCTTGAGCGTAAGCAGTCTTAATGTCCGCCTCCTCCAAGCAGCGTGATTTACCGGATCTAGCACCACTGATCAATCAGGCGTTGTTAGATCCCCACCTTGATCAAGAGGCCCTGCAGCAGGCCTGTGATGCCGCACGCCACTTCGGCTTTGCCGGTTTATCTACCAACCTCACTCGTCTTACTGCAGCTCGTGAGCGGCTCGGTCCTCCCGGGCCAACAAGGCTCATTGCCGTAATCGCCTTTCCCTTTGGTGCCATACCGAGCACGCTCAAACAGGCCGAAGCAGAATGGGCCGCTGCTCATGGAGCAGAGGAACTTGATGTAGTTCCCGATTTCTGGGCCCTCAGCCAGGGCAGAAGCGAACCCTTCGCAGAAGAACTAGCCAAACTCTGCGCGCTAGGGCTGCCTGTAGGCGTCATCCTCAACATGGCAAGGCTGCCTGCAGACAGCCTCTCCATAGCTGTTGATGCCGCCATCGATGCAGGTGCAAGCGCAATACAAACTGGCAATGGCTTCGGTCCAGCAGTAACTGCAGCTGATGTTCATCAACTTGCAAACCTGGCTCGCGGCCGTTGCGCAATCAAGGCAGCAGGAGGGCTTCACACTCTTGAGCACAGCCTCGAGCTAGTGGAAGCTGGTGCCACTCGTATTGGCACTAGCCGCGGCCCAGAACTA
>JASLWC010000094.1 GCA_030741055.1 Prochlorococcaceae cyanobacterium ETNP18_MAG_14 | reverse complement strand
GAGAGGACGCATCTCAGACTATGCTCAAATCTATAGGAAATATAATATCGTCATTTTTACCTTGCATTCTTAGAGCTGGCTGAGAGGCTGCTGACAATTTCTGAAGGCTATCTTGCGTCAATCTCATGGCGTGCCGAGTTCCCTTTGTGACTTAGTTTTTTAAAGATCCTCATTGACTGCGCTCGTCTAAGCACTACGCGTTCAATATGGCTCATAATAGTGCAATTAGATGCGCAGTATTTGTTCTAAGTCTTATCCATGTACGCAGATAGTGTCACTATATATTCTTTGCCTTGATCAATATTGCTCCTGTGGTTGATAGGAGTATATGGCTACTTATTGCTTAAGGCTGTATTGAAAAGCTGCTAATTTCTTGCCCCTTTTGGCGTGTCTCTGATTATTGTATTTATTTGCAAGTTGGGGCTGTCGCGTCAAAGTTTGATTGCATTTCTACAATCCCAGTATCAACATCTACGCAACCTACAATCTTTTCGTCTTTGATTCCAGCGTCTTTTGTGCTGCCTGTAGCAGTCACTGTGTAAATCGGAGATGCGAAAGCAGCCGTGTAGTTGAATAGGGTGGCATTGTCTTTTGGAGCTTTGTATTCAGATTGCAATTTGGCTGATGTTGTTTCTGGGTCACTACCTGTTTCTATATAACCTGCTTGAGCTTGTTTAAGTATTGCTGATGTTGAGGTTTTAGCCTCTGTTGCTTTTGCTTTATCTGCCTGGCTTAAAAAGTTTGGAAGAGCAATCGAAGTTAAAATACCAACAATGACAATCACGATCATTAGCTCCACCAGAGTGAAGCCTTGCTCAAGGCTATTGCCGCTTTTGTTGCGTTTCAGTAGCGCTAGCTTCAGTCTTTGATTGAGGTTGCTCATCTGATGTGCGAACTAAGCAATAATCCAATCATTCTGCCATGGACTGGTAAATAAGTTATTAAAAGCTCTCTAAGACTTTCCTGAGAGTTCCCTGTGACTCCACTTAGGCCGGCTCTGAATCACTTCCTTAAGGCTCGATATATCCACTAGGTCTTCATGCTCATTTGCTCTAGCGGTGGCTCCCAAATGCTTTGTGCAATGCAATCGCATATCCCATAGCAGCGATGCGCTCTATTTCATATGCAGCTCTTTTCTCGCGGCAACTGATCTGGCCTTATTTGCAGGCAGAGCATCCGTAACGCCTTGCCCCAGTTGCGATTGCTGTTAATTGTCGTTGCGGGGAACGCTTAAAGCAGTTGTTTTTAAGGGCATGGTTCTTTGCCTCCAGCAAAAACGTTGCCTGAGTACGAATGCAGGTTTTGTGTTGCCCTTGGCGCTTACGGCTTCTTTTGTGGTTTTACTCTCTAGTGCTTCGCTGCATACGCTTGCGCTCCAGGCCCACAGTCGTGCGCGAATTAGTACAGCAGCGCGGCAAGAAGCCGATCAACTTCGCTCTGCAGCTCAGGCTTTTGTCCAGCTAGCCAGAGGCCATGAAGCTTGTTTCCTTGCTCTTCCCTCAAGTCAATGGCAAGAACAAGGCTCTCAGTGTGTTGATGCTGATTCTGCACTGCTTCAACAAGGCTCCTTTGATGACGAGATTTGGTCTTTGATCGATTGGACCTCGAATAGCAGTACAGGTCTTTTGAGGCTGCGTTTGGGAGATGGAGCCCGTGCTGCTTTTTGGTTGGTTTTAGACCCTGACGGCCCTGCTGTGCTTGAGGTTGGGGCTTTGCAGCCACTGGTTAGAGAAGAGGTGGCAATCAGATGAGTTTTACCGAGCTGATGGTTTCTTCTGTGTTAATTGCTGGCACTGCAACTGGTGGAATGCATGTTTGGGGGCAGGCAAGATTGGCCGCTCGTATTGGTTTGCTCAAGCAGGAACAGCTTGAGGCTTTGGAGGTTCAGCTGCTGGCCGGCCAGCGTTGGTTGTCTGCTGCGGCCCACGATGCCGATTTGCTTACCGCCAAGGGCAGTTGCAGCTTTGATGCGGCCGCTGTTTCACGTGCTGCCGATGGGGCTTTGCCCTTGCCAGAGGGGCTTCAACGGCGTTGGCAGCCTCAGCCTTATGGGGGCGGACTTTGGCTTGAGCTTGTTGTTGGTTCGCCGCAGAAGGGTTCGCTTGTTGGTCCGCTCTTGCGCCGGCAGTTGTTAACCCCCGCAGGTACTGGATGGTGCCTGCCCAACTTGAAGATTCAGCCATGAGTCGTTTGTTTTCTAGGCCTCATGCAGCGCAAGGATTCAGCTTGTTGGAGTTATTGGTTGCGCTCTCGATCTTGGCTGTGATGGCTTGCATCAGCTTGGTGAATGCATCTGAGCAGCGCCATCGCTTGCAAGTGGATGTTGCTGCACGCCGTTTGCAACTTGGCTTGGAGCGCGCCCGACTTTTTGCCTTGCGTAAGCGACAAGCTTGCGGGTTGCGCGTATCTGCCGAGGGCTGGCAGGAGCCTCTCTCCACTGCACTGCCAGCTTGTTTTTCCTCAAGATTGAGCCTCCAGGAACCCTTGCCTGAAGCTTCACTTACTTGGCAGAGCAATCTGCCTGAACTGATGCGCTTCGCGGCGAATGGTTTGTTGTTAGATGGCGGAATTGTTGTTTTAGGTAGCCCATATAGCAACTATCAACGCTGTTTGGTAATCAGCTTGCCTTTGGGCGTTAGCCGCATCGGTCATTACCAAGCTGATTTTGCGATCGCCCTAAACAGCTCACGCTGTCTTCCTGATGAAGTGCTTTAAAAGCCATTGCCTTGTTAATGGCTTCACCTTGGTGGAGTTGATGCTGGCGATCAGCTTGGGGGTGTTGTTCTTTGCTCTGTCCATATGCCTAATCAATAGAGATCTTGCTCTTGGTAATGCCATGGCTCAGCGTTTGCGTGAGCGTGGGCTGCAGCAACGCAGCTTGAATTTAATCAAAGAAGATCTGGCTCGAGGCCATGGATGGATGGTTGATCCTCCTTACTCCAATCGCTGGCCTTGTTCTTTGGCCGGTCGTCGGTCGGTGTTGGCCATCGCTACTGCTTCTGATGATCCAGAAGCACGTGGTCGGGCAATTGTCTACTCGGTTGGCTCTGCTCCATCGCCAATTTGGCGCCGTCAAGTGCTGATGCGCTGCGGCCCCGCGTTTGGCCTCAATGGAGAGCCGAATTTTGCTGGCAGCTTTTTGAACCGTGTGCTGATTGATGGTTTGCCTTCGCCGCTAAGTAATGGCGAGCTTGGTTTTATTGCCCGCCCAGATCCTCTCCTACCAGTATTGCGCCTTGAATTGGAACAACAGTTTCAGGTCCCTGGGGGGAAGGTTCGGCGAATTAGATCAGCCACTGCTTTTTGATCCTTTTGTTTGCAGTTCTGGCACAGATGTGGCAAATAACAGCAATGCTGAACACCCTGTAAGTAGAGAGGCCTCACTTCCTTTGGCTCTGACCTCTTAAAGTAAGGAACACTGAATGGATATTCCTCGTCTTGGCAAACCATTCGGAGTGAGAGGGGCTAGAGCAATTCACAAGAGTGCGCCGTATTCTATCCGTAG
>JASLWC010000093.1 GCA_030741055.1 Prochlorococcaceae cyanobacterium ETNP18_MAG_14 | reverse complement strand
CAGTCAGCACGTGTTGGTATGGATGGCTTGGGTTAGAGGAGGACAGACGATCTGCGTGAAGCATCAGCTGCTCATAGCGCCAGTGTCGTGCTTTGGCTTCGCTGTTGGTTTGTTCAGGCTTGGCTTGATCACACCAGAAGCTCAGGTTGCGTGCTTCACACCAGTGTTTGAGCTGAGTTGCGATCGTTGTTGATTGCTTATGCCAGCTGTGGTCGCCATGCCACACCTCTAAACACCAGTCATGTTTTCGTTGCAAGTCGACCATTAGGCCGAGCATGGCCATTGAATCTTGACCGCCAGATACGGCGAGCAGTAATGAGGCTCCAGTAGGTAATAGATCTGGATTCGCTAGCAGTTGCTGATGTAGGCGTGCGTGCCATGGACTCCAGGGCAGCTGAGCTGAGCTAGATGAGGCCATGGTGTGTGGTTCACCCACTACATCTCAGTTTGCAGGTCAGGCACTTGGCGAATGGGAGAATCGGAATATCCGTAGTTGATTCGATGACACGCCTTCAGCGGTTGCCAAGCACCCTGCGTCAGCGCCTCAAGCAGCGCTCAGCTTTGAAGGTGATTGTTGGTTTGATGAATTTTGATGCTGCTTCGGTGGCGCTTGTATCTCGGGCTGCTGGCCGCGCCGGTGCCGATTTAATTGATGTCGCCTGTGACCCCGAGCTGGTGCAGTTGGCGATTCGCGAATCAGCTGGAGTGCCGATTTGCGTTTCAGCGGTGGAACCTGAGCTGTTCCCTGCTGCTGTTGAAGCTGGTGCCGTCATGGTGGAGATTGGTAATTTCGATGCGTTTTATCCCCAGGGCCGCATTTTCGATGCAGCTGAAGTGTTGACGTTGACCTGCCGTACTCGTGAGCTGCTGCCTGAGGTGGTTCTGAGTGTGACTGTGCCCCATGTGCTGCCGCTGGATCAGCAGGAGCAATTGGCTGTGGATCTAGTTGCTGCTGGTGCCGATTTGATTCAGACCGAGGGTGGTACGAGTGCAAAGCCGTTCAGTGCCGGGAGCTTGGGTCTGATTGAGAAGGCGGCGCCAACTTTGGCGGCTACTCACAGTATTTCCGCAGCATTGAAGGTTGCTGATTTAACAGCACCAGTGCTGTGTGCTTCTGGCTTATCGGCTGTGACGCTGCCTATGGCTATAGCTGCTGGTGCCTCTGGTGTTGGGGTCGGCTCTGCCGTGAATCGTCTCAATGATGAGTTGGCGATGATTGCTGTGGTGAGGGGCTTGCGGGAAGCTCTGGATTCTGCGCGAATCCTGATTAGTCAGTAGGTTCAAGCACTTGGCTGAGTCACCAGAATCGCCATCGCATTGGCTAGGCCCAATAACCTGAACAGCTGGTCTTCCGGCTCTTTGATGCCCAAGTACGACCTCACGGCACCCTATAGCCCCAAAGGTGATCAACCCACAGCAATTGCTCGATTGGTGGAGGGGGTCAATCAAGGTAAGCGTTTTCAGACGCTTTTAGGAGCGACGGGCACAGGCAAAACATTCACAATTGCCAATGTGATCGCTCAGACTGGTCGACCGGCTCTTGTTCTTGCTCATAACAAAACCCTTGCTGCGCAACTTTGCAATGAGTTGCGAGAGTTTTTTCCTGATAATGCTGTTGAATATTTTATCTCTTATTACGACTACTATCAACCTGAGGCTTATGTGCCGGTGAGTGATACATATATCGCTAAAACCTCTTCGATTAATGAAGAAATTGATATGTTGAGGCATTCTGCAACCCGTTCGTTATTCGAACGTCGTGATGTGATTGTTGTGGCTTCAATTAGTTGCATTTATGGCTTGGGTATTCCCAGTGAATACCTTAAGGCTGCAGTTAAATTTAAAGTAGGTGAAATACTTGATCTGCGCTGTTCATTGCGAGAGTTGGTGAATAATCAATATAGCCGAAATGATTTGGAGATTACTCGAGGTCGTTTTCGTTTGAGGGGAGATGTGTTGGAGATAGGTCCGGCTTATGAAGATCGTTTGGTTAGGATCGAGCTTTTCGGTGATGAGGTAGAGGCGATTCGCTATGTTGATCCCACCACGGGTGAAATATTGCAGAGTTTAGAGACAATCAATATTTATCCAGCCAAGCACTTTGTAACACCAAAGGATCGACTTTTAGTAGCTATTCAGGCGATTCGTGATGAGTTGCAAGAGCAGCTGGCAGTTTTAAATAGTGAGGGAAAGTTGTTGGAGGCTCAGCGTTTAGAGCAACGCACGTCTTATGACTTGGAGATGTTGCGGGAGGTTGGTTATTGCAATGGTGTCGAGAACTATGCCCGCCATCTTGCAGGCCGCCCAGCGGGAACGCCGCCTGAATGCTTAATAGATTATTTCCCAAGCGATTGGTTGTTGGTAGTTGATGAAAGCCATGTGACCTGTTCTCAACTACTGGCAATGTACAACGGTGATCAAGCTCGTAAGAGAGTGTTGATTGAGCATGGATTTCGGTTGCCTAGTGCTGCCGATAATCGGCCTTTGAAGAGTGAGGAGTTTTGGGAGAAGGCTAGCCAAACGGTTTTTGTTAGTGCCACACCTGGTAACTGGGAATTACAGCAAAGTGATGGGGAAGTTGCTGAGCAGGTGATCAGGCCGACAGGGGTGCTTGATCCATTGGTTGAGGTGCGGCCAACGCAAGGACAGGTGGATGACTTGCTCTCAGAAATTCGCATCAGGGCCAAGAAGCAGGAGCGGGTATTGGTGACTACGCTCACCAAGCGCATGGCGGAAGACCTAACGGATTATCTGGCAGAGAACGATGCTCGCGTTCGCTATTTGCATTCAGAGATTCACTCCATTGAACGGATTGAAATTATTCAGGATCTGCGATTGGGTGAGTACGACGTTCTTGTTGGAGTGAATTTGCTCAGAGAGGGTTTGGATCTGCCTGAAGTTTCTCTTGTGGTGATCCTTGATGCGGATAAGGAGGGCTTTTTGCGTGCGGAGCGCTCCTTAGTTCAGACCATTGGTCGTGCGGCACGGCATGTGGAGGGGATGGCACTTCTCTATGCCGATAATCTCACCGACTCAATGGCCAAGGCAATCAGTGAAACGGAGCGCCGTCGAAGTATTCAACAGGCATACAACGAGGCGAATGGCATCGTGCCAAGCCCTGCGGGTAAGAGAGCAAACAATTCGATTCTCTCGTTTTTGGAGTTATCCCGCCGGTTGCGAAAAGATGGCGCTGATGATGATTTAGTTCAAATTGCTGGACGGGCTGTTGATGCGCTCGATTCAGATTTCGATGCCGGCTTGGCACTGGAAGCCTTACCTGAATTGATCGATCAGCTTGAGATGAAGATGAAGGCTGCAGCGAAGCAGCTGGACTTCGAGGAAGCAGCGAATTTGCGTGATCGTATTAAGCAGCTCAGGAAGAAACTGGTTGGTAAGGCTTGATTTTGCGCTGGTTGGGCTGCCTGGAAGGCATGGTTTTACTGTCCATGGAGGCCAAAACTTGCATGAACAGCTTGCAGCGCTGCCACCCCGTCCGGTTCAGCTACCACGCAACTAGTGCGAATTTCGCTGGTGGCGATCATGGCGATATTGATGTTGGCATCGGCTAGAGCACGGAACATCCGTCCTGCAGTGCCTGCCGTGGC
>JASLWC010000092.1 GCA_030741055.1 Prochlorococcaceae cyanobacterium ETNP18_MAG_14 | reverse complement strand
AGCTGACATTTGATGAACTTCAAGCAATTAATGCTGCAGCCCCTTCTGACGATGTTATGGCTGTAGGCGCGACAATGGTAACTTGCGGTGCAGGCCTACTTAGAGGTGGTGCTGCAATTGGATTCACGGGCCCTGTGGGAGGGTTCGTTGCAGGCCTTGGAGCTGTGTCCTTTCTCGGCGGAATGGCAACAACTTTTGTTGGCTTCGGGATGAAATTATTTGGCGGCTGAATAACTCACACTTCATTAATAAAGCCCCGTTTAATGGCGGGGCTGTTAATGGCTTAGAGCCGTTGATCGATCCTCGCGTAAACTGCGATCGCACTACTATAGTTTGCTAAAAGTTGAGTAATGATTAGCGACAAAACATCTACAACCCTAAGCAGATAAAAGAGGAATGCTTCAACTAAAGCATTCATTTTGGGATCGATTAGTTGTCGATATTTTTTAGATGCCGCTTCACCTCCTTGGGTAAGTGGATTGATTCAAGGCTGCCAAGTAACAACAGAATTTGCACAAGCACTTGGTACGCATGTACTATGATCTTGAAATCGTTCTCGGATCCAACATGACTGCCAGTGCGCCAATTCCCAATAACCCTGCTACTGGAAGAGTCTGGACTCGTAATGAATTGATTGCTGCGCTGGAGGTAGAGCGCAGCAAAAACTCGAGCCAAGCAAATGGAATTGTTTCTTGGTCAGAGCAGTTGTCAAACGTCAAAGCTCGCTGGAAAATCCATCTCAAGGAGTGGGTAATCTTGAGTCATCAGCTCCACGAGTTGGGACGCGAATGTCGTGCCTTTGTGAAGAGCCATTGGTTGACAGCAAGTGGTGCAGTGTTCCTTTTACGAGAATTAGTTGATCTCACCTTGCAGGCGGACAGCCAAGGGCCAGTCAAACCAACGCTGAACTAACACGCTCTGGAGCTAGCAATAGCCTTAAATGCTGTGCCAGTTCAGTTTCAGGCCTGGCCTTGATAGTTGATTCCAGCTGAGCTGTCATAATGCATTTGTGAGGAGCTGAGATCCTCCGAGCAGTGGAAACAAGGAAACACGCGCTCACGATCTCCATAAAGCCCGCCTTTGGCGGGCTTTTTTATATGCGCTAATGCGGTTGATAGCTACAGATCGCCATAGGATGCATACGAGTGATGTAAGTGATGCTTTGAGTGATCTGCTTTTCTAAGGTCTTGTCACCATCAACTTTCTAAAAGCATCTAGGCATTGGGTAGGTGTCCTTCTTTCATCCATATTTCTTCTAGCGTTTCCTTTGCACCTCTTTGATCCATTAGCTCTTCAAGTTCCTGTAGCTCTTGAACCGTTTCCTCAATCTGCTGCTCTATCAGAGGTTCTGGCAGAGGGTCTGGTTCTTGATCCCAAGTTGTTGGGTTGGCTAGTACCTCAGGTAAAACAGCTTTTAAAGCAAACTTGATGTCCGATGGCAGCAGCCCTGCTCTTAGTTGTTTCTTGATCAGAGATCTAAGTGAATCGCGCGCCTCACTAAGGAATATCTCTACTGGGTCTTTTGATGGCGACACGATTACAAAGAAACTGTTCTTGTCTGCAGTATCGCTACAACAGCTCAATCATCAACTTCTGGTGCCTTGCTTTCTTAATAGGAGGTTGAGTAGCTAGAGCCCAGGCACTTGTGAGATACCTAGAAGATTCCCTGTCCTCAATCAAGTTTCAGGATGCGCGCGCATCTTCGTTTCAGTTGGGGTGCCATCGACCGCCGGCTTTACCTTCACTTATCACCTAAGGAGCACGATCTGATTGAGCAACGAGCTCAATAAGCAATTCACACGCCCGATTTACTTATGGCGCAGGATCAATTTGGCCATTGAATTCAGCAAAACTGAGCTGTCCTCTGCCGGATTCACCAACCATGCGTGACCTTCTCCTTTAGTGCGGTGGCGCTTTGAGGCGTCACCGGCATGTCCAATTACCTGCATGCAAATCTCTGCCATCGTGGGATGTTCAATCAACTACTGCCAGTTGTGCTGGAGCTTGCAGTAAGTAGGGGATCAGGCGTTGAGTCTGCTTGGCTCTACTTCAAAATCCCTGTTCAGCCCTGGGGCTTTTAGCCTTTGAGGTTCACTTTTTATGCTCTTTGCTGCAGCCATTTGTGCCAAGTCTGTGCCCAATGGCCAACAGAGGAAGTCAGGGTTCAATGATTGATTTTGATTTACTTCTCTAATTCCTTGCTAGTAATTCGGTAGTGATCAGCAGTGGTGAAGAAAAATGGATGATGCTTTTGCCAGGGAGGTCACCATTCGCTCCCTATTGAAGTCAAAGGGATATGAGTTTGACCAAGACAATCAGTGGTGGGTTCGAGAGTGGACGACTAATGGTGGCCAGGAAAGGGTATTAGAAGTAGCCGCAAAAACTGATGATGGTGAATGGAACAAATTGATGATGACACCTGATGGGTTCGTGTTTTCTGCAGAGACAATCGGAGAAGGCATTGATTGACTTGGTCCCCAGCGAAGCCTTTATGGCTTTCTTTGACTGGACTGATAGAACGCCTATTTCTTTAGTTCCAGGCTCTTTTCAATGCGACTCATAAGCCTTTCCTCTCTAGCAGGCGACCCTTTTTAGGCAAGATCATATTTAGAAGCTTCTAAAGCTGCTCTTTGTGAGCGCGCGTTTTCAGGCTTTTCACTGCAGAACTCAGTACTCAAAAGTTAGAACTGCAGAAGCAGCTGCTCCTTCTCGCTGATCCTTATACAAACTAAGAGAAAAGCCCCTGGTTGATTGGCGGGGGGCTGTGCATTGCAAAAGGCCGGCTAATCCCCATCACCCGACCAACTTGACATTACTGACTGTTTTGCTATCTGTCATGCGCAGAAACACTACTTATAAGGTATCGCGCTTACTGTCCTTGTTTAGAGGCGCTACCTATAGGGGGTTGCAATTAGAAGCATTGTCTCGTAGAAATAAATATCCCCATCACCTAGGCCCATCGTGAAATGCGAGGGTCTTTTTTTTGGACTTTGCTGGACTGTGTTCTAGTACCTGTGATCGGCCTGAGCATGGCCCTCTATTGAGGCCACTACAGATCTCCTAGTTAGCCTGTGCAGCAAGTTCAGGCCATGAAAAGACTTGAGAGCACCGTTCCATTGATGTTGATCCCTTATGCAATTTTGTACTGCCCAAGCTTCCTTTCGATATGAGCATCAGCGGCGAGCTCCCTCTTGAAAACGGTGGGCTGATCAAAAAATTGGTCACCTCCTTGGGCAATAGGTTCCCTGAACAGAGGCAGCTCCCTTAATCTCTTAGCTTGGAACGTCAGAGAAGGATGCCTAGAAAACGGCGCAAGCTCAGCAAGGAGATGGAGGCAGATATCGCTGCCGCTCAGCGCAAGGTGGAGCTGGTAATGGCGATGATCCATGACATCGCTGATGAGGATACCCAGGGCGAATATTTGGCCGGCTTTGGTCAGATCAGTGCTGTGGCTGCTCATCTTGCAGAGAGCTATCAACTAAATGGTTTTTGCGAAGAGACAGAAGGGGCCTTGGCCCTTTATAGGGGGCTCTTGGAACGCTTTGAGGAGGAATACGAGCTCTGAGCTCCTGCTGCTCCTCCATGAATTGTTTTTCAGATACACCGCGATAGCA
>JASLWC010000091.1 GCA_030741055.1 Prochlorococcaceae cyanobacterium ETNP18_MAG_14 | reverse complement strand
GTTACCGGCCAAATTACCGCCTTCACAGCCGAAGACGGCTCCAACGTGGAGATGGTGATGCCAGGCGACAACATCAAGATGACTGGTGAATTGATCTGCCCTGTTGCTATCGAGCAAGGTATGCGCTTCGCCATTCGTGAAGGTGGCCGCACCATCGGTGCCGGTGTGGTTTCGAAGATCATCGAATGATCATGATGGGGATGGTTCTGGCCTTTTGTGACCGGTCATCCCCTAAATTCAAAACTTAAGCTCGCGAGAACGATCAGCGTTCATCGCAATTCCACAGAACCTCGACAATCCATCCCCCCACCCCATCAAGGGGAATTCGCCTAAACCTTCATGTCCACGGCTATCGCTCAGCAGAAGATCCGCATCCGCCTCAAGGCATTCGACCGCCGCATGCTGGATCTTTCCTGCGACAAAATCATTGAAACCGCCGACAACACAGCCGCGACGGCAATCGGCCCAATCCCTCTACCCACCAAGCGGAAGATTTACTGCGTGCTTCGCTCACCTCATGTAGATAAGGACTCACGTGAACACTTCGAAACTCGTACCCATAGGCGCATCATCGATATTTACAACCCTTCGGCCAAAACCATTGATGCCCTAATGAAACTAGACCTGCCAAGTGGTGTGGACATTGAAGTGAAACTCTGACGGTCAACCGAGATCCAAATCAGCTAACTAGGCTTTCTATCTCTTTAGGACGATATCCGTGACTGACCTCTCCGTCAGGGAGTTGCCTCTCTTCCCTCTGCCGGATGTCGTGCTTTTTCCCCAAGAAGTGCTGCCACTGCACATTTTCGAGTCTCGTTACCGAATAATGCTTCAAAGCGCGCTGGAAAGTGATCGGCGCTTTGGTGTTGTGCGCTGGGATCCCCAATCAAAAACGATGGCCGATGTTGGATGTTGCGCAGAGATCCTGCAACACCAAACATCCGAAGACGGACGTAGCAACATCGTCACCCTCGGACAACAGCGCTTCCGCATACTCGAAGTGATTAGAGAAGCCCCTTTTCGCACAGCCATGGTGAGCTGGATCGAGGATGATCAGGTGGACAATCACAACCAACTACAGGAGCTCTACAACAGCGTTGCAAAGGCCCTGCGCGACGTGGTGTTCCTCACCGGGAAGCTCACAGGTTCTGATACCACCCTGCCGGATGACCTGCCGAATCTGCCCAGGGAACTCTCTTTCTGGATCGCTGCGCATCTCGGCGGGCCTGTAGCTGAAGAACAACAAGCCCTATTGGAGCTAACAAAAACCAACCACCGCCTGCAGCGTGAATACGAGATGCTCGACCATACCCGCCGTCAACTTGCGGCCCGCACCGTTCTCAAAGACAGTCTCAGCAATGTCGACCAGGCCAACAATTAATGGGGATTTGGCTTTGGATATTCATCCTGACAGCAACAAGCCTGGCCGCTGCCATGCTGATCTGGAGCAAACGGAATCGGCGTTACGAATCCAGCGACAGTGTGGCCTCTGCCTACGACTCCTGGACTAACGACCAACTGCTCGAGAGACTCTGGGGCGATCATGTCCACCTCGGCCATTATGGCGAACCTCCCCGCAGTAGAGATTTCCGGGCCGCGAAGGAGGATTTCGTCCATGAACTGGTGCAATGGAGTGGACTCGCTGAATTACCTCAAGGCTCCCGAGTGCTTGACGTTGGCTGCGGTATCGGTGGAAGCACAAGGATCCTGGCAAAGGATTACAACTTTGATGTGCTCGGAATCACCATCAGTCCAGCCCAGGTGAAGCGTGCCAAACAACTCACCCCAAAAGGGATGAACTGCCGATTCGAGGTTATGGATGCCCTCGATCTAAAGCTGGCTAAAGGCAGCTTCGATGCTGTTTGGAGCGTAGAAGCAGGCCCCCACATGCCTAACAAGCAGCGCTATGCAGATGAGCTGCTGCGAGTGCTACGGCCAAACGGTGTATTAGCTGTGGCCGATTGGAACCGTCGCGATTGTGAAAATGAAAAGATGAACCGCATAGAACGGTGGGTGATGCATCAGCTGCTCAACCAGTGGGCCCATCCTGAATTCGCCAGCATTGCAGGCTTCCGTCGTCATTTGCTCAAAAGCCGTTATTGCGGAGGCCCTGTTGAAACAGACGACTGGACCATATCCACTCTGCCGTCCTGGAATGATTCAATTCTCGAAGGGATTCGCCGTCCCGGTGCCGTACTCGGGTTGGGTCCAGGCGCTGTAATCAAAGGGCTTAGAGAAATACCAACAATTTTGTTAATGCGTTGGGCTTTTGCCCATGGCCTAATGCAATTCGGTGTCTTCCGTAGCCGTGGCTGATCTCAATTGAGTTGCAAATCGCTGCTGGGATAAGAACCAAAATGCGCCAGATGTTCACACAAAGGCTGCAAGGACTCAATGAGCTGATCGCAAGCACCATCAACACCCTCTATCAATTCCACATCCACAAAGAACACATACTCCCCTAGTTCCCGCTTTGAAGGACGTGATTCAATTCGACTCATATTGAACCCCAATCGAGCTACACAGGTGAGCGCTTCTAGCAGGGCACCTGGAGCATTTGCATGGAGAGAGAATGCGAAGCTGGCCAGATCACCCCGTTGAAGAGGTTCTCCTTGTTTCAATAACAAGAATCTGGTGCGATTACCCGCAACATCATTAATTGGGAAAGCCAGTTCCTTAAGGCCTCTCTCCTGGCCCGTAGGCCGAGATGCAATTGCTGCACGAAAACAACTATCTGCAACCATTCTGGCTGCCTCAGCTGTGGAACTCGTCGGCAACTGCAAAGCATCGGGAAGATGCTCAGCCAACCAACCACTGCATTGAGCCAGAGCCTGAGGATGGGAGAGGACCTCAGAAATATCTTTGAGTCCACCACTACTTAGTAGGGCATGACGAATCGGCAACACCACCGCCCTGAGGATGCATAGCTGCGGATGAGACCAAAGGGCATCCAAGCTGGCAGTCACTCCACCCTCAACGGAGTTCTCCACCGGAACGACCGCCATTTCACAACGTTTACTAACCACATGCTCAACTACAGAGCGCAGCCCAACGCAGGGGACGAGCTCAAGATTCGGCAATCCCTCAAGCTCCGCCAGAGCTCTAGCCGCCTGCTCTCCGTAAGTTCCCTCCGGTCCGAGGAAGGCCACACGTGTTGGCATCAAGAGCGCATAGCAAGAAGGTAGATAGGATCATGACGCGTCAACTGCCAGCCATGCCTCTGGCTTTCCAAGCCAGCCAGCAAATCAATCTGCCGGTGCAGCAAAACACTGAGCGCCTACCTGCTTATTTACATGAGCAGGAAAGAGTGGTGGCGGCCCTTCTCGATGGGGAAAAACTCACCCCGCTAGGGCAAGGTCACTTCAGCTACGCAGTAACCAGCATAAAAGTGTTCCAGCTACAGATAAATCCTGTTGTCTCCCTGGAAGTAGCCAACTCTGACGGCAAACTCAGTATTCGCGCAACAGATAGCGAACTGGAGGGGTTACCTCTTATTGACGACTTTGAACTCGGCCTAGAAGCCATCATGGAGGCCACCCCAAGTGGCCTAGAGGGAAAAGCTCTGCTGTCTGTAAGCGTTACCCCACCAGCACTGCTGAAGCTAATTCCCAATAGAGTTTTAGAGAGCACCGGTCAATCGATTCTTAGCGGCATCTTGCTGGCCATCAAAGCCCGT
>JASLWC010000090.1 GCA_030741055.1 Prochlorococcaceae cyanobacterium ETNP18_MAG_14 | reverse complement strand
CTCTTCGACATTGTGAATCATGTCGAGAATGCCGCCGATAGCTGAACTAGCCAAGGTGCGAATTGGTCCAGCACTAATCGCATTAACGCGTACCTGCTTATCCGGGCCTAGTTCTGCCGAGAGGTAACGCACTGAAGCCTCCAGCGCAGCCTTGGCCACACCCATCACGTTGTAGTTGGGGATAGCACGATCAGCGCCGAGATAGGTCAAGGTCACCACGCCTGCACCCTCACTGAACAAAGGTTTGGCATAGTGACAAAGCGGCGCTAGCGAGTAGGCACTGATCTCTAGGGCGCGCGCAAAACCCTCGGGCGAAGTGGCGCTGTAATCACCCACCAGTTCTTCCTTACCTGCGAAGGCAAGACAATGGACTAAACCATCCAACTGGCCCCATTGCTTGGCAATGACAGCAAAAACCTCCTCGGTCTGAGCTCTGTCCTGCACATTTAAAGGTAAAAACAAACTGGGATGTAAAGGCGCTGTGAGCTCACGCACCTTGGTTTCCGAGCGGCCCCTTTCATCAGCCAAATAGGTGATTCCCAGCTCAGCACCAGCGGCTTTTAACTGCTGAGCGATGCCCCAAGCAATGGATCGGTTGTTGGCGATGCCTGTAACAAGAATCTTCTTACCGCTTAGATCGAGAAGCATCAGAACAACAAACTGAGGAACATTGGCAGCGATTCTCTCCTATGTGATGCCAAGTTTCACTAAATGACCCCAAAGGGTCGCCAAGATTTCCAAATAATCAACTTTCGGGCTGATGGTTCTTTAGCAACTCCTCCTGAAGCTCCATCTCTATTTCTGGGTCCCTTAGGACATCTTCTTCCTCCAATGCAGGCAACCTCAAGGGCTTCACCTGTTCAGCAGAGCGGGGGGGCTCCTGCCATTGCCAACTAGCGGTAGAAGAGCGCTGACGACAAAGAGCCTTTAGCTCCCGTTTCAAGGCACGGTGCACATCCCCACGGGCCACTACCGCGAAAAATTCCTCACGAGAGGCAAGGCCTGAGCTGAATGGAGCAGTGCCATTGCCGTTAAAAAGTCGTGCAGGATCAGGCAGCCAGCGAGGTGTACAGATCGCTGGATCACTTAGATCCGTTTCCAGAAATATGTGCAGGCCATAGCCGTCAGGCTGATTCACCACCGCAAGGCCATCATGAGGTTGATTGCGCTGCAATGGATACACACTCCAGCTGGGGCCTGAGCAAGAGGCCATACAACAACTCAAAGCTACGAGCAAAAAGACTGGCTGGAAGTTTTTGCGTTGTGCATTTGCTTGCTTCAAGGCGTTGATACCGCCACGCGAAGCCATCTTGAACCAGCATTGAAGGACTGCTTTACCAACATGGCTCTAACGCCCTCCACGATGCTGCCTCTTGGCACACCCTTGCCTTCATTTGAGTTAGATGTTGTCAGCGGCACGAACCGCGGGATAGATGACAGCCATAGCCCCCAAAAAAAGATCAGTAGCAGCACCCTGCCGACCAAGCCCCTACTGCTGATGGTCCTCTGCGCCCACTGCCCTTTCGTTAAGCACATTGAAGCAGAACTTACCCGCCTAGATCAGGACTACAGAGATTCCGTGCAGCTACTGGCTATCGCCAGCAACAGCCTGATCACTCATCCCCAAGACGGTCCTGAACAGCTCGCCGCTCAGGCAAAGCAGCAAAGCTGGCGATTCCCCTATCTGCTGGATCCAAACCAAAGCCTTGCTAAAGCCCTACAAGCAGCCTGCACCCCAGACTTCTTCCTATTTGCCCCCTCCCCAAAAGGACAGCAAGAGCTGCGTTACCGCGGCCAACTAGACAACAGCCGACCCGGGAACAATGTTGCAGTAACAGGATCTGACCTGCGCGCTGCTCTAGATGCCGTATTAAACGGCCAGGAGGTGTGCATAGACCAGCAAGCCTCGATCGGCTGCAACATCAAGTGGCATCCAGGCCAAGAACCAACCTGGTTCGGCTGATCTGCCACTTCAGCAAGCTGGTAAGTGCGGCTTCGGCTCGGCTTAATGTGACCTTCATGCAGGTGCCCCCTTTCAGCCTTTCGCAGCAGCTCGCCGAACTGGGGCCTGAGCTTGATGCAGCAGTTCTGCAAGTACTGCGAAGTGGCCAGTACATCGGCGGTGGCGAAATCCAGGCTTTTGAAAACGCCTTTGCCAAAGAAGTTGGTGTGCCCTATGCAGTGGGTTGTAACAGCGGTACCGATGCTCTGATCCTTGCTCTAAGAGCACTAGGGATCGGTGCAGGAGATGAAGTAATCAGCTGTTCATTCAGCTTTTTTGCAACCGCAGAAGCAATCAGTTCGGTAGGTGCAACGCCTGTATTTGTAGACGTCGAGCCAGACAGCTATCTAATCAACCTTGAGCAAATAGAAGCAGCGATAACCCCGGCCACTCGTGCCCTGCTGCCGGTTCATCTTTTCGGCCGGCCCGTGAATATGGATCAGCTGATGGAGATAGCCCTAAGGCATGGGCTGAAAGTGATTGAAGATTGTGCCCAAGCCAGTGGTGCTGCTTGGAATGGACGCCCTGTTGGCAGTTGGGGCGATGTGGGCTGCTTCAGCTTCTTCCCCACAAAAAATCTTGGTGCCGCTGGTGATGCTGGAGCCGTCACCACCCATGACGCAAAACTTGCTCAACGCATGCGTGAACTCGCCGTACATGGCATGCCCCGCCGATACTGGCACACAGAACTGGGCTACAACAGCCGACTAGATGCGCTGCAAGCCACTGTTCTCAACGTGAAGCTACCAAAGCTTTCTTACTGGATTGAGAAGCGTCAAGCCATCGCAAAGCGCTATCACGAATTACTGGCAAACCTGCCTGGCCTCGAGCTCCCAGATCGACTGAGGACAGAACATATGCAGCAAGGATGGAATCAATTTGTAGTGCGAGTAACCAGCTGCCCCAGCAGCCAAACCAGCTCTAATAAGCGATGCGAGAAGGAAACAACCAATAACAACAATGGCCTGCCAAACAGTCATTGCCGCGACTGGCTCAAACAAAACCTTCAGGAGCAGGGAATCAACACGATCATTTACTACCCAATCCCAATACACCTACAACCGGCCTACGAATCACTCGGCAAAGGGCCCGGCAGTCTGCCAATTACAGAACAACTCTGCAGTCAAGTGCTGAGTTTGCCGATCTTTCCAGAATTAAGCGTGGAGCAGCAACAGCAAGTGATCTCTGCATTGCAAAAGCTGATGGTTCAAACAACAACAACTCAAGTGCGTGTAGTTGCGGAGAACAGCAGGATGGCGTGATGACATTCAAAGGCCAAGCAGCTGACGTGCTCGATACCAAGCAGTAATGCTCTTGCCATCGAGTGCTTCATCGCCGCTGGCTAAACACTGATCAAGCTCAACTGGGGTCATGTGCAATACCTCAAGATCCTCATCTTCATCACCAGCAGGGCGCTCAAGCAGGGCAGTTAGCTCGCGCGCCAAGAAAAGATGAATGACCTCATCGGAATAACCAGGGCAAGGCAACATCTCTCCCAAGGGATCCCAGCGAGCAGCGCTATAGCCAGCCTCCTCAGCCAGTTCCCTCTGCATAGAACCTAGAGGGTCTTCTCCCTCCTCAAGGGTGCCAGCGGGAAATTCAAGGATTCGGCGTGCTACAGCAAAGCGGTACTGACGAAGCACCACTACCCGGCCATCGTCAGTAATAGGCACTGCTAAAGAAGCACCTGGATGGCGAATCAAACCAAAAAGACCCTGCACACCAATGGGAAGCACGACGCGATTGATCTCAAAACGAATCTTCCTCGCATCAAGTGATGCTGTGGTCTCAAGCAACTGAGAGCGCTCAGGTGGCGGAAG
>JASLWC010000008.1 GCA_030741055.1 Prochlorococcaceae cyanobacterium ETNP18_MAG_14 | reverse complement strand
ACCGAACTGGAGGTCACCGAGGGTATGCGCTTCGACAAGGGCTATATCTCTCCTTATTTCGCCACCGACACCGAGCGAATGGAGGCTGTACTCGATGAGCCCTACATCCTGCTTACTGATAAAAAGATCGGCTTGGTTCAGGATCTGGTGCCCGTGCTCGAGCAAATTGCCCGCACCGGCAAGCCTCTGCTGATCATTGCTGAGGATATTGAGAAGGAAGCTCTCGCCACTTTGGTGGTAAACCGCCTGCGTGGTGTGCTGAACGTTGCGGCAGTTAAGGCCCCTGGCTTTGGCGATCGCCGTAAGGCCATGCTCGAAGATATGGCAGTGCTGACCAATGGTCAGTTAATTACCGAAGACGCCGGTCTCAAGCTGGATAACGCCAAGCTTGAAATGCTCGGCACCGCCCGTCGCGTCACTATTAATAAGGACACCACCACCATCGTCGCCGAAGGCAACGAGATGGCTGTGAAGGGGCGTTGCGAGCAGATCAAGAAGCAGATGGACGAGACCGACTCGACCTACGACAAGGAGAAGCTGCAAGAGCGTTTGGCCAAACTGGCCGGTGGTGTTGCCGTTGTGAAGGTGGGTGCAGCCACCGAAACAGAGATGAAGGATAAGAAGCTTCGTCTTGAGGACGCCATTAACGCCACTAAGGCAGCTGTCGAGGAAGGCATCGTTCCCGGCGGTGGCACAACTCTTGCTCATCTTGCTTCTGCTTTGCAGAAATGGTCGAATAGCAACCTCAGTGGTGAGGAGCTGATCGGCTCCAACATCGTGGAGGCTTCACTTGCTGCCCCCTTGATGCGCATCGCTGAGAATGCTGGTGCAAATGGAGCAGTTGTCGCTGAGAACGTAAAGAGCAAACCGATCAGTGATGGCTACAACGCTGCCACTGGTGACTACGTCGATATGTTGGCTGCAGGCATCGTTGATCCCGCCAAGGTCACACGTTCGGGCTTGCAGAATGCTGCTTCGATTGCAGGCATGGTGCTTACCACTGAGTGCATCGTTGCTGATATGCCAGAGAAGAAGGAGGCTGCTCCTGCTGGCGGCGGCGGCATGGGTGGTGACTTCGACTACTGATCAAAACATCGGGACTGTTCGCGGTCCCGATATTCGTCGAAAATATCTAAAGGCGCCCTCAAAGGGCGTTTTTTATTAGCTGGAGAAGGCTAAGTAAGCAGATTGAGCAATGCAATTTAGACCGGCTGCTGCTGATCAAATAGGGTGCTTATGGTTGAATTTGATGGTTGAGATTTGAGAATTAATTGTGGAGAATTAATTTGAAGATTGTGTTTTATGCAAAGGCTTGTAGGTAGTAGTTCTTTAGTATTTTGTTTTTTTTAATGTAGCTATGATCGCGCCAGTACGTTCATAAATGTGCTTTTTTTCACCTTTTAATTTGATGCCATATGGATTAACAAATATTGTAAATAGTATTCTTGCGAATCTAAATATATTTTTCTTCGTTGTTGCTTTTTTTATGTCCTCGTGCCTTATCAGGTCAAGTGTTTCTCCGTCAAGGATTTTATTGCTGCCAAGTATTTTAAGTAATTTGCCTTTTTCTTCGGTATTGATTGTACTAAGTAATACTTTCAGCCCTTTTATTGAGTCTTTATCGCCTTTGATGATTTCTCTTGTGATGCTTTGGTATAGGTTCTCCCATTTATATGGCTCTGCCTTGAACAGATATGATGCTGGGCTTTCGCTGTTTGCCTTCAACAATCGTTCTTTTTCGTCGGCTTCGTTTTGTTCCGATTTCCAGTAATCATATAAAGGAGAGGATTCCCTTATTGACTTAGCAAGGTTTTCTGCTTTTGAGTTCACTTGTTTTTAAACGATGGGTGAGCTAAGGGTTTCTTATTAGTAGTTGTTGATGAATGCTCCCGAAGAGGTGTAGGGCCTGTTCGGTAAGCCAACTTTCTTCTTGATTGGCTTTGCTATTGATTGCCAAAATGGTTAGTTATTTAACTTTCTCATGGTCAATCCCTGTTTCCTTTTCGTAGGCGATTACTAGTTCTACTAAATCTTTCTTGAGCATTGTTTTAAGTTTGTCATTGGAATTTTTGTTCGGCAGTATTTGTTTGTTTTCAGCTGGATCGGTTTTTGTTATTCCTGCATCAAGGATTGAGAAAAACTTCTTTAATGCGTCAAATAAAATTAATCCAATCCTTACGAAAAGCAAGATAATTGTATCGGTTGTAATTTTCTCGTCTGGAGCCTTTGTCGATTGCTCTTCTTGGGCCTTTGCCATTGTGGGTTTCCGATAGATGTCTTGTCGATAAGAGATCAGTAGAGCAAGTCGCCATTGCCGACAACTATATTATAGCTTGTAACGCCTATTTAGTAGAGCTCGCTCCTTGTTTTGGCTTTGTGGCTGTATCACTTGTATGCCTGGGATCGCATATTGCCAACTTGACTCAGTCACCCTGAGATCTTATCGCCTACTTGGTCTCGACTTAATAGTTAGCAGTTATCAACTAGTTGTTGCTTGCAGCAAGGCTTCTGCAGCTAGTTGGCCTTCGCGGCAGAAAAGATCTCTGCCTCTAGGGATGTTCAAAAATTGATAGGGCTTGCTTGTCGCAAGTCGTTCATGCCTCCTAATGCGATCGTGACCTATTTGAAGGGACAAGTCTTTTCCCCTGGCTTCGATATCACTAAGTGCCTTGATTTGAGCAGAGTTGTGATTCTCTAGGAACAGTTTCATCAGGCGCTCAAGGCATTGTCGACACTCTGCAACTGGCTATAGGTGCTTGAAAACTTTTTCGCATAACTTTGCAAGACATCTATTTACTGCGCCTTTTGTTGTCATCTGCTGGTTTCCGATTGGCGATGAATAACTATTGGCCAATTAGGTGCAATGCTTGAGCTTTGATTTATATAGACAAGGCGATGGCCCTGTTATTGGTGAACTTGTCATTTGTGAGCTTGATCTTGGCTGCTGACAAGTTTAAGCAAGTTTTCGGTGAAGCCTTTTAGCAAGTCCTGTCGCATCTAGATGGTGATATTGATGGCTAATACAGTTCTGTTCAGCTGAGCCAGCCGGCGCTGAGAATCACGGCAAGGCTGAGAAATACGGCTAGACATATCCAGGTGATCCTGTTCAATGTTGCTTCAGCACTGCTGGTGCTTGTGAAACTGGAGCTACCGCTAGCTGATATGCCTCCCATGCCACCACCTTTGGGGCTATGCAGCAGTACCAAAAGCATCAATAAAACGCCAGAAGCGATCCAAACCCAGGAGAGAATAGTGGTAGTCATCGGATGAGTCTAGGGATGATTTGGCTGCATGCTGACGTCAAAGTTCTAAAAGCAGCGCTTAGACCGGTTGCGGTAGTCGTGCGGAAAGTGTTGGTGACTCAATAGCTTGAATCAACGACAAGCCAGACATGGCATCTGGCTTGGGCAAGCAAAGTATTTGCAGCAGAGTGGGTGCGATATCAGCCAGGCCACCGTCTTCACGTAATCGGATCTCATTGCCATAGCCGGCGAGCTTGCGTTCCTCACCTTCTACCAGGATTACCGGTACGGGGTTGGTGGTGTGAGCCGTCCAGGCCTGACCATCTGATCCCTGCATCAGTTCAGCATTGCCATGGTCGGCAGTTATCAAAAGGGTGCCGCCCATCCGTCCTGTTGCATCCAGCAATTTGCCGATACAGCTGTCCACAGTTTTGATGGCTTCCTGAGCGGCTCCCATCACGCCGGTGTGGCCGACCATATCTGGATTGGCGTAGTTGATCACTACAAGTGAATACAAACCACTCTCAATAGATGCAATACAACTCTTGGTAAGAGTCTCTGCAGACATGGCTGGAGATAGGTCGTAGGTGGCTACTCGCGGTGATGGCACTAGATGGCGGTCTTCTCCAGCCAATGGTTGTTCGATGCCGCCATTCATGAAATAAGTCACGTGGGGATATTTCTCTGTTTCTGCAGTGCGGTATTGGCGCAGGCCATGCTCGGACACCACTTGACCAAGTAGATGGTCGAGGGACTCGGCGGGAAAGGCTATGGCTACAGGTAGATCTTGTTCGTACTGAGTGAAGGTGACTACATCCAGCTGGGGACTATGGTTTCGCTGGAAGCTATCGAAGTTTGAAAGGGTTAGGGCTTGCACCAATTGCCTGGCGCGATCAGGTCGGAAGTTGAACATCACCAGACCATCGCCATCTTTGAGGCAATTGTTGGTTAGTCGTGTTGGCTCAAGAAATTCATCGGTGGTACCTGCGGCATAACTTTCGCTTAGTACATCTGTTGCACAGTTCTCGCTGAGCGACTGCTCCGGGCTGGTGAGCAGGTCATAAGCCTTGACCGTACGTTCCCAGCGGTGGTCGCGGTCCATGGCCCAGTAACGGCCACAGATGCTTGCTAGTTCCCCGACCCCACTGGCGCTGATGGCGTCTTCAATTTGTTCTAGGTACTTTCCTGCACTTTGAGTCGGTGTATCTCGTCCATCGGTGATCACGTGCACCGTTACCTTCTTGAGGCCAACGGCGGCCGCCCAGTGCAAAAGCCCACAGAGATGATCTATATGGCTGTGTACCCCCCCGTCGGAGCAGAGTCCTAATAGGTGAAGTGTGCCACCAGAGTGCTGCAACCGTTCGGCTAGCTCGATCAGGGCAGGGGTCTGCCCAAGCTTTCCAGCTCGTACGGTTTCACTGATGCGTACTAGTTCCTGACGAATTACCCGGCCTGCACCGATAGTTAGATGACCAACTTCGGAATTGCCCATTTGGTTGTCAGGTAGCCCGACAGCGGCACCACTGGCTTCGATCAGGGTGTGGGGGTAGGCATGCCAAAGGGCATCCATGATTGGAGTTTCGGCGCAACGGATGGCGTTGTGCTCTCTATCCTCCCGATGCCCCCAGCCATCAAGGATCGCCAGCACTACAGGCGCGACCCGGCCGAAATGCCTTGAGTCTCCGGAACTGCTGCTAGGCATGCTCACACGCGACTATTCCTTCTTAAGGCCTTCCCAATAGTCAATTTACTTCGTCTCGGGGCTTGGGTCGCATTTGTGCCGACTTGCGTCAGCTTTTACGCATCCCTTGCACTTGGAGTCCCAAGAGGATCGGCATACACTCAGCTGCTAATACTCACTCCCATGATCAACAGCGGCAGTGACGAACGGGTGGAGATCCTGTCGGCTCAGGAGCTTGGTCGCACCTTGTCGCGCCTTGCCTCTCAAGTGCTCGAGTCGGTACCCAATAGCCAGGAGCTGCTGCTTTTGGGGATTCCTACTCGAGGGGTGCAGCTTTCTCTTGCAATTGCAAGAGAGTTGGAGACACTTTCTGGTCAAAAAATTGCCCAGGGAAGCCTGGATCCCACTTTCCATCGCGATGATCTTGGTCGGGTCGGTACTCGAATGGTGCAACCCACCAATCTCCCCACCAGCGTTGAGGGTAGACAGGTTGTATTGGTTGATGATGTGATTTTTACCGGCCGCACCGTGCGTGCTGCCCTTGAGGCTCTTCAGGCTTGGGGGAGGCCTCAGCGGGTGATGTTGTTGGTGATGGTGGATCGTGGCCACCGGGAAGTACCGATCCAGCCTGATTTCTGTGGTCGCAAAGTGCCGACACGTCGTACTGAAAGTATTGAATTGCGCCTTGCCGATGTGGATGGAGAAGAGGGTGTCTATTTGCGCCAGTTATCTGTTTAAGGCATACATGGCGAGCTGCTGAGAGCAGCGTCAATGCATCGGTGCCTTTTGTATTTATGTCAGAGATCAGGTCAGCCAAAGCTCGCCTTGCCTTTTGACTGCTTTGAGGTTGGTGTGGATAGAACGGCTATCGCACGCTGCCCAGCTTTTGCTTGTTCAGCCGCTCGCCGCTGCGGAGATCTATCCCTTCCATCTGCAGTTGAGCGTTGTCGTCGATGCTGAACTGCAGCTTCAGGCAGTCTTGCCCTGGCTGCCCGGGTGGATTCAGTGCAAGGGAGGTGGGGTTGCAGTTATCAGGCCAGTGATCGATTCGACGTTCAGCTGAGCTTGCTTGCAGGGTCGGTATGCCATCGATGTAGATCACTTCATGACTCTCTTGGCTGTCCGGCTCACCAAGCACCACCTCCAGCTGCAGTTGATCGACCTGGCTGGCGGCTAGTACTAGTTCAAGCGGGTTTGTTGTTGGCCAGGGCTGCCCGGCGACAAATAGCGGATGCCAATGATGTCGCTTGCTTCTTTGGTCCCAGCAGCGCAGAGATACGCCGTGGTGTAGCAGATCGCGAACTTTGACCCCCGGTGTGAGTTGCAAGGCTCCTACAGCTACGGCTTCTATTGGTGGAGGTGTTAGCAGTTGGGCTGGCTGAGTTTGTTGCTGCAACCAACGACGAACTAAGGGGATTTGTGCTCCTCCACCAACGGCTACTACGCCTTTAAGGTCTTTGAGGTCGCAACCATTGGCTTTTCCTTTGGCCAGAGTTCGCTCAAGCAGTCTGGCGAGGCTGTTTAGCAAGCCTCTGCTGATTAGGAGCTGCTCTAGTTCCCGGCGACAGAGTCGCAGAGGAAGTATTTGATTGCCTCCTGGCTCGACGGCAATCTCCAGCTGGCTTTGATCATCCTTAAGCCCATCCTCACTAAGGCGGCACTTAAGACGTTCTGCGCTGTTTAGCAGTGCTTCTGAGAGGGGAACATCGGGATAGAGATGATTGACAATCCAATGATCCAGATCCCGTCCACCTAGCTTCAGCCCCGCCTTGCCGAGTACCCGTGCGCAACGAAGGGTCTGTTTACTGCTGTCCTGGAGATCTTTACCGGCGAATCTGACTAACTGGGCGATTGGGCCAGAGCGTCCTTCACCGCCTTCTAGCGCCACTAGGGAAAGGTCAATGGTGCAACCACCTAGGTCCATCACTAGCAGCTTGGACCCTGGTGGCAGGCCGGCACCCATGGCGGCGGCCGTGGGTTCGTCAACCAGGGCGATTTCATCGACCGGCAGTGTTGTGCAGACTTGATTCAGCCAGAGCTTGTAAGCGCGGTAACTTTCCACTGGTGCTGTGAGCACAAGGCGCTGCACCTCAATATGGGGGGGGAGTCGCTGCCAGATCTGTTGCAGCAAGAGCTCCCCGGCCTGTTCTGGGGTAAGCCCAGATCCATCGCGACTAGTTCGATGGGGAGCTGGGGCTCCTATCGAGCGTTTGAAGTCTTTGCTTAGGTTTTGGTGGTCTTGGCCTGCCAGATCTGCATCGTGCACTTGCTGGCCGACTAGAGGGTTGGAGTCCTTGGCTTGGTAGGCCCAGATCAGGCTGGGTACTTCACCGCAGCGACGGCTGATTGGTGGTAGATCAAGTAGTTGAGGCTTCTCAGCATGTTCAGATTGGAAGGCAACAACCGTGGTGGTGCTTCCGAGGTCGATCGCAAGGGTGCCGAATTGTTGTGGGGAAATCTGAAGCTTTCCTGCGCCCTCTGGGGGCATGTCCATTGTTATGGCCAGGTTGTGGTGATAAGGAGGCTAAGAGGAAATCATGATGGACCGGTTGCAGCGCCTGGTGCTCTCTTTTTATCGAGAGGACTCGTGCATCGAGGCAGAGCTGGAACCGTTGCTCGATTGCCGCATGTCTCGTAGTTGGGGGAGTATCCGCATTGAGTGTGTTGATCAAGAGCATCTAGAAGAAGTCAGTGCCTTACTGAAATATCTGAGGCCTCCTTTGGCTGCTTTGGGGCTTGGTCGACAGATTGTCTTGCGGGTGCCGGGTTCCCTGCAGCGGACCTATCCGATGGAGGTGCCGTTTCACAGTGATCTATTTGCTTAGCGCTCGCCTAAACTGAACTGAAATAGCTATTAGAGAAGTTTCTGTGATCACATCTGGCGTGGATCCCAAAGACCTGGCTAAGCGCGGGGAGAGCCTTATCCGTAAGTCGACTAATCGCTACCTAACAACAGTGCGGATTGCATTTCGCGCTAAGCAGCGACGCTTCGATGATTTTGATGGCCTGCTAGAGGAATCGAGCGTGAAGCCAGTTCAGCGGGCCATCGTTGAACTCAGTGACGAGCAGGACCAACCGGATTTGTTGCCTGGCTGAGGCCATGATTCAAAAGGAGGGGGCTGGCTGGCGACTCGCTAGGGACCCTGCCAGGACAGCCTTCCCTGTGTTAATAGGAGGAGAAAGTTGGGCTGTTGAGCTCACTCAAGCTGAATGGAAGCTTTTGATGGCTCTGATCGTTGAGCTCACGGATCAGCATCAGCAGCTTGTTACTCAGTTGCTTGCAGAGGAATCTGTCTGCTTAGAGATGGAACGCCAGTCATGGTGGGCTTGCCTGGATGGTGATCGCCATGACTGGAGCCTCCAGGTGGTTTTACAGGGTGATGGCGAGAGTGCCCGAGGGGTTGAAGGGCACTGGCCAGCACCTGCTGCACAGGCAATGGCAGCAGCGATGAGAACCGCCTGGGATTCTGATCAATGATTAGAGAGGCTGATCGATAGGGCGGGATTGATCTTTCCCCGGTCTTGCGCAAGGTAATGCACAGCTTTTCCACAGCTTGCAAGCTTTGACCATCTCTGCCACTAAAACATGTGGAAAAGTGTTTTTGAGTTGGATGCCCCCTTGACGCAGATCGCTCGTGAGTCCTGTGGCGATTAAATACTGAGGCCCTCTCCCTGGAAGGCTGTCAGGCCATCGTTCTCATTGTGAGACGGGTTGGGATGTGCTTTTGAGCGGGGTCTTGACTTGCAGGGTCGAGATGTGGAGAACTGGTGTCATTCAACGCATACGAGATCTCAGTGGGGGATGTCAAAGAGGCTGAGCTAGAAGTGGCGATAGAGGCGCCGCTGACAGTTCAACAGGCTGTTGGTGAGGAGGTTGTTGATGATGAGGTTGTTGATGGCGTCGTCAGCTTCCAGGCTGAGTTGCCTGTGGATTTGCAAGAGGCGATGACTGGTTTCATTGAGAAGTGCCCCAATTGGGATCAGTACCGATTAATCAAGGCTGCTCTGGCTGGCTTTCTTGTGCAAAACGGTATGGATTCAAGAGAGCTAACCCGTCTTTACGTGGGCAATATGTTCCGTAGCGATTCCATGATGCAGGGTTTGTGACTGGTGATTGCGGCGATTATTTTTTTACGACTTTCGAACTAGCGACAGCGCTGCCAGCTTGAGGGGGCTTTGTAAAGGGTTAGTTGAGTGGCCCAAGCCATTGCAACAGATTTGTTGCCGTGCTTTTGGGTACCGGCAGGATTGAGAGGCGATTGCCTTTACGAACTACCGGCAGCTCTTCTGCGCTGTATCTATCACGTAGTTTTTCCAGGCTCAGCAGCTCGTTAAAACATCCGAGGTAACGCAGTTGAACGCAGTCCCAACGTGGTTTGTCTTGTTTTGAATTTGGGTCGTAGTACTTCGCCTTTGCATCAAACTGGGTTGGGTCAATGATTCTTGTTTCCGTTACTTCCATTAGCCCCACGATTCCTGGGGGCTTGCAGTTCGAGTGATAAAAGAATGCACGATCACCAACGACCATTGATCGCATGAAGTTGCGGGCCTGGTAGTTACGAATCCCATCCCAGAGTGTGCTGCCTTCTTGCTTGAGCTGGTCGATTCCATAGGCATCAGGCTCACTTTTCATCAACCAGTAGTTGCGTGTTGTCATATGAGGCGATTTGGTTCGGCGTTGTTGAAATCTGAATAGGCGTAAATGATAAGACAGATAGCTAGAGAGTTGCTCCAGTTGGACATGAATAGTTGAGAGGATTGGGCCTAAACATGCGCTCCCGCCATTAAGCCAAGCAGAACTGATCTTGCGAATATTTTTTATTGACTTGGCTTGTTGAGGCCTTCGTTAGCTGCTTGTTTTCATGTAGCCTTGGGAAATGATTAAACAATACCCTTTTAGAGCGTTGCCCTGATTTTGGCTCAATTGGGAAATTGACATAAGGTGTTTTGTAAAAATAAATGCGAGAATTTACTGTGGATAAGATGGGCTTGTCGGGATATTTGGCTGTCTGTAAATTCTGTCTGAACGGTTAGTTCTTCAAGTGGTTGAATCAATTGTTTAGCTTTTTTGTTGCGCTAAAATAGATTTAGTTGTCAAAGCAAGGGAAGAGTATCTTGGGTTGCACTACGTCCAAGGTACGCCCATTTGGTAGCGATTAGGATCTTAAATATGGCTTGATTAGGCTGCGTAAATGCTCGCCGCGGGCTTCGAAGTCTTGGTATTGATCAAAACTTGCGCAGGCTGGAGAGAGCAACAAGCTGGCCGCTTGTTGCTTGAGGCCAAGAGGAATCGCCAGGTTGACGGCTTGATTTAGGTCATCGCAGCAGATCAGGTCTCCCTTGAAGCCACAGGCTTCGATTAATACTTGTAGTTCAGCAGCGCCGCTGCCAAACAACACCACGCTCGATGCGCTTTGCTTCAGTTGCTTTAGCCAACTGGATGCATCGCCTTGTTTGGTTTGCCCACCAGCAAGCACAACGGCAGGTGCAGGAACGGCCTTTAGGCCCACGCAGGCGGCGTCATAGTTCGTGGCCTTGCTGTCGTTGAAAACGCTTATTCCCTGCACCTGCCCTAGTAGCTCAAGCCGGTGAGGCACGCCTGGGAACGAGCGCAGGCTGGCTTCGATGGCCTGTGCTGGTAAACCCGTTTGCCGGGCCGCGGCTGTCACCATCAGCAAATTTTGAAGATTGTGCTGCCCAGGCATGGCCAGAGCCGAAGCAGCAAAGAGTGCTCCTTGTGGTTCCCTAACCAGCCCTTCGGCGTCAATCCAAAGGTCGGCGGGATGATTTGCACTACCAGGTCCTTCGCTGCTCACCCACAGCCCATGGTCCCAGCTGGATCTTTGGCTGCCCAGATCGGGATCATCGCCATTGAAGATGCGGACTTTGGAGCGCTCCAGTAGGCCACGCTTGATCTTTCGGTAAGCGTCGAGGGTGCCGTGGCGTTCGAGGTGGTCGGGTGTGAGGTTTGTCCAGATACCTATGTGTGGGGCAATTTCAGGGGCAGCTTCTATTTGGTAGCTGCTGAGTTCCATTACCAACCAGTCGGGCCGCTGCCCTTTTGCTTGTCGCCAGCTCAGTGCGATTTCGGCCGCGGCATGGCCAACATTGCCTGCCATTGGTGCCCTGAGGCCATTGCTTTCAAGCACATGATTGAGCAGGTGAGTAACGGTTGTTTTGCCATTTGTGCCGGTAATCGCGATCCATGGCAGATCGTTTAGGTTTCGCCAGGCAACTGCCACCTCCCCAAGGATGTTGATGCCGCGTTGGCGTAGTTCAGTCAGTGTGGGGTGATCCCAGGCGATGCCAGGGCTGATCACCACAGCATCAAGTTGATCAAGCCAGGGGTTGAAGCTAGCGATCTCCATGGGCTTCCCTAGCTCCACATCAATGCCTTGTAGACGAAGGTCCGCTGCCAAGGCCTGGAGGTTGGACTCGATACCGCGCTCAAAAACTGTTACTTGATGCCCTTCTGCTTGTAGCAGTCGTGCCGCACCGATGCCGGAGCGTCCAAGCCCCACGACCACAGTGCGTGCCATTAATGATTCCTGTTTCTGTAAGGGGAGTGGGCGATACTGGAATCGAACCAGTGACTCCTACCGTGTCAAGGTAGTGCTCTACCTCTGAGCTAATCGCCCGCGTGGCCCTTCTTTCAGATGAGGTTTGAGCGGCTGTTTTGTAAGCAGCGAAGCTAGCAGCCTACGGATACGAAGCTTTAGCGACGCAGCATTTCAACCCGCCAGCGTTGACGCTTGGTCATCTCCAGCGCGAGCACCTCTAGCGTGCCTCGATCCTGAAGTTGCAGGCGATCACCTACCAAAAGGGCTCGGCTTGTTTGCCTTATTGGTTCCCAGTTGAGGCGAAGACGACCCTCTTTGATTTGATTCACGATCTTTGCTCGCGATAGGCCGAAGCCTGCTGAGGCGATTGCATCTAGCCGGCAGGAGGCTTCTACGCTGCTAAGTCGGCGCTTTAGCCGTTGGCTTGGTGGTTGCAGTAGATCTACAGCTACGGCTTCACAGTTGATTTCCACCTCTCGCACTTTGCAGTAGCAGCCATTGAGCTTTGCGGCTAACTCGGGGGTGCAAAGTGCTTGAGCGCCTCTGTCGCCACGGACCCAGATGTCCCCCAAGTCTTGCTGTTGAGCTCCGATGGCCTCTAGGGCCTTGAGAATGTCAGTTGGGCTGACGGGATCAAACAGGAAGTTGCCTTCTAACAGCAGCCCATGGATTGGGGCTGCTGATGAAGATGTGTGGGTGTCATCTTCACAACGGCTGCAGCGAAGCCTTTGGCGTTCAGCGTTGGGATGGCCACCATCAGCCTGCCATTGCAGATCAGTGAGGGGCCTCAACACCCTTAGTGCTTCCTCCTGCAGTGGGGCGGAAATAAAAGGACTCCAGCTGGGCTGCCATGTGCGTAGCACCTCGTCTGCCTGTCTCAGTAGGCTCTCCATTCCACTTGGATCCTTGCAATCTTTGAGCAGCTGTTGCCTGGGCAACATCACAATTCGCTCAACCTCGTGATCTCGAGAGGATTTGCTTCTCGTAGCAATTTCCAAGGTAAATCGGTACCCATAGGTGTCTCCAGCAGCAGCAGCCAGCGACCTTGCTCATGGCGATTGCGCAAGATGCGCACGTCATCGTAATTCTCGATTTTTACACTCATGGCGGATGCATAACTTCCCATCCAACCTGAAATCAGGCCCAGTAGGCCGCCGATCAGTGATGCACCCAAGCTGCCGTAGCGGGCAAAGGTGTCCATATCCGTCATTAACGTCATGGCGATACCGGTAAAGAAGCCAAAGGGCAACAACCAGTAGGTCATGCGTTTCTGGCGGATTTTGCGTGCCAGCTTTGGGCTAAGCATCTCGACCGAGTCGATGTCTGTTAATGGAAGGGTGTCTTCATCACCCTTGATATTCAGCTCTGCTGGCTCGGTTTTGGTTGTCGGTGAGCTTGCGGGCTGTAATAACTGACAACGTTCTAGGGGAGTTTCTGCTGCCCTTAGTTGTTGATTCAATTGATCAGCCGGATCTCTTTCGGCGAGAACAAGAACGCAAACAGCCATGCAGCCACTCCTCAATAGTTTGAATTCTGAACCCTGTTCTGTGGTCTATAGGGCTTGGTGCATGTAGATCTCTACAGTGCCGTGCTGCAGTTTCCTGCCTGTTCATGACGAAAGTTCTGGTTTCAGATCCTATTGACCAGTCGGGGATTGACATCCTCACTCAAGTGGCACAGGTAGATCAGCGTGCTGGATTGTCGCAGGAGGAACTTAAGGGAATTATTGGTGACTATGACGCCTTGATGATCCGTTCTGGTACTCAGGTGACGGCGGATGTGATCAAGGCGGCTGAACGTTTGCGCATTATTGGTCGCGCTGGCGTTGGTGTCGACAATGTCGATGTGCCGACAGCCACCGAACGGGGTGTTCTGGTGGTGAATTCACCGGAGGGCAACACCATTGCAGCGGCTGAACATGCGCTGGCTTTATTGCTATCGCTTTCTCGCCATGTCCCTCAGGCTCATGCCAGCACTATTGCTGGGGGCTGGGATCGCAAGAAATATGTAGGTAATGAGCTTTATAAGAAAGTTCTCGGCGTAGTTGGGTTAGGCAAAATCGGTTCCCACGTGGCTCGAGTCGCTAATGCCATGGGCATGGAAGTAATCGGTTACGACCCTTTCATCTCTGCTGATCGCGCCCAACAGATGCAGGTACGACTAGTCAACTTGGATGGCCTTTTTGAGCAGGCCGATTACGTCACATTGCACCTGCCGCGCACTCCTGATACGGAGAACTTGGTAAATGCTGCATTGCTGGCCAAGATGAAGTCCACAGCACGGCTGGTGAATTGTGCCCGCGGTGGCATTGTTGATGAATCGGCTCTGGCAGAGGCCGTGTCTAAAGGAGTGATTGGTGGAGCGGCTTTAGATGTTTACGCCAAAGAACCCCTGGCCGCAGATTCGCCGTTGCGCTCTGTGAAGGAGAGATTGATTCTTACGCCTCATCTGGGTGCTTCTACTGCGGAGGCACAGGAGAACGTGGCTGTTGATGTCGCTGAGCAGATTCGCGATGTACTTCTCGGCTTACCTGCTCGTAGTGCAGTCAACATCCCTGGCCTTAGTGCTGAGATCATGGAGCGGCTAAAGCCTCATTTGCAGTTAGCCGAGACTCTGGGGCTGTTAGTCAGCCAGCTTTCTGGTGGGCAATTGCAGGAGCTTGAAGTTCGCCTTCAAGGGGAGTTCGCTCAACATCCTTCTCAGCCCCTGGTGATTGCCGCTTTAAAGGGCTTGTTGACAAGTGCTCTTGGTGATCGAATTAATTATGTGAATGCCTCCTTAGAAGCTAAAGGCCGTGGCATTCGTGTACTTGAGGTGAAAGACGACACAAGCAAGGATTTTGCCGGTGGGTCCTTGCAACTAACTACTCGTGGTGATCAGGGTGGTCACAGTGTGACTGGTGCAGTATTCGCTGACGGTGATCTGCGCATCACGACCATCGATGAATTCCCGGTAAACGTGCCGCCCAGTCGACATATGCTGTTCACCAGGCACCGGGATATGCCAGGGATCATTGGCAACCTGGGCTCAGTGCTTGGCGAGCACAACGTAAACATCGCCTCGATGCAGGTGGGTAGACGCATAGTGCGCGGCGATGCGGTGATGGTGCTCAGCATCGACGATCCAATCCCGCCCAGCTTGCTGGCCACCATTCATCAAATCAATGGTATTCAGGAGGCTCATCCGGTCACTCTCTGATCAATGTTGGTGCAATGAATTCTGTTTCGCCTCTTCTTTGGTGGCGTCTTGAGCTGCCCATTACCGATGAATTGGAAGAGTCGCTGCTCTGGAAACTCACAGATCTGGGCTTATATCGAGTTGCTCTGCAACATCTACCAGAGAGGCCTGCTGAACGAACTCTGTTGGCATGGTTGCCGTCTTCTGAGTGGTCTGATTCGGATAGAGAACAGCTGGTGGTCAGCCTGAGGCCTTTAGCAGAAACCTTTGGACTCACATTGGCCTCCCCTATTTGGTGCCAGGTTGCAGATGAAGACTGGAGCTTGAGTTGGAAAAAACATTGGCAACCCGACCCGGTTGGGCAGCATTTATTGATCTTGCCTGCTTGGTTGGACGTACCGCAGGAGCACAGCGATCGCTTGGTTCTACGCATCGATCCTGGTAGTGCTTTTGGCACTGGTAGTCACCCAACTACTCGCCTTTGCCTGGAGGCGTTGGAGAGGCATCCCCCTCAGGGTTTGATGGTGGCGGATCTTGGCTGTGGCAGTGGGGTGCTGGGCTTAGCAGCAATTGGCCTTGGAGCTAGGCAGGTAGTGGCTGCTGACACCGATTCCTTGGCGGTATCAGCCTCGAGAGAGAATGCAGCGCTCAATGGTCTCAATTCAGAGCATTTACGGGTCGCCCTCGGCTCAGTGGACGTCCTGGAATCACTGCTGCAGGGAGAAGTTGCCGATCTACTTCTTTGTAACATCCTGGCGCCTGTGATTGAGGCCTTAGCACCAAGCTTTGATCGGTTGTTGAGCTTTAAGGGCCGAGCTTTGCTAAGTGGTTTGCTTGTGGATCAGGCGCCAAGGCTCACGGCTGTTTTGGAGGCGCTGGGATGGCGCGTGAGCCATCTAACTGCGCAGGGTCGCTGGGGATTATTAGATGTTTGCAGAAGCTGACGTTGGCAGAAAAATCCATAAGCTAAAGTTATCAGTGGCCGTTGTTTGATTGGCCTTGACCCGGTAGCCGGCAAGAACACTCTGCAATTGTGCTTATCCGGTGTAAGAAGGAGCGATCCAGGGGTTCCTACTTCTGGATTTCTATGCGTTTCCATCCATTCCATGGCTTCCTATAAAGTCACCCTGACAAGTCAGTCAGAGGGCCTGAACAAGACCATTGAGGTCGCTGATGATTGCTACATCCTCGATGCTGCAGAAGAGCAGGGCATCGATCTGCCTTTCTCCTGTCGTGCCGGTGCTTGTTCCACATGTGCAGGTAAGATCACATCTGGTTCAGTGGACCAATCTGATCAGAGTTTCCTTGACGATGATCAGCTGGAGGCTGGCTTTGTGCTGACCTGCGTCGCCTATCCAACCTCTGACTGCACCATCAAGACCCATGCTGAAGAAGAGCTTTATTAGCCTTTAAGGCATTCGTCAGCTTTTGACCAGGTCTTGCGGGTCGAGATCTCATCAGCCACCCTCAGCAGGTGGCTTTTTGCTGTCTTGGCGACGGTGATTGCTCTGTTGTAAATCGGATTTCTGTGGTCCTTGCCAGAGCTGATGTCGATGTTCTGCTTGAGCACGGCAGCATAAATACCAGCCCTGGTGGGCAATACAGCTTTCGTGTGATCGGCCCTTGTTGTCGTTTGTTTGATCGCCAGGAACTGCCGTGGCCTTGTTCTCGGCTTGCCTGGCGGACTAGGGAGCCAAGTTGGCGGCGCGTGGGTAGTCGTTTTGTTGCTGATTTAGCAGCCCGGCGTTGCCCTTCCTATGCGGTAGAGCTGCTACAGCCAGGCTCCAAGCCCACATCCACCGTACTTACACTCTTCTCTCAGCGTTTTACACCGTGTCTGCAGGAGTGGTGGTATAGCCGTAAGCCACATTCGAAGCACCCCACAAATCTCCTGCCAGGCTCGATTTCTGCATAAAAAAGGACCCCAGCATTGGCTGAGATCCTTTTTTAGATTCTTGAGCGGGATCTACGGGATCTAGAAGTAGATCTTTCCACCGCCCCACTGGTTGGGACCCATCACCTTCGGAGCGGTGAGGATATAACCAGCTATTTGGCTGAGTTCATCGTCGTTGAGATTGCGCATCTGAACAAAGATGTCACTGCTGCTTGTGCTGGGGTGGGTGTCAGCAATGCTGTATTCGCCGTCAAAGGACGAAGGATCCTTCATGAAGGCGACTAAGGCATCAACGTTGTCACGGGCAGGTGTTGCCAGCGCAAGAGTTTCAGGGTCGAGACCAACGTTTTGATTGGTCTTAGTGATGCCAGCGTTATGGCAGGTGCCGCAGTTGCCTTTGAACAGCTTGCTGCCTGCCTTGATGTCTGCCTCGCTGAAGGTCACCTGTTGTCCGCCTGGGCTTGCGGGAACGGTGAGAGTCTCGGCATCCCATTGGGCAGCCATGGCTGGAGAGCTGATGCTCAGGCCAATTAATACGGGCAAAACGATCAATAGTTTGACCAGGGACCGTCCCAGGGATACAAAGAGAGAGGCCATGTAAGACGCCAGATACTGACAGAAGCGACAACATTTTGTATCACGGAGCGGGATCTAAAACGCTTGTAATCAAGAACTGTTGCAGCTTGGAGCAACCTCAAGGCTGAGGAAATCCTTGGCAAGGATGGTGTTTGGGAAGATCGATTGAGCCTCTTTCAGCAGGTCATTTGGTGTGAGCGGATTGCCTGGGGCATAGCGAGGACTGAGGTGAGTCAGCACTAGCTGACCCACTCCTGCTTCAGCGGCTGTCTGGGCTGCCATGGTGCTGGTGGAGTGTTGTCGCTGGTAAGCCATTTCGGCTTCTGCATGGGCGAAGGTTGCTTCATGAATCAGAAGGTCCGCGCCTTTAGCTAGAGCAACAGCAGCCTCGGAAAACACCGTATCGGTGCAGTAAACGATGCTTGCTCCGGGGCGATCCGGTCCGCAGAATTCGCGGCCATCAATTACGCGACCATCATCAAGGTGCACATTTTCACCGCGTTTCAGCGCGGCATAGATAGGGCCTGGTGGAATGTTTAGGGCCTGGGCTTGCTCTAGATCGAAATGGCCTGGTCTAGGTTTTTGCTCTATTCGATAGGCGTAAGCCGGCACTCGATGGGTGAGCGTGGTGCAGCGCACCAGGATGTCTTTGTCCTCAAACAAAACCATGTGCTGATTCGCGGCTTCTTGCACGCGATGCACTTTGAGGGGGTATCCGATCCTCGTGGAGCTATTGCGCAACACGCCTTGCAGGTAGTTTTCAAGGGGATCAGGGCCGTAGAGATCAACTCCCTTGCTATTGCCAGCTAGACCGAGGCTGGCCAAAAGACCGGGCAGACCAAAAACATGGTCGCCATGCATATGGGTGATGAACACCCGCCTTAGTTGGGAAAGACGTAGGTCACTGCGTATGAATTGGTGCTGGGTGCCTTCTCCGCAATCAAATAGCCACAACTCGGCACGTTGCGGCAGCCGCAGGGCCACTGCAGAAACGTTGCGGGCTCGTGTTGGTACGCCCGAGCTGGTGCCGAGAAAGGTGACCTGCACGGTCTTGTACTGCCAAAGACCATGCTGCCATGGCTGGGGTTAGCCCCTCTGGCCTAGTCGCTTTCATCGGGGCACACTGAACTGCCTCGTTGAACAGGTTGATTGGGTCTGGCATCGCCGATATGGGCTTTGGGGTTGGTTGGCGGGTTGATCGCCAGCCCCGCTGCCCAGGTGATTGCTGCCCAGGAGCCGGTGATGCGGGTGCTGGTGATGGAAGCATTGGAGCTACGGCTGCGGGCTGATGCTGAGCAGCCTTTGTTTGTTACAGGCTTGGGTTCTGGTGAGCAGAGGCTTAAGGCTCTATCGGTTCGCAAGCAGCATGGGCAGCTGCAGTTGACTCTTGAGGGGCGTTCGCGAGTACGGGCTTCCCTTGCATTAGGGAGTGAGATAAGGGTTCGCAGTGAGGACAAACGTGGGATATGGCTGGGCAGGCGTCGTTATCGCGGTGAGTTGAGGGTTCGATCTGTTGGTGCGGGTTTGCAGGTGGTCAACCACCTCCGCGTTGAGGACTACCTAGTCAGTGTGGTTGGCAGTGAGATGCCGGAATCTTGGCCGCTGGCTGCACTTCAGGCACAGGCGGTGGCCGCTCGCACCTATGCCCTAGCTCAGCATGGCAAAGCAGGTGGTTTTGACGTAAAGGCCACCGTTTCCAGTCAGGTGTATCGCGGAGTGGAATCTGAAACCGCTAACACCCTGAAGGCGGTCGAAAGCACCCATTCGTTGGTATTGGCCTATGGCGGCAAGTTGATCGATGCTGTCTTTCACAGCAGCTCTGGGGGTGCAACAGAAGCCAGCGGGGCGGTATGGACAAAACAGCTGCCTTATCTGATCAGCGTGCCGGATCACGATCAACACAGCCCTGCACATCAGTGGGATGTGTGGTTTGAACCTCATCAGCTGCTAGTAGCGTTTCGTGAAACTGGTGGATTGAGCAGCATTGAGGTGCTGCGCACCACTGACACGGGCAGAATTCTTAAGGCTCGTGTGCGAGGGCCTCGTGGTGATCTGGTACTCAGTGGCAAGGATCTCCGCCGTCGTTTGGGCTTGAAAAGCACCTGGGTGCGTTTTGAAATGCTTGCTTCGAAGTCTGTGCCACCTGTTTCAGGTGCTCTGCATTCACGGTTTGCCCACAGCCTTGGATCACGCTCAACTTCTGGCCATCGAACGCAGTTGATGGGGTCTTGGCGTGATGGAGCAACAGGTGAGACCGTGCTTGCTACCAGCATCAGTGCAAACGTCGGTTCCCTTGGTCTGAGTCCGCCGCCGCCGTTGCCGCCTCTATCTGTTCGCTCAACGCAACGTCCGCCTCGTAAGCCGTTGATGTTGCTTGCTACTGGCAAGGGTTTTGGTCATGGCGTTGGCATGAGTCAGTGGGGTGCCCATGGCCTGGCGCAAAGGGGTGCAGATTTCCGCCAAATCCTCAATCACTACTACCGAGGCGCTGAGATTGTTCCCTATCGGCAGCTACAAAACCCCTCTTTGGCCCTTCTGCTGCGCTCTGGTCAGCCTGAAGGGGTTGAGACGATGGGAGCGAGCTGATTGAAATCTTTGCGGCCTTCTGTCGCCTCTGAGCAAGGGTTCGCGAGCACGATCACGGTGCGGCATGACCTGCCAAGCCTTGTGGATGCAGTTGTTGATGCCCTTGAGGAGCGCCTACAGCAGCGGTTGGGGGAAAAGGCCCCTAAGCCGCTTGGTTTGGCCACTGGGCGCACGATGGTGCCCATCTATGTCGAACTGGTGGCCCGTGTGCAGCGTTGGCCAGCTGATGAGCGGGAGGATTTGCGTCAGGGGTGGTGCAGCTTCAATCTCGATGAGTACGTGGGCTTGGGGGCAACTGATAGGCGCAGCTTTGCGGCCTATATGGCGCGTCATCTTGGAGAGCCTTTGCAGTTAACTGCGGAGCAGGTGCATCTTCCCGATGGAAGGGCGGCTGATCCAGAGCAGCAGGCTTGCCGCTATGCGGATCAGTTGCAGAGCTTTGGTGGTGTTGGTGTGCAGCTGTTGGGCCTAGGGAGTAATGGCCATGTGGGCTTCAATGAGCCTCCCTGCGGCCCTGATGCCTCTTGTCGGGTGGTGTCGTTGTCGGAGTCCACCCAGCAACAGAATGCAGCTGCTTTTGATGGTGATCCCAGCCAGGTGCCATCTCAGGCACTCACGCTTGGCCTGCGAGAAATTCTTGCGGCTGATGAGATTTATCTGATTGTGACTGGTAAAGCCAAGGCAGAGATCCTCAAGCAATTGCTTGAGTCGCCATGTAGTGATCAGTTGCCGGCCAGTTGGTTGCGCAATCATCCTCGGGTTTCACTTTGGGTAGATCAAGCAGCTCTTGATAGATAGATAATGTTTGCAGCAGATTGCAACAAATACTTGGCCTTAAGTTTAAGTTGCTGGTTGAGTTAAAAACGATAGTTAAAAGTTGCAGTTATTAGATGCCTGATGGAAATTCAACTTGTAATTGGGTCCGAAGGAAAGACGTAGTAATTAAGGGTGAAAAGTCGATTATATATTAGATTCAAAAATACTTTGCAATTACCTATTCGAGGTCTATTGTTAAGTCAGAGTCGGCTAATTCGTCTGATTGATGCTCGCGGCTTGCTTGGTCAGTTTTGCTGTTATAATTTGTTTTGGATGGTAGTTATAAAGTAAATTATAATTGTCATGCGACTGAGGAGGGATGGAAGTCATGCTTGGCTATTTTGACGGGCTGTATGAATTTTGGTTGCTGGCTTTTGCTTTGCATTCTCTTTGCTTGGTTTCGCCTGTATAGGTATTGTTTCTGGCTGGTCTATCACGCTCGATCTTTGATGTTTGGCTATGGATATTGAAGTGCTTTTAAGAGACTATGACAAGAGCCTAGGTGTAATTAATTCGAAATGTTCTTATTGAAGTATATGCTCCGGCGATATTAAATGCATTGAAAATGTGGCGTAGGGCTCTGTTGTTAAGGCTGTAATTATTTCATCGCTTACTCAAGATTTGAACTGATGTTATTCACATCGTCCAGGTGATCAAGTGCATCCAGCAATTGGAGACATTGTTCGCTGGTTGCCTCGTCTGTTTGGCTGATAGTTGTGAGTGGTCTCCAGCAGTGTACCCAGCCCTCAACAGTCCAACCTTGATCCCTAAGCCCAGCTTGTAGGGCTTCTAGCGCTTCAAAAGGTCCATACACCAAAGCACCATCGTCGATCAATTGATAGCCATCAGCTTCAAGTTCGATCAGGCTTTCTAGTAGTGCATCTTCTGAAAACTTGCCCCCGCCTTGCGCAGTCTGCGCACTCAAATACACTTCGCTGCGTTGCTGAAATAAGTACGCCACGCAGCCGCTTTCGCCGAGCTTGCCGCCGTGTTTATTGAAGGTCAGGCGCAGCTCTGCGGCTGTGCGATTGCGATTGTCTGTGAGAGTTTCCACGAGAATCGCGACTCCTCCAGGTGCGTAACCCTCGTAGCGAATCGCTTCCAATTGGCATGCGCCGTGTTGCCCGTGGCCGGAGCCTTTTGCAATCGCGCGCTCAATATTGGCCGCAGGCATTCTTGCTGCTTTGGCCTTATTGATCGCGGTGCGGAGTTGAAAATTACCATTTGGGTCTCCGCTTGATCTCGCTGCTACAGAGATTTCCCTTGCCAGGCGGGTAAATACAGCACCTCGCTTGGCATCCACCACCGCTTTGCTGCGTTTGATCTGGGCCCATTTGCTATGGCCGGCCATGGTTGTGGCGGATCATCTCTTTGTTTGGTGCTGCAGGTTAATGGTGGCAGCCTCTTGAGTCAGCAGAGCACTTATCCCTGTGCGTCAAAGACTACTTTGGGTTTTAGCGTTGCCTTCTCTTCCCAGTAGGCCATTCCTGCCACTTTTCCTGCACTGTCGAGCACCACGATCATCGGCTCTGTATTGACTTGATCAGCTTGTTGTAGATCAAGTGGTTGCGGATCGGGTGCCGCTTGGTATCTCTCTTGGTTGGCCGCAATTGCGCGACCACAGCGCCAGCTTTCCTCTTCTTCCTCTTTTAGTTGCAGTCTTGGTAAGTGGCCGAGTGCTAGTAGGGGAGGCAATAGAGCTGGAGGCGTTGTCAATGCATCCTCATTACGATCAGGCAGCGGCACGGCCAGGTTTTCCTTGAATCCCAGCGCCTGGGTTCTGCGCAGCTCTGCCAGGCAGCCGCTGCAGCCGAGGGCATCACCTAAATCTCTTGCCAGCGCCCGAATGTAGGTGCCGGCTGAGCAATGCACGATGATCTCAAGTTGGCCGGCGTTTTGATTCCAGCTCAGCAGTTGCAACTGATGGATGCTGATCGTTCGCAGCGGCATCGCCATAACTTCCCCTCTGCGGGCTCTTGTATGGGCTCGTTCCCCCTGCACGTGTACGGCAGAGACTTGTGGGGGCCGTTGTTCAATTGTGCCGCGAAATTGATCCAAGCATTGATCTAAACAATCTTGTTCGAGCTCTGGCCAGGCCTGTCGCTTGATCACTTCTCCATCTAGATCATCTGTGCTGGTTCTCAGTCCCAGTTGGATGATGCCCCTATAGGTCTTAGCTCCTGGTAGATAGGGCAGCAGCCTGGTGGCGCTGCCAAGAGCGATTGGCAGCACGCCGGTCACTGCTGGGTCAAGGGTGCCGCCATGGCCTACTCGGCGCAGTCCAAAAACATGACGCATTCGGCTCACACAGGCATGTGAGGTGATGCCAGCAGGCTTATCGATCACCACAAAGCCGAAGGGGCCCTCCACTTGTTTAGTGGCGATCAGCTTTTGACTGTTGCATCCAGCAGCCCATCGGTTGCAACACCAGCGAAATGAGGCTCATGGACTGCTGTTGGTAATTAAAGCCAAGAAACGGCCAAGCGATATTCAGCTGGAGGCTGCCACGTTGATGCGTTTGCGATTGCGCAGGCCGCGGCGAATACTTTCGAACTTCACAATCCCATCTGTTAAAGCAAAGAGGGTGTCGTCCTTGCCTTTGCCAACGTTTATTCCTGGCAAAACCGAGGTTCCTCGTTGGCGGATCAAGATGGACCCCGCAGTGACGGTTTCGCCGCCATAGGCCTTAACACCAAGTCGCTTGGAATTTGAATCGCGTCCGTTACGTGTGGAGCCTGTGCCTTTCTTATGAGCCATGGGAGGTAATCGTTCTTGAGGTCAGTGTATTTAAGGGGGTGTTAGCTGATGGCTTTGCCGTCTACTGAAATGGATTGAACCATCACTCGTGTGAGTTCCTGGCGGTGTCCATTTTTGCGCCGAGTCTTTTTCTTTGGGCGCATTTTGTAGATGATCAGTTTGGGTCCACGACGGTGGGCCATCACCTTGAGCTCCACGCTCGCGCCTTTAACGAAGGGCTGGCCAACAGTGGCGTCCTTCTTGCCTTCCTTCACCAGTAGAACGTTTTCAAGGGTGACGGTGTCATCAACGTCGGCATGAAGACGGTCGATGTCGTAGTAGCGGTTTGCTTGCAACCAAAACTGCTGGCCAGATGCCTCAACGATGGCGTATGAATCGCTCTGGTCTTTGGCTGTAGATAAAGCGGGCTTCGCCTTTTCAGCGGCCTCTGGCTTGGCAACGGCTTTTGGCTTTGCAGCGGGTTTATCGGCCATGGGTGGTTAAGACGCGTTCAGGCTCGGAATTTGCATGGCCGGGCCGTTAGGCGCTCCACCGTTCTTACCGATTTGGCCTGAGCCGCAATCGAAGTACAACCAACAATCATCATGCTTCTGAGCACCTTTCGTCAAGATTTTAATTTGAATAGAACCTTGAAACGGCGAATGGCCCAGTCGGTTTCAAGTATTTCTTTTTTGATCTGTCGATCATTAAAGCTGGGGAGATGTCAGGTGAATTTCATCGACGCTTTCTTGGCAGTAGCCCTGTTAGAAGTGCAAATGAACGATTCTCTGCAGGACTATCGCCTCGCACTACATTGATGTGATGGTTCAAACCTGTGAGATTTATCGAGATTCGGTTCCAGTAGGTGCTCCCTTCTCTTCAGCATCAATCAATTCTGAATTAAAAGATGCCTCGGAGGCTTCATCATGAGCCCACGCAAGACATACATCCTCAAGTTGTACGTGGCAGGGAATACCACTAACTCGATGCGAGCTTTGAATACCCTACGCAACATCCTTGAGAACGAGTTCCGTGGCGTTTATGCGCTGAAAGTGATTGACGTACTCAAGAATCCTCAGCTTGCAGAGGAAGACAAGATTCTGGCCACTCCAACTCTGGCCAAGATCCTGCCGCCACCGGTTCGGCGGATCATTGGTGATCTCTCTGATCGTGAAAGGGTCTTAATTGGTCTTGACCTCCTCTATGACGAGATCTCCGAGGGCAACCTTGAGGGGGGCACCCTAGATGCATCGTTCTTGGATGCGTTGGCAGAAGATGACATTGAATCATCAGATTCTTAAGGCTCGCGGTGCAGCTCTTTGTTATTTGGGTTGTTCTCTCTAGCGTATGAGTAGAACGTCCTAGCTATGCAGTTCTCCAGTACAGGTGGTCCCTCTCAGATGCAAGTGCAGAAGCTTCCTACAGGGATTGAAGGCTTTGATGATATCTGCCATGGTGGCTTGCCAACGGGGCGAAGTACGCTGTTCAGCGGCACCTCTGGCACCGGCAAGACTGTCTTCTCGCTTCACTTTTTGCATAACGGCATTACACAGTTTGATGAGCCGGGAATATTCGTAACTTTTGAAGAGTCTCCAATGGATATTCTTCGCAATTCCGCCAGTTTTGGCTGGAACCTTCAGGAGATGGTGGATCAAGATAAATTGTTTATACTTGATGCTTCACCTGATCCTGATGGGCAGGATGTTGCAGGAAGCTTTGATCTTTCAGGGCTAATTGAAAGGATTAATTACGCCATAGTTAAGTATAAGGCGAAAAGAGTTTCAATTGATTCAATTACAGCAGTTTTTCAGCAATATGATGCTGTTTCTGTGGTGCGTAGAGAGATTTTTCGTTTAATTGCTCGTCTTAAGGAGATTGGCGTCACCACTGTTATGACCACAGAGCGTATCGATGAATATGGCCCAATTGCTCGTTATGGCGTTGAGGAATTTGTCTCCGATAATGTTGTCATCCTACGCAATGTTCTTGAGGCAGAGAAACGTCGGCGTACGGTTGAGATCCTCAAGCTGCGTGGCACAACTCACATGAAAGGTGAGTTTCCATTCACCATGGGTACTCACGGAATTAGTGTATTCCCATTGGGTGCAATGCAACTTACCCAGCGCTCCTCCAATGTGCGAATAAGTTCAGGAGTGCCACATCTAGATGAAATGTGTGGAGGAGGTTTCTTCAAAGATTCGATTATTCTTGTTACTGGTGCTACGGGAACTGGTAAGACCCTTTTGGTATCGAAGTTCATTGAGGATGCTTTCCGAAATAAGGAACGCGCGATTCTTTTTGCTTATGAGGAGTCGCGAGCTCAATTGCTTCGTAATGCCACCAGTTGGGGGATTGATTTTGAAGAGATGGAAAGGGAAGGGTTGCTGAAAATTATTTGCGCTTATCCTGAGTCGACTGGTCTAGAGGATCATCTTCAGATAATTAAGTCGGGGATTGTTGATTTCAAGCCATCTAGGCTGGCTATTGATTCACTTTCGGCTTTGGCGCGTGGGGTGAGCCTCAACGCCTTCAGGCAGTTTGTGATCGGAGTTACTGGTTATGCAAAACAAGAAGAAATAGCGGGCTTCTTCACAAATACTGCCGAAGAGTTTATGGGTAGTCACTCGATTACTGATTCCCATATTTCTACTATCACTGATACTATCCTGCTGCTTCAGTATGTTGAAATTCGCGGCGAGATGGCAAGAGCGGTGAATGTATTCAAGATGCGAGGCTCTTGGCATGACAAGAGGATACGCGAGTATGTTATTACAGATAAAGGGCCTCAGATTAAGGACTCGTTCTCCAATTTTGAGCAGATATTTAGTGGTGCTCCCCATCGCATTCCCAGTGAAGATCGCCCTGATTGATTCAGGTTTGCTCAGGATGTAAATCCGGATGATTAATTCACACGGAATATTGAATCAGACTTCCAAGCCCATTTCCTGTTGACGAATTTTTCGCTCTGATTGAAGCATAAGTTCGTCTGCATCGGCTTGTTCAAGAGGTAGATCGAACCAGAAGGTTGTGCCTAGTTCTGGCTCGCTAGCCATGCGTATTGTGCTGCTATGTTTTTCGATGATACCGCGCACGATTGAAAGCCCTAGGCCAGTGCCAACTTCCGTATGCACAGTATTTTCCACCCGATAGAAGCGTTCGAAGATATGTTGTTGATCGTTTGCATTGATGCCTGACCCATTGTCTGCTATCTCTACACGAAGCCTTGGAAGTGGTGAGACAAGTTCACAATAAGGCGCTGAATTATTGGATTCAGCTGGAGCCATCTTGCAGGTATCGGGCCATGTATATGCTCGCACTATCAAGGTGCCTCCAGTGCGATTGAATTTAATTCCATTGCCAATTAAATTATCTAGAACCTGCAGTAGTAGGTCCCAATTGCCAAGGATTGATGGCAGCAGATCGTCCATATTGAGTTCAAGATGAACCTGCTTATCATCTGCATTGAGTCGATAGTTGCGCATGGTCTGCTCTATGGCGGGGCGCAGATCTATTGGCTCGAAATGTACTGATCGTCCGGATTCTAATCGTGAAAGGTCGAGTACATCATTGACTAATCGGGTGAGCCTATCAGTTTCGTCATTGGCAATACCTAGAAATTCTTTTTTTTGTTCTTCGCTGAGTTGATCGCCGAGATCGTGGAGTGTTTCTACGTAGCTCTTGATGTTAAATAACGGAGTTCTTAGTTCATGCGAGACGTTGCTGATGAATCTACTTTGAGCTGCATTCAGCTCTACTTCTCTAGTTAGGTCCTGCACGGTAATTGCGATGCCTTTAATGGTCTCTTTGCTTTGATCTCGCACTGACTGAAGCACGATGCGAAGTGTGCGTGCTGGTTCTTCAAGGCTGCAACGCAGGTCATAGCTTTCGCTGGCATTGCAGAGTAGTGATTGGAGTGGTTCATGTAGTTCATTAGCGATTATTTCCGGCAATTCATTGAGCAGTTCCTGGCCCTCAAGATTTCGGCCCTCCCAGCGAAATAGCCGACGCGCTGTTGGGTTCGCTAGCACAATTTGGCCAAGCTCGTCGAGTAGTAATGCGCCATCAGCCATCGTGGCAATAAGCGACTGTTGCTTGACTTGGGCAGCAGTGAGCTCTTCAATATTTGCTGCGTCATAGGCCTCTAGTTGTGATGCCATGGCATTGAAGCCATTTAGTAGTTCTCCAAGCTCCCCGCCTACTGGCAATGCGATTCGAGCTTCGAAATTGCCGGAGGCAATTGCCCTTACCCCGCGCAAAAGCTCTTTTACAGGTCTGGTGATGGTCAGAGCATTGAAGACGGCGCCGAGAATTACAAGCACCCAGATCGAAATGAAGACAACAATGGTTACCTTCCTGGTGAGAGCCGCACTGGCTAGGGCAGTTTCATTGGGGTTTACTCCTAGCGCCAGTGTCCCTAGATATTCCCCCTTCCAAAGCAGCGGCACGAAGACATCGGTGAGTTGACCTTGAGGTGTGAGGTGCTGACGAACCAACGTGTTCTCAGGACGTTTAGGCAGCTCTGTTGGTAACTCCAGATGATGGTTGAGCTGTAGTTCGCTATTGCCGCTAATCGGCGGGGCGCTAATGGGGATTCCTAAATAGACCAAGCCCTCTGGGTCAGAGAAGAAGATGTAGCGAAGACTGCGTGAGCGCCAGAATTGTTCGGCAACAGTCGCTAGTTCTCTGTCACGTTTTTGGGCTACAAGCTCATTTACGTTGCCTGAAAGCAGCAGGCCTAGATCTCTGGCGTAGCGGGTGTCGTTCATCACTGCATCCTTCTGGATGCTGTTGAGGACGAAGAAGGTGATGCCCGTCATCATCAGGCTCACAACCAGTGTGGCGATGGCCAGCAACTTGGTTTGCAGGCTGAATTCTGCCCACCAGAGATAGATGAGTTGCCACCAACTGGATCGCTCAGGCGGTTGATCGCCACCTTCAGGTGGCTTGCTTTCGATGATGGCTGGCGAACTACTGCTGGCCATCAAGCCACTTAGTTTCAGTGCATCTTAAGACTGGCGCACCTGATAACCGATATCGCGGCGGTAGGTGATCCCTTCGAAATGCACCTGATCAAGACCTTGGTAAGCAGCATTGAAGGCTTGATCAAAATCATTTGCTTGAGCAACCACCGCCAGCACTCGTCCGCCGGAGGTCAGTTGATGTCCCTCTTTGCTGCGCTGAGTGCCAGCGTGGAAAAGTTGTAGTGAGGCATCTGGCTGCAGCTGAATGTCGATTCGGTCGCCCTTGCGAGGGGCTTCGGGGTAACCCGAGGCTGCAGCTACTACGCATGCACTGCAGCGGTCAACGATAAATAGCTCTGGTGCTTGATCCAGGCAACCGAGTGCACAAGCCTGCAGTACTTGTGCAAGCTCTGGCCCCATTAATGGCATCAGGGTCTGGCATTCGGGATCACCGAAACGGCAGTTGAATTCAATCACCTGCGGGCCAGAGGTGGTGAGCATTAACCCGGCATAGATGACTCCTCGATAGTCGATGCCTCGTTGCTTTAGGGCGGCCAGGGTTGGTTTCAATACCAGCTGGTGAACGACTTCGAGTCCCGCTGCATCTAGGAGGGGGGCGGGGGCGTAAGCGCCCATTCCACCAGTGTTTGGGCCCTTGTCGCCGTCTTTTAGGCGCTTGTGGTCTTGGGCTGGCGGCAGCAGTAAAAACCGCTCACCATCGCAGAGTGCGAAAACTGATACTTCTGGTCCCTCCAAGCGCTCTTCAAGTACAAGTTGGCAACCAGCTGTTCCGAAACGGCCGCTGAAGGCGTCGTGGATCGCGTCTGCTGTTGCATCGATGCTGTCGGCCACAGTGACCCCTTTGCCTGCAGCAAGGCCATCTGCTTTGACAACCAAAGGTTGTCGCACTTGATTGAGCACGCTTAGGGCTTCTGCCTCTGTGTGCACCGTCCAGTGTTTTGCCGTTGGCACGCCGGCTTCTTCCATGAGGGTTTTGGACCAGGCTTTGCTGGCCTCGAGTTGGGCACCCTGGGCTCCGGGGCCAAATACTGCTAGCCCTGCATCACGGAGTTCATCAGCCACTCCTGCGGCTAGTGGGGCTTCTGGACCCACCACAACCAGATTGATCTCATGTGCCTGGCAAGCATCAATCAGCCCTTTGGTGTCGGTTTCTGCTATTGCGAGGCATCGACAGCCATGGTGTTCTTCTGTGCCTCCATTCCCGGGCGTCACCCAGACCGCCTCAACGCCGATGCAGTGCTGTAGTGCCCATGCCAGGGAGTTCTCACGGCCACCACTGCCGACAACAAGAAGCCTTTGCAGAGGTGGAAGGGCTTGGGGACGGGTTTTGGACATAGCCATCGAAGCAAGCAGGGATGGGGAAGCCCCCTAGGTTTGAGCAGGCCGGTTCTCGTCAGAGAAATCCGTTGCCCTCTTCTATCTTTGTTGAACGTCTAACCACCATGGGGATTCACTCCCTGCCGCTGACTGTTTTGCTGCTAGCTGGCGTTAGTCAGGCTGCGCCTTTGAATGTTGCGACTGCCACCAGCGCATCTGTTAAGGAGCCCATGGCTGAAGTGGTCTATCGGCAATTGTTGAGGGAAGGAGAGATACCCGATCTTGCTGCAGCCTGTGCTGATGCAGATCTTTTTGGCATCAATGCTCGCCTTGAGGAACTTCGTGATCGGCTTATGGTCATTGCTCCTCCCCCCCAGCCATTCGATGTTGTGATGGCCAATGCCCGGGCATTGATGGTATGCAGGGCTCCAGATAGCACTCAGACCGTGCTCGCTCGTTTTGGTCCAGCTCCCGGACGACAGCGTCGGGATTGGTTGCTGCTTTCCTGGCAGGCGGCTAGCGCAGCCTTTGACCATTCTCGAGCGTCTTTGGCTCTGCGGCGTTTGGCGAATGGCAATCTCACGGCGTTGGATTTCGAACAGCTCACCGTTGGTTATGGAGAGGATGGCCTGCCACTTACACGTTCTGCTCTTGATCTCCTCGTGGAACACGAGATTTCTCAGGGTCGTTCTAGCGAGGCTGTCATTGTGCTTTTGGCAGGACGTGCCCGAGGAACATTGGGGGCCCGCCGCCTCGCTTTGGCGGCGGAGTTACTTCAGGATCTCGGCAGCGATCAGCACTCAACAATGTTGGAATCAGCGCTCGATCAGGCAGCTGCAGATCAAGCTTGGGGGCTGGCAGAAGATTTGCTGCGCTTGCAGCTAAAGCTTGAGCTAAAAGCTGGTGGCGATGGTTCTAGGCCGCGAAGACGTTTAGAGCGCTTGGCTACGCGCCTTGATGATCGCTACACCCTTTGGCAGCTGATTCGCGCTGATAGTGATCAACAAGAGGCGGCAACTCTTTTAGAGCAGGAGTTGCGCTCGCCTCTGCAGCCTGGCGGCCATGCTGCGGTAGGAGTAAGTCCTGATTCTTTAGCTCCTTCAGAGTCAAAATGACGCCTGATCACGGTTCGTTGCTTTATGAGGGCAAGGCTAAAAGGGTCTTCGCTTCTGACCAGCGCGAGCGCGTATTGGTGGAATTTAAAAATGATGCAACGGCGTTTAATGCGCTCAAGCGGGCGGAACTCGATAACAAGGGTCGGCTTAATTGTCAGATTTCGGCTCGACTTTTCGAGATGTTGGAGAGCAAGGGTGTGCCAACTCATTACCTAGGCCTGGCTGATGAAACTTGGATGGTGGTGCAACAAGTCAAGGTGATTCCCATTGAGGTGGTGATCCGAAACATTGCGACTGGATCTCTTTGTAAACAGACGCCGATTCCTGCTGGCACAGAGCTGTCGCCACCCTTATTGGATCTCTATTACAAGGACGACAGCTTGGGGGATCCTCTGCTCACTGAATCACGGTTGAAGCTGCTTGGGTTGATCAATTCTGAGCAGCGCTTAGAGATCGAACAGCTGGCTCGTCGGGTAAATGAGTTGCTGTTTTCTTTTTTTGAGAGTTTGGATCTATTGCTGGTTGATTTCAAGTTAGAACTTGGTTTCAATGCTGCCGGCAAACTTTTGGTGGCTGATGAAATCAGTCCAGATACCTGTCGGCTTTGGGATCAACTAAATAGTGATCCTCAGGCTCGCATCCTCGACAAGGATCGTTTCCGCCAGGATCTTGGTGGAGTAATTGAAGCCTACGGGGAGATCCTCAAACGGGTCCAAGGGGTTTGCGCTAATCCTTACAACTGCAAGTAATGTCAGCGCATATTAGGCGGCATGGTCGCCGGATTTTTCTTACCCATGGCCAGCTTTTTTCCTAGCGGACCCTCGGAGGCATTGCGGCGAGGTGCATTTGGCTTGGTTCTGGCCATGCCACTTCTGGCCGCGCCTGTTTCTGCTCAGACTTCTGAGCAGAAAACTCAGCCTCCTGTTGAGGAGGCGCTGGTCAAAGATGATGTGACGTCAGAACAGGAGCCTCGCGTCTTGATCACTGAAGTGATCATTGAAGGCATCGCAGGCCATCCAGAGAAAGAGAGAGTTGAACTGGCTGCTTACGACGCCATGGTTGTGCGTCCTGGTAGCCGAGTTACTCGAGATGAGCTCAAACGTGATCTCGATGCTATTTACGCCACGGGCTGGTTTTCAGATGTGCGCATTGAGCCAGTTGATGGACCCCTGGGGGTTCAAATCGTGGTGCAAGTACAGCCGAATCCATTGCTCACCAAGGTTGAACTGGATCCACCGGATGCGGAGCTTCCCGAATCCATAGTTGAGCAAACGTTTAGCCCTGACTACGACAGGACTCTGAATCTCAATGAACTTAAGGCTCGCATTAAGCAGCTTCAACAGTGGTATGCAAAAGAAGGGTATTCCCTGGCACGGGTTACTGGGCCTACACGGATTACTCCAGAGGGAGTTGTACAGCTCAAGGTGGTGCAGGGAACTGTGGCAGGGGTGGAAGTGCGGTTTTTGAATAAGGAAGGTGATGCAACTAATGAGAAAGGTGAGCCGATCAGTGGCAAGACCAAGCCCTGGGTTATTACCCGTGAGATTTCAATTAAACCTGGCGAAGTGTTTAATCGAAATCAACTTGAGGCTGACATCAAACGTCTTTACGGCACATCTCTATTTAGCGATGTGAAGGTGACTCTTAAGCCTGTGGCTGGTGAGCCCGGCAACGTCACCATAATTCTCGGTGTAGTTGAGCAATCAACCGGTTCTTTATCTGGTGGCCTGGGCTATAGCCAGAGTCAGGGTGTTTTTGGTCAGGTGCAACTTCAGGACAGCAATCTTCTTGGTCGCGCTTGGAATATGGCACTGAATATCACTTACGGACAGTATGGAGGATTAGGAAGTATTACCTTTAGCGATCCTTGGATTAAGGGTGATGATCACCGCACCTCTTTGCGTGCTTCTGTATTCCTTAGTCGAGAGGTCCCTCAGATTTTCCAGAGTCAAGAATCTGGGAATATAAGAACTGTTGAAGACTACTACGATGGGGGTTCTAGCTACGCTTATAGAATAGACGACAAGCATAATCCTGCTGGGCGAAAGTTTGATTCTGTTTCAGAAGCAGAGAAGGAAGATCCAAATACCAGTTGGTTTGATTATGAGGGCAATTCGGTTGCACTGCAGAGAGTTGGCGGCAGTATAATCTTTGCAAGACCTTTAAATGGTGGCGACCCTTATAAAAAGGCGGCTTGGAATCTATTGGCTGGATTGAACGTTCAGAGCATTAGGCCGATTAACTTTGCTGGTGATAGTCGCCCTTATGGGGCGGCAGATGTTAAGGAAAAGGGCGCCTCTGATGATGATGTTATTTGCATCGCTTTTGACTGCGCAGATGAAAATAATCTTCTTGGCGTAAGGGTGGCAGCTACCTATAACAATCTCAACGATCCTCGTAATCCAACATCTGGCAATTTCTTTAGTTTTGGTACTGAGCAATTTGTATCTGTTGGCGAGCATTCACCTACCTTTAATAGAATTCGAACCAGTTATACACATTTTATTCCAGTTAATTGGCTGAAGATTGCCAAGGGCTGTCGTCCTAAGTCTGGTGAAAAGGCTAACTGCCCACAGTCTATTGCTTTTCAGGTTAAAGCAGGAACAATCGTTGGCCAATTGCCACCTTATGAGGCCTTTTGCCTCGGTGGATCTAACTCTGTAAGGGGGTGGAATGATTGCGACCTTGCTGTAGGGAGAAGTTTTACTGAAGCCACGATTGAATATCGTTTTCCGATCTGGAACATTATTGCCGGTGAGCTCTTTGTTGACGGCGGTACGGATTTAGGTAGTCAAGGCAATGTGCCTGGTAAGCCGGGCGATATTCTCGACAAGCCAGGTTCTGGCTTTTCTGTTGGTTCAGGTTTGATTGTCACCACCCCAGTGGGTCCCCTACGTCTTGAGGTGGCCACCCAAGATTTCACTGATGAGTGGCGTTTCAATCTCGGAGTTGGCTGGAAGTTCTAGTGGCTCTTTGGCCTGATAGCTATGACGGAGTTTGGACCCTAGGGGGACCTGTCTCACGACGAGGGATTGGCCTTCATGGTGGAGAGATTGCTGAAGTGTGCTTAAAGCCTTCGTCTCGGGCTGGCTTTCATGTCTCCTGGCTGAATAACAGCGACCCTTCAGTCACTTTGACGCCACATCAGGCTCAAGAGAGTCCACTCTGCACCACCTTGATGCTCGGTGACCGGCGTTTAGGCACGGTCGAACATTTGCTTGCGGCCCTAGCGGGTTGTGGTTTGACCCATGTCGAGATTCAGGTTTCTGGTGAGGAAGTGCCTCTGCTTGATGGTTCTGCCCTGGGATGGGTGGAGGCGATAGCAGAGGTTGGTCTGACTCATGCGGCAACCTCTCGGCTACAGCCTCCGGAGATCAAGCATCCCGTGGTGTGCCATCGCGGTAGCAGTGTGATCACAGCTACGCCTGCCGAGGGCTTCAATCTTGTTTGCGTGATCGATTTTCCCCAAGCGGCTATTGGTGATCAGATGTTGGCGATTGAGCTAACGCCTGCGCGATTTGTTGAGCAGATTGCTCCGGCAAGGACTTTTGGTTTTCGCGATCAGGTAGATCAGCTGCGGGCAGCGGGCTTGATCCAAGGTGGTGGCCTCGATAATGCTTTGGTTTGCGATGGAGATCACTGGTTGAACCCCCCACTTCGTTTTGCTGATGAGCCAGTGCGCCATAAGCTTTTGGACTTGATCGGAGATCTTGCACTTGTGGGATTCCCTCAGGCTCAAGTTCTCGTATATAGGGGCTCCCATGGACTCCATATCGATCTAGCTAAAGCTCTCCTTGATGTCTGTCCTGTAACTGTCTCTTGACCGATTCCTCTGCTAATGCTGCTGTACTAACAAGTGAGCAGATTATGGGGCTGCTGCCTCATCGTTATCCGTTTGCCTTGGTTGATCGGGTGGTGGCCCATGAACCTGGCAAGCGAGCTGTTGCCATCAAGAACGTGACCCTTAATGAACCACAGTTTCAGGGCCATTTCCCTGGTCGGCCACTGATGCCTGGGGTCTTGATTGTTGAGGCTATGGCTCAGGTGGGTGGCTTGATTGTTACCCAAATGCCAGATCTACCTAAGGGGTTATTTGTTTTTGCAGGTATCGACGCAGTTCGTTTCCGTCGTCCTGTGGTGCCAGGCGATCAGCTCACGATTAGCTGTGAGTTGCTCAGCTTGAAGCGGCAGCGCTTTGGCAAGGTCAAGGGAGAAGCCATGGTGGACGGTCAGCTGGTCTGCTCTGGTGAATTGATGTTCTCCTTGGTGGACTGAGGACCATGAGCGAGCCTCGCAATCTCTCAGTGATGAATGCCGAAGGAAAAGTTCAGCTCCATCCTTCTGCTGTGGTTGATCCACGTGCCGAGCTTGATTCCGGTGTAATTGTTGGCCCAGGGGCGATTATTGGACCTGACGTAAAGATTGGGGCACAGTCCTGGATTGGTCCTCATGTGGTGCTTGATGGTCGTTTGACCCTTGGTTCAAATAATCGAGTTTTCCCAGGGGCTTGTCTTGGTCTTGAGCCACAGGATCTCAAGTATCGAGGTGCACCGACTGAGGTGGTGATTGGTGATGACAACACGATCAGGGAATACGTCACCATCAACCGGGCTACTGAGGAAGGTGAACAGACCAGGATCGGCAATGAAAATTTGTTAATGGCCTATTGCCATCTAGGTCACAACTGTGAGCTAGGCAATGGGATTGTGATGTCGAATGGAATACAGGTGGCTGGTCATGTTGTGATTGAAGACCGGGCTGTGATTGGCGGCTGTTTGGGTATTCATCAATTTGTTCACATTGGACGCCTTGCCATGGTGGGAGGCATGACAAGGGTTGATCGAGATGTGCCCCCCTACTGCTTAGTGGAAGGGCAACCAGGCAGGGTGCGGGGCCTCAATCGCGTTGGTCTAAGGCGTAGTGGTCTTAATACACAACAAGCAGGAGAGCTCGGACAGCTTCAGGAGATTTGGAACCTGCTCTTTCGCTCTGACCATGTCATCGTCGAGGCTTTGAGACTTGCTCGAGAAGAGCAGTTGATGCCAGCGGCTGAACATCTTTGTGCCTTTCTCGAGGCCTCAATTCAGAAGGGTCGTCGCGGTCCAATGTCTGCCCTTAATTCAACCCGCTGATGGTTCGCTTGCTGATTAGCACAGGCGAGGTTTCTGGTGATTTGCAGGGGAGCCTTTTGATTCAAGCCCTGCGCAGGGAGGCAGAACGGCGTTCTTTGCCGCTTGAGTTGATGGCTCTCGGCGGTCCGCGCATGCAGTCAGCTGGGGCAGAGCTGCTTGCTAATACTGCCCATTTGGGTGCCATTGGCCTTTGGGAGGCCTTGCCACTGGTTTTGCCCACTCTGAGACTTCAGTCTCGTGTGGATCATTTGCTTCGACAACGACCACCCGATGCCGTAGTGCTGATCGATTACATGGGGGCCAACGTTCGCTTGGGTCACAAGATGCGGCGTTGGTTCCCCAGGGTGCCGATCATTTACTACATCGCTCCTCAGGAATGGGCTTGGCGTTTTGGAGATAGCGGCACCACCCAGCTGCTGAGTTTCACCGACAGGATTTTGGCGATTTTTCCGGTTGAAGCCGAGTTCTATTCTCAGCGGGGCGCCAAGGTGACTTGGGTCGGTCACCCGTTACTCGATACGGTGGGCGTGCTGCCTGATCGCAAGCAGGCGCGTGAGCGGCTTGGATTGCGGCCTGGTCAAAGGTTGTTGTTACTGTTGCCGGCTTCTCGGCATCAGGAACTGCGTTATTTGATGCCCTCTCTCGCCAAGGCAGCAGCTTTGCTTCAGAGGATGGATCCATCCCTTGAGGTGGTTGTTCCTGCAGGGCTGACAGGCTTGGAAAAGCCTTTGAGGAAGGCGCTTAATAAGGCGGCGGTTCGAGGGCGAGTGCTTTCAACTCAGCAGGCAGATCAGCTCAAACCAATGCTTTATGCAGCGGCTGATCTTGCCCTCGGGAAATCAGGCACAGTCAATATGGAGCTGGCCCTGCGTGGAGTTCCGCAGGTGGTGGGCTACAAGGTGAGTCGGATCACAGCATTTGTGGCCCGTCACTTTTTGCGCTTTCGGGTGGATCACATCTCGCCGGTGAACCTGTTGCTGAAGGAACGGCTCGTGCCGGAATTACTGCAGGCTGAGCTGACTGCAGAAGCACTCGTGCAGTCAGCGATCCCTTTGCTGGAGAACCCAGCGCAGCGCGCTGTGATGCTTGAGGGCTATCAGCGTTTGCGTCAGACTCTTGGTGTCCCAGGTGTTACAGATAGGGCGGCTAAGGAGATTTTTGATCTAACCAAGAGATGAAACCAAAACCACCGTTTCGAGTTGTGAGGAGATGTTGGATTGCCATCTTTGTCTGTGTTGCTTTGCTTGGTTTGCCGCTTCAAGTCCTGGCTTCGGTAGAGGAAGCCGTTTTCGCTGGGGGCTGTTTTTGGTGCCTTGAGCATGATCTTGAGGGATTGGCCGGTGTGATTTCCGTTGAGAGTGGTTACACAGGTGGTGATTTGCCTCGCCCTACTTACCGTCAGGTGAGCTCTGAGACCACAGGGCATCAAGAGGCTGTAAGGGTTCGATTCGATTCTGCTCAAATCAGCTATGCCGAGCTACTACGCAGCTACTGGCGCAATGTTGATCCTCTCGATGCTGACGGTCAGTTTTGTGATCAGGGCGACTCTTATCGAGCTGTGATTTTCACCCGAGATGCTCAGCAGAACAGCGAGGCACGTGAGAGTGCTAATGCTGCGGCTTTGGAGCTGGCCCAGCCCAACCGCAAGCTGAGAGTTCAGATAAAGCCTTTAAGCGAGTTCTGGTTAGCGGAGGATTACCACCAAAATTACGCTGAGCTCAATGGTCTCAAATACAGCTTCTATCGGTTTACTTGTGGCCGCGATCGTCGACTAGATCAGCTATGGGGCGAGAGGGCAAGAACAGGCCAACCATGGGAGCAACCTGATCGCTCAAATATAAGGAAAAAATAAAATCAGCATTTGCTTGTCAGCTGGCGACCTCGCAGTGCAGATGCGGGTTTCCACCCATCCCCTGGCTAGTAAAAGCTGATTAACATCTGCTTGAGATTTGAGAAGGGGGATGTATGTATCTGCTAACCGTTAAGGATGGACTTGTAACTCGTTACGTTGGTCCTTATCTCTCTCCAAAGCAGGCTTCTGATGATCTAGATAGGGTTTTGTCGTCTTTTTCTGAACGGGCGCGTTGGCAGATTCATGCGTTGGAATGCCCCAAGACCCTTTCTTTTTCGGATCGGATTCAGGCAAGGGATCGAGCTGTTAGCGCTGTGGCCTAATCAGTTATGCATGCCTTCATGCTTGTTTCGTTTGATGGCCATGTTTTTGGTTCAAGATTGACTGCAAATCCAGTTCACCAGAGTTCGAACGCCGTAGCCCGTAGCACCTGAGGGATCGAGGCCTCGCCCCTTCTCTGACCAGACAGTGCCAGCGATATCGATGTGGGCCCAGGGGATGGATTCATCAATAAATTCTTTTAGGAAAAGGGCCGCGGTGATCGATCCGCCAGGTCGAGGACCAGTGTTTTTGACGTCCGCGTGTAGGGATTTCAGGCCGTCTCGGTAGGAGCTTTGCAAGGGCATGCGCCAAAGACCTTCGCCGGCTGCATCGGCGGCGGTGCTTAACCCTTGCGCCAGGTGCTCATCACTCGTCCAAAAACCAGCGATTTCCTCGCCAAGTGCAACAACGCATGCTCCTGTAAGGGTCGCTAAATCCACGATTGCATCTGGCTTTTGTTCGCATGCGTACACCAATGCATCTGCAAGGGTTAGTCGCCCTTCTGCGTCGGTGTTGTTGATCTCGATGGTTGTGCCGTTCGAGGCTCGCACGATGTCTCCGGGATGAACAGCGGATCCATTGACCATGTTTTCGCAGGCTGCCACGATGATGTGTACTTCCACTCCCTTGGGGCGCAATTCGGCAATCGCTCGGGCGGCCCCAAGAACAGCAGCACTGCCGCCCATGTCGAACTTCATTAGTTCGATTTGGGCTGTGCCGACCTTAAGGTTATAACCGCCGGAATCGAAGGTTAGGCCTTTGCCTACTAGTGCTAGGCGTCGTTGAATAGGCCCTTGCGGGTGATAGGTGAGGTGGATGAACTTTGGGTCAAGATCAGAGCCTTGGCAGACCGCAAGGTAAGCCCCCATCTCCTTCTCGGCGCAGTCGGCTCGCTCCAGCACTTTCAGCTGGAGGCCGTGTTCGTGGGCTAGTTGAGCGGCTGTCTCGGCGAGGCTGGCTGGTGTGAGGCTGTTTGGTGGGGCTGCAACTAGTTCCCTCGCTAGCTCAACTCCTGCACAGATTGGGTGAACGGTTTGAAGATCTGCGCCAGCTGTGTCGGGCAGGCCAATTAGCTCAAGTTTTGTTGGCGTAGAACGGGGCTCGGGAGTACTGCGAAAGCGGACGTCTTTGTAAAGGGAAAGGCGAACGGCTTCAGCTATGGCTATCGCTGCTGCGGCTGGAACCAGGGGCTCCCAGGGGAGCATCATCCCCAGCGTTCCACTGCTGCCAATACTTGCGCGGGCTCCCAGGGCGGCTGCCTTGCGCAGGTCATCAAGCATCAGCTTTTGGGCTTCACCGAGCCCCACAATTACCAGCTGGCTTGGGTTGCTCTGAAGCAGTTGAAAATTGGCGATCTCTCCAGATTTAGCTGTGAACATCTTTTGTTCAAGCCTCTGCGCCAGAGAGCCTCCACAGCGTTTTTCAAGATCGTTTAAACGATCCTCCATATCTCCTTCAAACATGCCTACTACGAGCACGTCCCCAGTCCAGCTCTGCAATGTTGCTGGAAAAAGGCAAATCTCCATGGGATGTTGATGAGATGGCGCGATGTTAGCTGCGCTGTTCAGTTGATCTCTGCTGTGAACGGGGTGCTCCAGCGTGCTCTTGTCTCCTTGTTAAACGGTGGAAGCCAGTACTGGATTAGTTTTTGTTCAAGCTGGCGGCGTGCTCGGGTGGTTTCTGGGACATCGCTCCAGAAGCGAATGCTGAGTTGACTTGTTAGCCCCGCCCCAGCAAGGGCTTCTGCATAGGCTGAAAGATAGGCCTTGCAGTCATGCTCACCCTTCCAGCGACGATCTGCAGCAATCGTTTCGCCTACGTAGAGCAATAGGGGGGTGTCGAGGTCTGCTGGGCGGTCCATTACCAGGTATATGGCGGCCCCATGGTGAGGGCTGCTTGGCCAGCGCCAGAAGCTCAGGGGTAGGGGCGTGAGCTTTAGGGGATTTAATTGGTCGCTGACAGTTTCGTCTTCGCTGCAAAACAGCGAGTTTTGTCTAGCCATCTCGGGCTTGCCTTTGAATAGCCCTGCCTGATGGTCATGAATGCGTTTTTGCCAGCTTTGTAAAAGCTCGCTGCTAAGAGTTAGCCCCTCATGGGGAGAGCTACCGGCTGATAAAACTTGATTTGGAAATAGTTGGCCCTGACCTTTTGATGTTTCCATTGCTTCAGCACCCTGGCGGAAGTTTTGGACCTGTGCGCTGCATCTCAAAGAGCACGATGCCAATCAACTGTTCCACGACCAAGGAAGCTCGTGTCATTGCCAACGTGGCATTCGTGGAGGTAACTCCACCAGTCCATCGCGAAAAGCTACAACCACAGCATGGGTGCGGTCTCGAGCTGGCAATTTCTGCAGAAGGTTGCGCACGTGGCTTTTTACAGTGTCGATTGAGAGGTAGAGCTCATCGGCGATCTCTTGGTTGCTCATTCCTTTACAGATACCTCGCAGCACATCTTCTTCTCGCAAGCTGAGGTTGTCGTTTTGGCTATTGGGTTGACCATTGCCAAGACGGCCGTGGCGTAATACACCTGCAACCACACGGTCCAAGTAGGTTCCATCGCTTTCGATTGCGCTGAGAGCGGCCAGTAGGGTGCCACTACCCACAAGCTCATGGGCACAGAGTCCATCGCAATGGGCATCGATTGCATCCAGCAGGGTGCGCAAAAGTGGCCGTTGAATCAGCATCAGGGCCTTGAGATCAGGCTTTAGCTGTTTTGCTTTACGTACCAGGCTCGGGCCATTACCGCTTTCCAGGAGGTCGGTGCAGATCAGGAGATCGGCATCAGAGCTCTCTAGGCAACTAAGGGTTTCGTTTTCGCCAGTTGCTGCGCCAACCAGTGGACCTAGGCAATCGAACCAACCCACCCAGCTTGTAATTAAGACGCGATCGGCTGTAGCAATAACAGTGCGACTGCGACGAAGAAGGGGATGGCTTTGCTGGCTTGTGAGCTGTAGAGAAGGTATCTGGGGAGTTATGTCCACTGGTTGCAACCAGGTAACAGGTTTAGTTAGAGCATCACCTTGGAGATTACGTTGATCCGCACTGTTATTGACAGCGAGAATTTTGCACAATTCCAACCAGCAAGCACTGGGCATTAATGGCCTTCTTTGAATCCGAGATTGTTCAGGAGGAGGCCAAGCGGCTGTTCACCGACTATCAGCAGTTGATGCAGCTCGGTTCTGAATATGGAAAGTTTGATCGGGAGGGGAAAAAGATGTTCATCGACACCATGGAGGAGCTGATGGAGCGCTACCGCGTGTTTATGAAGCGTTTTGAACTCTCCGAAGATTTTCAA
>JASLWC010000089.1 GCA_030741055.1 Prochlorococcaceae cyanobacterium ETNP18_MAG_14 | reverse complement strand
TACTGATTTACATGCTCCCTTGGAGCGACACCGAGGCGTTTGCGCAAAGCCTGAATCAAGCCCCAGAAATAATTAGGCTCGTATTTTCCTTGCTCTACCTGCCCGCATTTCCAATTTTGCTTTTGCAAAGAACTCTGCCATACGGTGTTGGCAGCCTGATTCTTTTTCTAGGGCTATTCCTTGCAGTAGTGCGCAACCCAAAAGTTCCATACTTCCTGCGCTTCAACACTTTACAAGCTTTATTATTGAGCATCATCCTAGCCGTGCTGGAATTTGGCTTCTTCGGAATTCTCAAACTTTCGCCCGAGGATTATCTAATCTTCAGCACTCTTAGCACCACTGTGATGGTAGCAATGCTGGCCATCGTGATCTTCGCCCTAATCGAATGCCTAAGAGGTCGTGAACCAGACCTACCAGGTATTAGCCAAGCTGTACGCATGCAGCTCTACTAAGACACCGACCTCAAAGGGATAAGGTGGAGGATCCGTCGCTCACTGCTGTGAGCCTTTAGTCCCTGTCGGAACGCCTCATGAGTCAGCAGCCTTACTACGAAACCATGTACATCCTCCGGCCGGACATCCCGGAAGAGGAAGTTGAAACCCATGTCAGCAAGTACCGCGAGATGATCACTGAAGCTGGTGCTGAAGTGCTCGACAATCAGATGCGTGGCAAGCGCAGGCTGGCTTATCCAATCGCAAAGCACAAAGAAGGTATCTACGTGCAGCTCAGCCACAATGGAAATGGCCAACAAGTAGCCGTATTAGAAAAAGCCATGCGTCTCAGCGAAGACGTGATTCGCTACTTAACTGTTAAGCAAGATGGCCCCCTACCTGCTCCCAGAGTCGTGCCTGCTAATGAGCCCGAACCTGCGACTGCAGAACCACAAGAAGCAAGCGTAGAAACCTGAACCTGATTCACACCATTGTTCCAAAAGCTTCCGGGCGTTAGCGTCCGGCAATGCTTAATGTCGAACAGGATCATCAGACTCCTCTTCCAGTTTGGAAGAATCAAGCGGCTCAAAAAGATCAAAAAATTGCCACCCGTGATGCCCTTCAACAATGGAGACAAACAGCGGGAGATTTATTACTGAGTAAAGCTGAAATTAGGGCCAACCGCGTAGAGAACCCTTGTCACCAATTAGATCAGCTCAAGCAGCAGATCCAAGATCTTGAAAACCAAGTAGAGGAATACGAAGCGCTCCTAAAAGAGCTCCCAGATCTTTTTGAACGAAAATTTCAACAACGACTTCTACCCCTGCTAGAGCGATATCGCCTACTAAGCCATGCCCAAAACAATGATGCACAAGCCGATCCAATCAGGCTTGAAAATCACCGTCTACTGAAAGTACCTTCCATGCTGCGCACAAGATGGCTAGGTGGAAAAAAGGAATCCCAGCAAGCCTCCTAATCCAACAAAACCAAAAATTCAGTCCCGTCTTGCAGCAGCCCAAAGGCGACTTGGAAGTCCCCAGATGTAGATAAACCCTTCGGCAGCCCTGTGATCAAAGTTGTCCTTGCTGCCATAAGTAGCCATATCAGGCACATAAAGACTGTTGGTGTTAGAGCCACGACCAATCACCGTGACATTGCCCTTATGGAGACGGATCCGCACCAAACCATTGACATGAATCTGAGTGCGATCCATAAATCCATCCAGCGCATCCTTCAAAGGCGCAAACCAAAGACCCTGATAAACCAGATCAGCCCACTGCATCTCCAATTGACGCTTAGTTCGTAAGACATCCGCCGCCAGCGTCAAGCTCTCCAATTCCTGATGAGCGCGGATCAATAAAAGTAATCCTGGGGTTTCATAAATCTCCCGACTCTTGATACCCACTACCCGATTCTCAATCATGTCAAGGCGACCAAAGCCATGCTGTCCAGCAAGGCGATTGGCCTCCTTGATCAAATCAACCGGATCTAATCGAACCCCATCGATGGCGACGGGATTACCAGCAGCAAAACTAACCTCAATGTCCTGAGACTGAGCCGGTGCAGCGTCAACCGAGGCGGTCATCGCAAAGACCTCTTCGGGCGGAGCCACCATCGGATCTTCAAGAGGACCCGCTTCAATACTGCGACCCAAAAGATTCAAATCAATTGAATACGGCGATTTCTTACTCACCGGAGCAGGAATGCCAAAACGTTCGCCATAGGCGATCGCTTCCTGCCTACTCATGTTCCATTCCCGAGCCGGTGTGAGCACCTTGAGATCCGGAGCAAGTGCTGCAATAGCCACATCAAAACGCACCTGATCGTTGCCTTTACCGGTACAGCCATGAGCCACCGCATCGGCCCCTACCTCCCTGGCAACTTCTACCAATCTGCGAGCAATCAGGGGACGAGCAAGAGCCGTGGAAAGGGGATACCGACCTTCATAGAGAGCATTGGCTCGAATCGCCGGCAAAGCAAACTCTTCCACAAAAGGGTGTATCAGATCTCCCACCAAGGACTGACTAGCACCAGCATCAAGAGCCTTAAGACGAATCGACTCAAGCTCATCACCCTGACCTAAATCAGCCGCGAAGGCGATCACCTCATCTACACCCCATTCATGCTTGAGATATGGGATGCAAACGCTGGTGTCGACACCACCGGAATAAGCGAGCACAACTTTCTTCGCACGCCCCATCAACTGGACTCCGAATCACAGTGCAAAGATTCTCCCTTCCCGCTGACCAAAGACCCAGAATCAGACTTGGTAAATCCCACCCGGATTATCCAGATACCGAGACCAACCGCAGGAGCAAATAGCAAAAACACCACCAAAAGTGGCCGAATTACAAAAGGCTCAGGATGCTGAAAACCCCAAAACCGCAAACCAATACTGAGGATTAGAGCTAAACCCCAAGCAAGAGCAACCAATATCAGCTTGGATGAAAAAAACAAATGAGAAATGGAAGTCAATGAACTATGTTGGCTGATTGGTCAGTGTCCTCGCAAATGAGCGCCCTCAAAGAAATAAACCTGAGTGCCCTCGACGGAATCAATCCAGCCCTTACTCGCTATAGAAGAACTGAACCTGCGCCAGTTTTGCCATTGCGCGAAGAACCTGATTTATTGAGCTGGCTCGAAACAAGTGGCCGGCTAGTAGCCGATGAGGAATCAACCTCTCCAGAAGTCAGCACCGTAGAGGAAGAAGAACTCTCAGCCTTGATGGGAGAAAAAGAGGACTACAAAGCCGACGACGAACAAACTGAAGAAAACTGGGAAGACTAGCCCCGCTCTCAGGCAAAGAAGCCTGCTCACTTGGCTACGCACCGCCCCTCAAGCCTTGTCGTGAGCAATTCTCAAAAACCCTGTTGATGGTATGAGCAGCCAAAGATGGTGGGATAACGGAACTACTTCCGCAACCTTGCTCGCAATCATTGTCTTTGCAACGAGCTTTGCCTCAGACCGCTTAATCGCCAATAGTCTGCTCAGCGTGCCATTGATGGTTTCAACGCTGATTTCAGTCGTCGTTGCCAGCTGGGGCATCCCAAGACTTAAGGCCCTGAAAATGGGCCAAGTGATTCGAGAAGACGGGCCACAAACTCATCACAGCAAATCAGGTACACCAACCATGGGTGGACTACTGGTGGTGCCAGTAGGTCTTCTCATCGGATGTTTGGTAAGTGTGAGTGGTGAAAGCAGTGAGCAGCTAGTTGCTCTGGCAGCAATCACCCTGGCTTACATGGTGATCGGTGGCTTCGACGACTGGCGAAGCCTTACAAGAGGAACAAACACTGGCCTAACCCCTCAGGGGAAACTTCTTCTGCAAGCGATAGCAGCCATGATCTTTCTAGCCTGGGCCGCCTGGCAAGGCTGGATCGACTCCAGCATCGCCCTACCCCTTGGTATGT
>JASLWC010000088.1 GCA_030741055.1 Prochlorococcaceae cyanobacterium ETNP18_MAG_14 | reverse complement strand
CGAGTCCGCAATGTGGTTCGCCGGCAGGATCGCCTACTTGCAGAAGCTGCCCGTTTCGCTGATACCGATGTGGGTCAAATGGCAAGGCAGATAACTGAAATTCGTTCGATGCTTGCTCATGGTGACGGGAGTTCATCAAAAGAAGTGGCGATTCATAGCTTTACGCCGCGGGAGGCGAGTGTGCTGCAACTGGTAGCTGAGGGGTTGATGAACAAAGAGATAGCTCGCCAGTTGGAGACATCAATTCGCAATGTTGAGAAGTACGTGAGTCGCTTGTTCATAAAAACTGGCACGTCAAGTCGCACTGAGTTGGTTCGTTATGCATTGGAAAATCATTTAGTGACCTAACTATTGGCCGCCTGCACTGAACTGGCTGAAGAAGATTGGATTCCAGCCAGCTTCAACCAGGGTTGGACCTATAGCCAACGCATTGCTGCGGTGGATTCTGGGCGAGGGCTGGTGGAGCTACTTGCGTCCTCTTATACCCATTCGAGTCGCCATATATGGCAACAGCGTTTGCGGGCAGGAGAGATTCGGCTGAATGGTGAGCTGGTGAAATCAGACCAGATACTTGCTTTAGGCGATCAGCTGTGCTGGCAGCGGCCTCCCTGGCTGGAAGCTGCGGTTCCGACGGCTTGGGAAGTGATTTTTGATGATGGCGATCTGTTGGTAATCAATAAGCCTTCAGGGTTGCCGGTAATGCCAGGTGGGGGGTTCCTTGATCACACGCTTACGGGCCTTCTGCAACTTCGCTGCCAGCGTGCAGGTGAGAGCCAGGCCCCACGGCCAGTGCATCGTCTTGGACGCTTCACATCGGGTCTATTGATCTGCGCTAGGCAAGCAGAGAGTCGGGCGAAACTCTCGGCAATGTTTCGCCGTGCCAGTGCCTGTAAGCAAGGCTGCAAGAAGATTTATCGCGCTTTGGCTCAGCGCAATCCCAATCTTGATTTTGGTGAGTGTGTTCCGATCAGTGTCCCGATCGTTCAAAGTCCCCACCCCTTACTGGGTCGGATTTGGGTGGCGGCTGATCAAGTGGTGCCAAATGATTCGGATCACTCTGAATACCGCTCTCTCAAGGCGTTATCAAGTGTGCGATTGCTGGAACGTCGTCAGGATGCAGATTTACTTGAAGTGATGATTCAAACCGGGCGACCGCATCAGATTCGAATTCATCTGGCGGCCATAGGCACACCTTTAATTGGTGATCCTCTTTACGCCATAGATGGGCAAGCTTCACCTGCAGTGACGCCTGGGGAGGGTGGTTATCTCCTCCATGCTCATCGATTTATTGATCTGCCTTATTGCAGCCGCTTGCACAGCTTTGAAGCTTGTCCACCTGGGCGACTTCAGATCGAAGAGGAAAGATGAAAAACGCTTATTTGATCAGCCAAGGTCGATGCTGATCTTCTGAAGTTATTGGTTTTGGATATTTTTTTGTTGGGGTGTTGTCTGTCAGCAGGCTTGTTGTGCTATCAGGTCTTTTTGAATTCAATCAGGCGGGAAAAGTAGAATGGAGCTTTGTTGAGGCTGCTGCGGATTGGTTCAAATCCGCATTCCTTCGCTGCTTTTACGATTCCTTCTTCGCGAAGGGTATAAGCGCGAGTGGTTTTACTTGGCCCTGGGAAGAGTTGGCCTATTTTTTTTAGTATTGACAGAAGAAGGGTGTAAGGGGCAAAACTCACAATCAAGCTTTCTTGAGTCAGTCCGCATAGGTGCCGGACCATTTCTTCAGCTGCTTGTTGGGGGTAATGGATGAAGACATCCAGGCAGATCACAGTATGGAAGGAGCCCTGCAGGCTTTCGAGGTCGGAGGTGCTGAAGGTCAGGCGGCTTAGGTCTAGTCCTGCATCTGCAGCGCGACGTTTGGTTTCGTTCACCATTGCTGTGGAGATGTCACTTGCAGCTACTGACCCGGCTCCCATTGCTGCAAGCGGAAGGCTGAGGCTTCCTACCCCGCAGCCGGCATCACAGAAACTCATGGCACTCAGATCGCCGCGTTCTTGAAGCCAGGCGAGCACATCATCCACCGTCTTCTGATGACCGATGCGGATATTGCGCTGTACTTTGTTGACCTCATCACTGTCGCTGTAGATGCGATTCCAGCGCTCAAAACCTGTTCCGTTGAAGTAATTGGCTACTTCAGCCTTTTCGGCCTGTTTGAGCTCCTTGAGCTGTTCCATGGCCATAGACTTTGATGTCAGACGATCGAGATCTTAAGCAGCATGCTTCCAGATCAGATCTTTAGTATCCGCTCTCCACTGCCAACGCAGTAAATCTGTTAAGGGCTGATTTACAAGCAGCTCCTGCAGGTTTTGCTTCTCGCCTAGTACCCGCCGAGGAGCCATGGTGGAGGCCCAGATTGCTGCGGCAGGTTCATTACTCCAGCGCGTCAGACGTTGGCTTCCTTGCAGTAACGGCAGAGTGACACCGGCCAGAGTTCCATCCTCAAGGCGACAGGTTCCTTCTTTGACCAGTAAGACTCGCTTATCCCAGTGGTGATGGCCTTCTTGTAGGCCATAGGGAGCGAGGCAGTCGCTTACTAATACCAATTGTTCTGGTGCTAGCTGTTGCAATAGCACCGCCATGGTGGGGTCTACATGAATCCCATCGGCGATGAGACCAAGCGCTATTTGGCCATGAAGACAAGCTTGCCCTACTGGACCAGGAGCTCGATGGTGAAGGCCTGGCATGGCATTGAAGCAGTGGGTCAGCATCCCCACCCCCATGTTGAAGGCAAGGGCAGAATCTTCAGCATCCGCAGCCGAGTGACCGAGGCAAACCACTATTCCTAGTGCTCTTAGTTGTTCGATAACTTCTGATGCTCCAGGCAGTTCGGGAGCCAGGGTCATCAGACTGATTTCACTTTCAAAGCCGCTGATACGTTCTTTTAGGGCCGTAAGGCTCGGAGCACAGAGGTGCTCCATAGGGTGGGCGCCGCGACGTGCTTTTGACAGGAAAGGCCCTTCAAGATGGGCTCCTAGAAGTTCACAGCGTTGCGGACAGTGATGCTCTCGTGCTGCTTGAAGCACTGCTAGTGATTGACGCAGGGGGGCTACCGCGCAGCTCACAAGCGTTGGACAGATTGCCTGTACACCGTCTTGCCAAAGTTGGTCCAGTAACTTCAATAAAAGGGGGATTTTTTGGGTGGTGAGCTCGGGGAATGCCAAGCCCAACCCTCCATTGATTTGCAGGTCAATGCCCATAGGGCTTAGCCAGTCTCCATTCCAGTTTTCTCCGCTAATGGCAGAGCCATTAGCCATTGGCTGCACACTGAGCACCCGATCGTGATCATCCAGGGCAAGCCACCAAAGATTGGTGTTGACGGAGTCGTTTAGGGGTTTTGGCAGACGGAAGTTGGTTAACCGACGCATGGGAAGTGACTAGGCGTTACTAGTGCGGGACCATTGCAGTCACGTCATTATTGATTGTGACCTCTGCTTCTCTGTCTGTGCCTTCAGCTACAGCTGAATTGATGCCGCGGGTGGCGGTGGTTATGGGTAGCGACTCTGATTTGCCCACCTTGCAACCGGCTATCACCGTTTTAGAAGAGTTCGCCGTGGTGGTTGAGGTTCGGGTGCTTTCGGCGCACCGTACGCCTCTTGAAATGGTTGATTTTGCTAAGCAGGCCCAGGCACGAGGGCTGAAGGTGATCGTTGCAGGGGCTGGCGGTGCGGCCCATTTGCCCGGCATGGTGGCGTCACTTACCACGCTGCCAGTTATCGGTGTGCCTGTGCAGAGCAGGGCTCTCTCTGGGGTGGATTCCCTGCATTCGATCGTGCAGATGCCTGGGGGAATTCCTGTGGCCACGGTGGCGATTGGAGGCGGGCTCAATGCGGGTTTGTTGGCGGTTCAGAT
>JASLWC010000087.1 GCA_030741055.1 Prochlorococcaceae cyanobacterium ETNP18_MAG_14 | reverse complement strand
AAGATCAGCTCCACGTAGTGAGGCGTAACGAAGGGTTGCAAAGCTCAGATCAGCACCGCTCAGGTTGGCTCCATCAAGCTGGGCGCGACCTAAATCGGCTCTTTGTAGTTTTGCTTTCTCAAGGTTGGCATCGCGCAGATCGGCATGCATCAGATCGGCATCTTGAAGTTTGCAGCTTATGCATATTTTTTTCTCCAGCAGTTGCACAAGATCTTCGAATTTGCTGCCGGCCTCTATGGGCTGGGCAATACCAAGCGTTCCAGTGCTGTTGGCTAGAATCACCAATAGGGCTGTTAGGCGAAGGCGCATCGTTAAAGCGAGTGCAAATTTGATCTGCTACTGCTTTCTATCGGCCTTCCTTAAGCGCGTCGACTCCAGCGGCTTCGGCAGTATGGATTGTTGTTCAGGGTTGCGATTGGCTTGAGCTCAGCTTCCTCTGCTCACGGTGGTAATCGCATTCAAGAAGCGCAGCGGTTGGGTTGTCGGCCGGAGCAGTTGTTGGATGCCAGTGCGTCGTTAGTGCCTTTCCCTCCGTCGCGGCCTTTGCGCCGTTGCTTAAGCAGAGCTTTGACTGATTGCACCCTTAGGGACTACCCGGATCGCAGTCATCATCAACTGCGAGAAGCGATCAGTCACTGGCATGGTGTTGATCCTGCGATGGTGTTGCCAGGCAATGGTGCAGCCGAATTGTTCACTTGGGTTGCACGTGATGCGGCGCTGCAGGGTGTGAGTGGATTGCCTGTTCCAGGTTTCGCTGATTACTGCAGGGCGCTGCGATGTTGGCAAGGCTCCTTACAGGCGTTTCCTCTGCCACTCTCCTGGACTGCTGAAGCACCCCAGCCTTTCCCGTTGAGGCCTGCTGCCGATGTTCTTTGGATCACTAATCCCCATAATCCAACAGGTCAGTTGTGGAGCAGAGCATCACTCGAACCTCTGCTCCAGCGTTATCGGCTGGTTGTCTGTGATGAAGCGTTCTTGCCATTGGTGCCCGATGGCGAGCGTCAGTCTTTAGTTCCCATGGTGGTCAATCACCCAAATCTTGTTGTTATTCGCAGTCTTACCAAGTTGTTTGCAGTGGCTGGGTTGCGCTTGGGTTATGCCATTGGCACGCAAGAGCGTTTGCAGCGTTGGCAGCAATGGCGAGATCCATGGCCTCTTAATGGCTTTGCTATTGCTGCAGGCACTGCATTGATGACTGATCGGTCTGCACTCGAGCGATGGATGGTGCGGGTTCAGGAGTGGGTCGCACGGGAGGGGCTTTGGATGCATGCACAGCTGAGTGATCTTTCAGGGATTAGGCCCTATCCATCAGCTGCCAATTTCTTGTTGATTCGCGGTGATGCTTCTCTTGTGCGATTACGAGAGCAAATGGCTCAGCGCAGGGTGCTGTTGCGTGACTGCCGCTCGTTTGCAGAGCTTGGGGAGCATTGGTTACGTATTGGTTTGCAGCACAGGTCAGGCAATCGCCGCATCGTTGCAGCGTTCAGAGATCTGCTCCGCTGAGCTGTTTCAGTAATGTCACTAGTTGCTGTTCCGCGTCACGCACGGCCAGCTTTTTCATGCCTTGAGTCATTGCTAGCAAATGATCGCAGCCAGGATCTTCGCTGTGTAGACGTGGCCCTAGCAAACGATTTAAAGCATCGCCAAGGGCTCGATGTTCTGGATCGTGTTGGTGGACGATCACAGCAGCACCGAGCTCAGCGGCGCAGGCTGCGTTGGCATCTTGATGTTGGTCTGCTGCCTGCGGGAATGGCACCAGGATGGTTGGTGAATGGCATACCGCCAGTTCGCTGATGCTGCCTGCACCGGCACGGCTAATTACCAGATCGGCGTGTTGTAGTAATCCAGGGATTTCGTCACTGAAGGGTTGCTCCACCAGGTTGGGGTGTCGCAGTTGTCGTATCTCTGGGTCGTTGTTGCCGGTGAGGTGCACCACCCTGCAGCCTGCTTCTAGCAAGGTGGGCACTACACGACGCACCATGCGGTTTAGTCCTACGGCGCCCTGGCTACCACCGATCACCACCAGCAGTGGGCCGGCTCCGTCAGGAACCCAGCTCGGTAGGGCTTGGGGTGAAAGAAATGCTGCACGCACAGGTGTTCCGGTGACTACTGCTGTGCTGCCTGGTATGCGCTCGCCAGCAGCTGGTAGGCCAATAGCTACGACCTCACAGAAACGACCCAGTAAGCGTGTTACGCGTCCGGGAATGGCGTTGGATTCATGCAGCACTACAGGTATGCCGCACCAGCGTGCAGCCAGAATCGCCGGTGCAGCGATGTAGCCCCCAGTGGTGAAAACTGCATCGAATTGTTGTTTTCGTAGCACCTTGCGCACACGGCCAGTGGCAGCGAGTAATTGGATTAACTGCATCAGCTTGCGCAGGCCGCGCCCTTGTAAACCTCCTGCGCGCACAGTGATCAGGCCATAGCGCTCTGGCACCAGTTTGGTTTCTAGTCGGTCTGGTACTCCAAGCCAGCGCACGTTCCAGGAGCTGGGTAAGGCTTCGGCTACAGCCAGGGCGGGGAATAGATGACCACCGGTGCCGCTGGCAGCAATCAAAAGCCGTGGCATAACAGCGGGCAGAGCAGGAAGGTGGGGCCTAACTTATCGGCAGTGCAGTGAAGCCTCCAGTGCGTCATCCCAAATCAGCCGCTCTGGCCTCCAGTGTGCTCGCCCTCTTTGCAGTGCTTTTGCCTTGGCCATTGTTAGGGCGGCCAGTGGGTGCAGAATCTCTGCGTAAAAGCTCTTACCAAGCAGGATCTGCGCCTCTGCGCATCAGACTGCAGCAGGCTCTTAATACACCAGGAGGCGAAGCACTTAGTGGTCTGCTTGCAGGGGAGTATGCGTCTGATTTGGAGAGTCGTTTTCGCGTCTTTTCTGCCCGTTTCCCCGATGCTCGTTGGACTGTCAATCAGGCCAGCCCTCTCCAGGATGGACGCCCGACCCTTGAAGTTGCTGTGAGCGGTAGTCGCCAGAGTGAAGGCCTTACCTATGCGCTTGAGGCAAGCCAACGGCTCGTACTTCAGGCCGAAGGCGAGCGGATAATTGGTGAAGAAGTCATTAGCGAGCAGTCGATTCTGAGCAGTGCAAGTCCACCTCTGCCGATCAGCCTGTTGATTCCTGAAGCTGTGCTTACTGGTAGTCGTTATGACGTAGACGTGGTGCTGGATGAACCCCTTGGTGATGCGATGGTGGCAGGTGGCTTGATTGCGCTTACGCCTGTGCAGGTGAGCCTTCAAAGCACTCCTGAAATTCAGCTAGCACCGATGCATGGCGGCGGCCTATTTAAATCTGTGCAGGCTCCGTTTACGCCCGGCAGTCAGACCTGGGCTGTGATGTTGGTTCATCCTGATGGGGTGATCACGGTGACTAAGCGGGTGAGGGTAGTGCGCAATGAAGAGGAACTTACCCTTTAAGTTTGTTTTGCTGGCAGTTGACCTCGTTGCACCTATATAGATGGATGTATCCATTGCGTGGCCAAATGTCAGGATTGATTAGCTCTGAATATCAAGGAGAGGTTATTGGCTGGCATCTCAATAATATTATTTAGGCTTAGGCCTGCACTTAAGCCAAGCTGTTCTACGTCTTCAAGTTCGCGCACTCCCCAGCTTGGATCTTGCTTGCGTAAAGACTCATCAAATCTGGCATTGCTTTCACTGGTATGCAGCCCATTGCGTTTATATGGTCCATAGAGAATTAGTGGTGCAGAGTCGCCCAATATTTGAGAGGCTTCTTTGATCAAGGATTCACAGCAATTCCATGGAGAGATGTGAATCATATTGATGCAAATAACCCCGCAAAGTTGATTAATTAGTACATTAGGTAGTTGCCAGGGGTGATTTTTGACATTGAGTCTTATCGGGGCCGGCATGATTTGTTCAAGCTGCTCGAAATGGATCCAAGCGTTGATGCTGCGAAGATGT
>JASLWC010000086.1 GCA_030741055.1 Prochlorococcaceae cyanobacterium ETNP18_MAG_14 | reverse complement strand
TGTTGAGCAGAATTATTGTCGGGGTGGCTATCGACTACAGCGCTTAGGCCTAACACCACAGCCGGATCAACCAGGCCATGACTGATTGGCATCATTGTCGTGCCAGGGCGTACCTTTTCGATAAGTTCAGTTTTGAGTTTCTCGAGGTCGTCACTGGAGACAACATCCGCTCGACTGATTAACACCAAATCAGCAGCCTCCAACTGGTCAGTGAACAACTCCTCAACAGCATTGAGATGATCAAGGCTGGGATCTTCCTGGCGCTGTCGTTCCAGCGCAGCAGGATCGCCAACTGGGCTACCCGCTGCTAGAGCTTCACCATCCACCACTGTGACAACACCATTCACATACACCCGAGTGCGTACAGCCGGCCAGTCGAGTGCCTTCAAGAGGGGGCGAGGCAGAGCCAGGCCACTGGTTTCAACGACAATCCCATCAAGCTGATCCGCCCGGCCTAGCAAGATCTCCATGGTGGGTAGAAAATCCTCTTGCACCGTGCAGCAGAGACAACCGTTATTTAGCTCTACGAGGCGGCCATCCAACTCTTCCTCAGGACAAAAGCCACAGCTACGGATCAAATCGCCATCGAGGCCCACAGTGCCAAATTCATTGACCATCACCGCCAAACGCTGACCCCCCTGAGTCAGCAAATGGCGGAGCAAGGTGGTTTTGCCGGCACCTAGAAAACCAGTCAACACAGTGACGGGTAAACGTTTTGAAATCAAGGCAGATCTAAGCAAGTGGGGTATCAGGAACGGCAGCCAAGGCTGTCGCGGGTGCTCAAACCACTAACGGCATTGGTGCCCTCTGCTCGGGCACATAGTTCCTTGAACTGACGTAGATCAATAACAGCATTGCTGAAGTCAGCACCATCAATTAGTGCATCCTTAAATCGACTCTGCATCATCATGGCGTTGGTGAAGTTGGCGCCCCGTAGATCTGCTTCATCAAAAAGAGAGGCAAAAGCAACTACATTTTCTAGATCAGCACCTTGCAGATTCGCCTCTTGCAGCTGGCTGTTGTTAAACACTGCACCACGTAGATCAGCTCCACTAAGGTCCACACCGCGAAGGTCGGCCTTGAGGAAGTCCTTCTCCTTGAGATCGAGTCCATGCATATCCATGGAAATATCCTGGCCAGATTGTTTAACCCGCAGTTCCGGAGCAGTAATTGCCATCACAGGAGACTCTGCTATACCCAGCAGCAAAATCAAAAAGCTAACCAGGAACAACGCTCGCAAACGGTTCCACCAGTAGGTAGAGAGATACATCGAAGAAAAAAACGGCAATAAGCCAGTAGCTTGAGCAGCCACGTTATGGCAATTGCCAACCCAGCCACGCGTCATGCCAATGACCCTAAGGGTGGTGGTGCCACCCCATCCACTGATTGCCCACTGGCTCACAGTGCTCCGCAACGCTGGCACACCACCAGCCATCTATGCCACCGGCATGGAAGAACTAGGTCGGTGGCTTACCTATGAGGCCATGCGCGACTGGTTACCCCATCGCCGCGAACAGGTAACCACTCTCCAAGCAGAAACAGAAGGCACCGTGATCGAGTCCAGCGTGCCTTTATTGGCAGTTCCCTTGCTACCCGGAGGGCTTCAGCTATGGCAAGGGGCCAGACAAGTATTGCCGAGCTGCCAGCTATGCCTTCAGGGCGTGCCCGATGACATCGAAACCACTGCCGGTGTGATTATTTTTGTAGATCAGATCGCTAGTGGAGAACGCCTGCTAAGCATCCTTAAGCTTCTGCAGCAACAAGAAGTAGAAGCCCGCAGACTTCGAGTAATTACTGCCTTGGCATCAAGTACAGGCCTAAAGCGACTCGGTGAAACTGTTCCCGATATCACCATTCACAGCGCCTGCATCGATCCTGAACTCACTGCGGATGGGGAGATCAGCCCAGGAATAGGAAACCCAGCTTTGCGCTTGAACCTTAGATAATCAACCAATAAACTAATATTAGTTGATCAAAAAGAGCAGGCCGAGGCTTATCATTGAGCCTATTCAAATAACCATTGCATTGGCTTGGTTTGCGCGTTCGCATGAGCCTTCATCTTAAATCAATAAAGATTAATTTCATGCTGGTACTGAATAAGTGAAAGCCTTCAACTTAAGCAGTTAAGGAGAATCATCTGTTTAGCCATTGCTATATTGATCGCCACCTTTTTGATTATCATTCCAATCAAATAACAGGAAAAGCAACCATGGGATTGGAAAGAAATTCATGTTTACGATCTAGCATTGATCACATTTATCGGCCTCTTATAGGGATATTTAATCAAAAGGCAAGCGATGAAAAAACATCTATCAATCTGACACCAAACAACACCAGGCGGAGCAGGCAAGCCAATAGCTCACATCAGCCTAAAGTATTACCAGCACTTGCCAAAGACCTCATCCACTTGTCTCAGCAGAGACATTTCTTAAATCCTTAAGCAATGAAATGCTGATGATTTTAATGAAGAGCTCAACCGATAAAGGTGCAAGGATAACTGAGGAGAGATTAACCAACCAACCAATCACAAATAAAGGTGCAAGTAGAATCTCTGTGAAATCACCTTGAAGAGACTTAATGCAAAAATCAATGGCCGCATCAAACATCGAGAACAAAGAGGCGACGAACATAAACATTCCAGCCCTATAAGCATCGATGGCATACTGGTTTTTTAACCTCATAAGCAAAAGTGACACCCTCATCTGAAAACTAGCCACTAAGATGAACACCGTAAAAATGGCGATACTGGTGTATTGATGCAGATCAAACATCTCTCGTGCTTCGGTCAACAAATAAACAAGTCCAAGAGTCCAGATCAAAGGGCGAAGAACTGCGATAAATGCGCGTATCAGCAGAGTTAATCCTCTGGTCCGTTTGAGCACAGAAAATATCGACATTGAATAACCGTAAAGACATTCAAAGCAAAGGCAGCAATCTCAGCAACTATCCGTGCTGGCAAGCCAACTGTGGAAGCAAAGAAAGCAGAGATAGCCTATGAACACTCTTCAAAAACGACGCATACTCAAAATTGTCAAAGAGCATGCGGGCATCGTTAAGATTGTTGGTGAGAACACCCTCTTAACAGTGTGACTTGAAAAGTTCAACCGTCTGACAAGGGAAAAGATCAACACAAGATTGCTACCGCGACCTAGTATTGAAATATCCAGCCAGTATCCATGAGCCAGCATCGTGAGCCGGCTGCCGGCAGCCTTACCTCTCTAATCAGCGGTGCAGTGCTCGGCGCTGCAGGGCTTGCCTGGTGGCTCATTTCTGAAGCAGAACGCCGACAACGTAGCCGCCAGCAGCGAGCAATGCTGTATTCGCCTCGCATGCAGGACGGATCGGAAGCTCTAGAAGCCATTTCTGATCCTCAGGACAAAGGCCAACACCTAGAGCGGCGAGTTGAGCAGCTAAATGCCGCCATTGCAGATGTGCGTAGACAGCTTGAAGATCTAGGAGCTCAGAGCTAGTTAGTCGGTAAGTTGGCGACTGCGTCCTCCTGTCGCCACCATGCTTAGATCCACCGCCATCACCCAGGGGATCCAGCGCTCTCCTAACCGCGCCATGCTGAGAGCGGTTGGTTTTGGAGATGGAGATTTCGATAAACCGATCATTGGCATTGCCAACGGTTACAGCACGATCACTCCATGCAATATCGGTCTCAATGACCTAGCTCGGCGTTCAGAAGAAGCCGCTCGTCAGGCCGGCGCCATGCCTCAGATGTTTGGCACCATCACTGTTAGTGATGGCATCTCGATGGGCACCGAAGGGATGAAATACTCCCTAGTTAGCCGAGAGGTGATTGCCGATGCAATTGAAACAGCCTGCAACGGCCAAAGCATGGATGGAGTATTAGCAATCGGTGGCTGCGATAAAAACATGCCGGGCGCCATGATCGCCATGGCCCGCATGAACATCCCAGCAGTGTTTGTCTATGGCGGCACGATCAAGCCGGGCAAATTGGC
>JASLWC010000085.1 GCA_030741055.1 Prochlorococcaceae cyanobacterium ETNP18_MAG_14 | reverse complement strand
CAGACACTTGCGACAGCTTCAACAACGAGGATTGGTGAGATGCCGACACCTGCCTACAGGTGAAGCTCTCTATGCGCCAGTGGAAAGGGACCTCCATCACCTCACATGTGTGGACTGCGGCCAAACGCTACCGATCGAGCATTGCCCTTTGCACAACCTCAACATCCCGCAAGAGCAAAGTCATGATTTTCAGCTGATCTTCCACACACTGGAGTTCTTTGGTCTGTGCGAGAGCTGCCAAAAATGTCAGGAACTGCCCTGAAATTCTCATTACAGACCAGGTTTTCTTGCGATCTCCACTGTGCAGAACTCACACACAAAGAGCATTAAGAACTGATAATCCCCCCAGAATCCTGCCGACAGATGAATTCATAGAGCAGACAATTGCGCTGTATCTAGTTCATTTTCCCTTCAAAGCTTAGATTCGACTTTACAAAAAAGAAGTCACTACTCATCTTTTGTGGCAAGGCGAAAACCTCCACCACAGGCGCAGCTTTCAGCTCCGTAAGGCGAACTGATCAAGAAACCGCCGCCACTCAGATCTCCATGATAATTAAGGATTAGACCGGCAATTAAAGAAAGCTGATTCTCTGGTGCATAAAGAGTGATGCCATCAGCCCTTGCCACCGGAATACCGCTGCAATGACCGGGGCGCAGTCGAACATGCAACCAACCTTCATCACAGGTGTCCTCAACCAAATCGAGATGCATCAAACCCGCTGTGCCGGCAAAAGCAGCCTGTCGGCCCAGCTCAGCTGCAGCAGTTGGAGTAATGCACAAACTGAAGCCACCCTGCATAACTCTCAAAACTGCAAAGGAACAATTTCCCTCAAGACCGAGAGACCTCGACTATCAGAAGTACAAACCAGCTTGCCTAGGAGAGAAGAGTGATTCATCACATAGGAGTCAAAAGTAGACTTGAGACTGGCCATGAACCCCAACTGCAGATGCCTAATGGGGAAATGGGCGATGCTGGGTTCGAACCAGCGACATCCTGCTTGTAAGGCAGGCGCTCTACCGCTGAGCTAATCGCCCTTAATAGACAATTCTGCACTAACGAGTACAGCTGGGCTCAACTCTCTCTAAGCAGCAATGGCCTCAGGCAAACAACACGACAACGCCACATGCTTCTGGTGTCTGCCATTTTGCCTCTTTCTTAGCCTTATAGCGGGCTTAGCCAATGGTCTGATCGGTGGCCTGGCATTTGCGATCGGCGGGCTTTGGCTCTCTCCTGACTTAGATACACGCTCAAAGGCACTCAAACGCTGGGGGCCATTCAAAGGACTCTGGTGGCCTTACCGCAAACTAATTCCCCATCGCTCCCTCTTCTCACACGGTCCTCTGATCGGCACCGGGCTGAGGCTGGTCTACCTGATGAGTTGGACAGCCCTACTACTGATGCTTTTGCAACCTTTCGGTTTTCCTACGCTGGTTAGCGTCACCAAGGTATTCAAAGAGCAAGTGGGGCTTAATCTTCAGCCCATCCTGTCACTACTGCTCGGTCTGGAAGCCAGCGCTTGGCTACACCTAATTCTCGATCGTGATCCACTTCCGGCCGAGTGGCACCGCTGGCGCCATCGATGAGAAGGTAGGTAACCACAGACCAATGGCCATGGTTGCCGAAAACCAACATGCAACATCAGAAGCCATCACTGAACTGATCAACGTAGTAGCCCAATTAAGAGATCCAGAAGGAGGCTGCCCATGGGATCTAGAGCAAAGCCATAGCTCATTGATTCCCTGCGTGCTTGAGGAAGCACACGAGGTGGCCGATGCCATCCGCCATGGCGATGACAACCACCTCAATGAAGAGTTGGGAGATCTGCTTCTACAAGTAGTGCTACATGCTCAGATTGCTAGCGAAGATGGACGCTTCAATCTCGAAGACATCGCCCGTGGTATCAGCAGAAAGTTGATTCGCCGTCACCCCCATGTTTTTGCAGATGAAGTAGCTGTTGATAGCGAGGCAGTGCGACAAAACTGGGAGTCGATCAAAGTTACCGAACAAGCCAACGCACCCTCTACTAGTCCTATCAGCGATCGTCTGCGCAGCAAAATACGAGGTCAAACAGCATTGGCTGGAGCAATGGTTATCTCCAAAAAAGCTGCTGCGATTGGCTTCGAATGGAACACCATCGATGGAGTATGGGGAAAAGTGCACGAAGAGCTCGAGGAACTCAAAGAAGCCGTCGCCAACAATGACCTCAACCATGCACAAACAGAACTTGGCGATGTGCTGTTCACAGTGGTGAATGTTGCTCGCTGGTGCGGCCTCAGCCCAGAAGAGGGTCTTGTCGGAACAAATCAACGCTTCCTCGAACGATTTTCCCGCGTTGAAGCTGCTATCGACGGCCAAATTAACGACCAATCACTAGCTGAACTTGAGCAACTCTGGCAAGCCGCCAAAGCAGAGATCCGTGCAGAAGCTAGCGCCAGTAAAATATCTAACCAAAGCACATTGAAGCATTCAACCAACAGAGGTGAATAATGTAAGTATTCAACAGTGAAACTCAATGCCTCTTCTTTTGCTTCAACCAATCATGATCAATCAAGTTTTTGCCATAACCCTTAGTGATTTTCCACTCACTATTACCGCCGTTCTAGTTGCTATTGCGTTGTGGTCAGGTGAGAGAGCGTTTCGAAACCGTCAAAGTCAAGGCCAGGATCAAGCGAAGGATGAATGATCAATAATCCATTTCTAGCAGTCGATATGAAAGATTTATAGCTTTATCGCACACGCAAAAAAACGATATTCTTTAACTCAATGCCTGATTTAAAAGTCAATCCACGTCTTACGATCCCCGCTGGGGAACTTCATTGGCGATTTTCAAGATCTTCTGGGCCTGGTGGACAAGGCGTGAATAAAACTGATTCAAGAGTTGAACTATTATTTGATATAGAAACATCATCTTCGATTGGTCCAGCGCGTAAGCAGCGCCTTATTGATCGACTTGGCAGTCGAGTAGTAGCAGGTTCAATACGTGTTGTTGTATCTGAAGAAAGATCGCAATACCAAAACCGGCAGTTAGCACTCGCACGCATGGCAGATCTAATACGTGAAAGCCTGAAGCCTCCATCAAAAACTAGAAAACCAACCAAGCCCAGTCGTAGTGCAAAAAAACGTAGAGTAGAAAGCAAGAAACAGCGGGGAGTTTTAAAGCAAAAACGTCAAGACAAGCCCACAGTTGATGACTAAAAACTTAATACCTAATCAAAAGGTGTGCCCAGCCATGCTAAGCAATAATCAGGGATAATTTACTGCCAAAATCTTTTTATCAACCAAAACAAAAAATATAAAGTTTAAGCTTTTTCTCTCTTGAGTGATGGCCAACACGTGATTTAGTTGTCCAAAATATAAGTTCTGCCAGCAGGAATCACCAAGCGCTCCTTGAGGATAAGTTCTCACGCCATCGCTCCATAGCTGACATCCCGGCCCTACGGGAGACTTAGCTAAAAGAAGGTTGCACGCCTAGTTGCCATGACAAGCCCTCCAGCAACATCAAGCGGCTGGATTGATGAACACCACCAGGGCGTTCGCTATGGCCTTCAAGGTCGTGTGCTGGTTGATGAAATCAGCCCATTCCAGCGAATCACTGTGATCGAGAGCAGTCGCTATGGGAAAGGATTGTTACTCGACGGCTGCTGGATGACCGCAGAACACCAAGAACGGCATTACCACGAATCCCTGGTCCACCCAGCCCTCTGCAGCGCTGATCAACTTGAACGGGTATTGGTTATTGGCGGTGGAGATGGCGGCACGGCAAGAGAATGCCTGCGCCACCAAGAGGTGCAGCATCTAGACATGGTGGAAATTGATGGCCGAGTGGTGGAACTGAGCAAACAACATCTACCTAGCCTGGGAGGCCATGCCTGGAACGACCCCCGCTTACATCTCTACCTAGAAGATGGCATTGCCTGGACTGCCAATGCAGCAGAAGCCTCCTACGACGTGGTGCTTGTGGACGGCTCAGATCCGAGTGGGCCCGCTGAAGGCCTGTTCAATCGGGCCTTCTTCAAGCAGTGCCGGCGCATCCTCAGGCCAGGGGGAGTTTTTGCTAGTCAAAGCGAGTCACCAGAAGCGTTTCGACAGGTTCACATCGACACCGTTCGCCTGATTCGTGAGGTATTCGGCCATGCAGATCCCCTATACGGCTCGGTGCCGATGTATCCGAGCGGCTGGTGGAGCTGGACCTTCGCCGCAGTCGATGGTCCCCGTTATCGCAACCCCCTACCAGCGCGAGCTGCGGCAGTATCCAAAGGCTGTGAAATCTGGAGCCCCCGCTGGCAACAGGG
>JASLWC010000084.1 GCA_030741055.1 Prochlorococcaceae cyanobacterium ETNP18_MAG_14 | reverse complement strand
CAATCACTGAAACAAAATTCGACGATGAAGGTGCGATCTTCATGGCTGCCCGACGCGATCCTGAAGGATGCAACGTTGGACTTTTTGGCGTTCCTTACGACGGCACCTCATCCTTCCGGCCAGGCAGCCGCTTCGGCCCAGCAGCAATCCGCGAAGTCAGCAACGGCCTAGAGACCTACTGCCCACAACTTGATCTAGATCTAGAAGACATCAACTTCGCCGACCTTGGCGCCGTTGAAATTCCCTACGGTGATCCCGAACCAGTTGTAGCAGCAGTCAAACAAGCCACCCAACACATTTTGGCGATGGGTCTTAAGCCGTTAATGCTTGGCGGAGAGCACTCAATCAGCACTGGCGCAGTGGCCGCCATGACTGAATGCCATTCGGATCTAGTGCTGTTGCAACTGGATGCCCATGCAGATCTACGCCAAGAATGGCTTGGTGCAAAACATAATCATGCCTGTGCCATGCGCCGTTGCCTGGAGGTACTACCCAGTGGTCAGCTACTGCAATTAGCCATCCGCAGTGGAACACGCGCAGAATTTGTGGAATTACACGAACAAAAACGACTAGTGAGCCATACCCCCGGCAAACCAGCAACTGAGCTAGCCAAAGCCCTTGCTGCACATCAAGGCCAACCTATCTATCTGACAATGGATCTGGATTGGTTCGACCCATGCGTGCTGCCGGGGACAGGCACACCAGAACCAGGCGGCTTTTTATGGCGCGACTTCGCTGCGGTCATAGAAGTACTTAAAGGACATCAACTCGTTGGCGCTGATGTAGTGGAACTAGCTCCCCAGCTTGATACTTCAGGAATGAGCAGTGTTCTTGCCGCAAAAGTAACTCGCAGCTTGTTAATGCTGCTCAGCCGGCAAGAAAGATCTAAATAAAGCGAACAGTAGGTATCTCTTGAGCACTCACCAATTCAAAATGCTTGGAATCAGCAACTAATCAAAGCTGCTTACGAAAGGAGCCAACCAAGGCACGGCCTAGCTCAAGCTGACGATCCATGTGGCGTTCAGGTGCTTTCTCGTTCAGCACTGGCAGCGATGGCGCTTGTTCCATCCAGTGATGACACAAAGCAAACTGCGCCAACTCGTGATGAACGGTAATTTGCCTCATTCGACACCAGCCCCCATCCTCAAACTGGCCTTCACCACAGTGCTCACAGGTTTTGCAGCTGGCTCTCGTGGACATATTCAATCCCCGATTGATGCCAAGGGTAAGGACTGTTTTGTGATCGGACGACTGATGTAATCAAATCTGCGGCTTTCCTTCCACTTCTGCAGACAGAAGAAGACACTCCATAGGATTTCGGCACTAACTCTTTAAACCCCTTGGTTCTGCAATACACACCCCTCCATGAACTCTGCCGAGACGCCGGTGGCCGAATGGTCCCCTTTGCCGGCTGGGAAATGCCGCTGCAGTTCTCCGGCTTACTCCAAGAACATCAGGCAGTGCGTAAGCACGGGGGAATGTTCGACGTCTCTCATATGGGTGTGCTTCGTATTGAAGGAACCAATCCCAAAGACGCCTTGCAGGCATTGGTTCCCACCGACCTACATCGCATCGGCCCTGGAGAAGCCTGCTACACAGTGCTGCTCAACGAAACAGGCGGGATCGTAGATGACCTAGTCATCTACGACATTGAAAGCAATCAAGGGGAAAAAGAAAGTCTGCTGATAGTGATTAACGCAGCGTGCGCTGAAACAGACACCACCTGGTTAAAACAACATTTAGCAACCACAGACATCGTCATCTCGGATGCCAAAGCCAATGGCGTGTTGCTAGCAGTTCAAGGTCCCCAAACTAGAGAAGTGCTGGAAAGCCTGAGTGGCGAATCACTGGTCAACCTCCCACGCTTCGGCCATCGCAACATTCAATTCAACGGTTTAGGAACAGAACAACCCGAATCAGTCTTTATTGCACGAACTGGTTATACCGGAGAAGACGGCTTTGAACTGCTGCTGGATGCAAAGGCCGGGCGCGCCCTTTGGCTCTCACTACTCGCTAAAGGGATCAGCCCATGCGGGCTCGGTTCCAGGGACACACTGCGCCTAGAAGCAGCAATGCATCTATACGGACAAGATATGAACATCAACACAACACCCTTCGAAGCTGGCCTCGGCTGGTTGGTGCACCTAGAAATTCCCGCCCAATTCATTGGGCGAACTGCCTTAGAGCAGCAAGCTGAACAAGGTCCTCTTCGCCGACTAATCGGCCTGAAGCTACCGGGACGAGCCATTGCACGTCATGGATACCCAGTGCTGCACAACAATGAAAAAGTAGGAGAAATCACCAGCGGCACTTGGTCACCCACTCTGGGAGAAGCTATTGCCATGGCCTATGTCCCCACAGCACTAGCCCACATCGGCAATGTGCTGGAGGTAGAGATCCGTGGCAAGAATCATCCAGCGACGGTGGTGAAGCGGCCCTTTTACCGCCGTGCATCCTTCAACTGAAAGAGCTCCTGTGGGAAACTCACTTCTCATACTGAAGCTTTCCTCATGCGCAGCAACGGTTGCGGCAACCTGCGCAGTGAACACATCGCCTCCAACGTTCAACTATGTGGCTGGGTTGACCGCTGTCGCGACCATGGCGGAGTGATCTTCATCGATCTGCGAGACCGCAGTGGAACCGTACAGATCACCGTGGATCCAGATCAAGGTGCTGAGCTATTCAAAACTGCCGAAAACCTGCGTAATGAAACGGTGCTGCATATCAGTGGTCGGGTCAGAGCCCGACCTGATGAATCCATCAACAGCAAGCTTGGAACTGGAGAAATAGAAGTCTTAGCCGATGCTCTCAAAGTCCTGAATCCAGTAACAGGCACCATGCCCTTCACGGTTTCAATCCACGACGAAGAACCTGTCAAAGAAGAACTGCGGCTGCGCCATCGCTATCTGGATCTACGGCGGGAGCGCATGCGGCGCAACCTGCACCTCCGACACGCCACCATCAAGACAGCACGACGTTTTCTTGAAGACGAAGGCTTCATCGAGGTGGAAACACCTGTTTTGACGCGATCCACTCCAGAAGGTGCCCGCGACTACTTGGTCCCTTCCCGTGTATGTGGAGGCGAATGGTTTGCATTGCCACAGTCACCCCAGCTGTTCAAACAGTTGCTGATGGTGGGCGGCCTAGAGCGTTACTACCAAGTCGCCCGCTGCTTCCGAGACGAAGATCTGCGCGCTGATCGGCAACCAGAATTTACGCAACTGGACATGGAGATGAGCTTCATGAGCCAGGACGAGATCCTTGACCTCAATGAACGACTGATTGCTGCCATCTGGAAGGCAACAAAAGGAATCGAGCTTCCACTCCCCTTCCCACGCATGACATGGCATGAGGCCATGAACCGCTATGGCACTGACAGGCCCGATACCCGCTACGGGATGGAGCTCAATGACGTCAGTGACATTGTCAAGGATGTGGGCTTCAAAGTGTTTTCAGGTGCCGTGGCCGCTGGTGGTTCCGTGAAGTGCATAGTCGTGTCAGGAGGTAATGAGAGCGTCAGCAACGTGCGCATCAAACCTGGCGGCGATATTTTCAGCGAAGCCCAGACCGCCGGAGCTGGTGGCTTGGCTTTCATCCGAGTACGCGATGCAGATGAAATCGACAGCATCGGTGCAATCAAGGACAACCTCAGCAACAAACAAAAAGCTGCACTACTGAAATGCACCGGGGCAAAAGCCGGCGACCTGATCTTGTTTGGGGCCGGTGATACAGCCACAGTCAATAAGGCCCTCGATCGGGTGCGGCAATTCCTTGGTCATGAGCTGGCTCTGATCCCCAATGATCAAGACAACAACCTGTGGCAATTCCTCTGGGTAGTGGACTTCCCAATGTTCGAGTTAAACGTTGACGAAAACCGCCTTGAAGCTCTTCATCACCCCTTCTGCGCACCCAACCAAGAAGATCTCGGCGACGATCCTGACGCCTGGATAGAGCGCCTCCCTAAATCCCGTGCCCAGGCATATGACCTGGTGCTGAATGGCCTGGAACTTGGTGGTGGATCATTGCGCATCCACAATGCCGAACTACAAAGACAGGTGCTACAAACTATCGGTCTGCCTCTAGAAGAAGCTAATCAGCAATTTGGCTTCCTGATCGATGCCCTCGAGATGGGTGCTCCACCTCATGGTGGTCTGGCCTTTGGAATGGACCGGATCGTGATGCTGTTAACAGGGGAAGAATCGATCCGCGACACGATCGCCTTCCCAAAAACCCAACAAGCCCGCTGCCTAATGACCCAAGCCCCTGCAGATGTCTCCAACCATCAACTGCAGGAATTACATGTTGAAAGCACATGGAGCGATCCCGAATAGATTCAGTGCCTTCCAATCAGCTCACGATATCTCCATCAATCCTGAAGTGATGTGTTTTCGGGCAACCCTTGCAGACCAGCCCCAAAAACAAGAAGGATTCACGCATCTGCAGAAGCGGCAGCTCAGAT
>JASLWC010000083.1:2559-4482 GCA_030741055.1 Prochlorococcaceae cyanobacterium ETNP18_MAG_14 | reverse complement strand
ATCGCTGCCTGCAGATTTTCTACCGAGTAATAAGCCCGTGAATGCTCAAGTAGTTGCCAATACACCACTGCATCCACTTCCATCGAAACGTTGTCACGGGTGATGCATTGTTGAGGCGGAATATCTAAAACCCTCTCCTTCAAAGATTCATAACTCACCACCCTTTCAACCATTGGGAGAACAAAGGAAAGACCTGGCTGCAGCTCTCGGTCAAATTTGCCTAGCCGCTCCACCAGCCGCGAGCGTCCACCACTGGTCACTTTGACGCTGCCTGTTCCCAGCCAAGCGATCAGCACTAGAGCCGGCAAAGCCAATAACTCGCCCACAGTGAACTCCTTTTTGCGAAACCAGAATCTTTAACTAAAACACAACCAACTAATTCCAAACAGCTTTGTGCTGAGCAAAGTAGGAAATAAATCCGTACACCATTACTTTGCCTCTCCCTTTAATCTGGCTTGCCGTGGCTGGCTTGCTTCTAGCCATTGAGCTAGCTCAACCCAGCTTCGATGGCCTGCTGTTCGCCGCGCTTGGGGCGCTGCTGGTGTCGATCATCACCGCAATCACCCCCATAGGCCTCATCCTGCAGCTGATCTTGTTTCTGCTGATCACAGCTACAGGGACCCTTTGGCTGACTCGTTGGTCGTCCCGCCGCAATCCCAGCCCGGAAAAACTACGCCTACGAGAAGATGTGGCTGAAGTGCTAACGCCAATAGCCGCAGGAGGGGACGGGCGCGTTCGCTGGCATGGTCAAAGCTGGGCTGCTAGTTCAATCGACCTAGAGACAAAGATTGATGCCGGTGATCAGGTCGTGGTAATGGGCCGTGAAGGTAATAAATTGCAGATTCTGCCAATGCCGCAGCGCTGAACTCAGCGGTGAAGCTGCACTCAATCAAAGAACAGCAGGCTCACCACCTTGCCCATGTCCTCAGCACTGCGACAGCTGGTCAATAACGTCTCACTGTCGTGAAAAGCGAAACAGATCAATTGGTCACAGCGACTGATGATCTCCTGATTGCAAAGACTGCTAGCCATCGGTAAGGGCAGATCATCGTGCTCAGGTTTCTCAATGAGATGCAGCACACTCTCGAGCTGATCGCGAATCTCAGGTACCTGTCGACCCAGGCTCTGGGGAAGCAAAACCGTCAGACAAGAGGAATCTGCCTCCAATACCCCACGGATTACAGCGGCGTTCACACCCTGAGCACCAGAAGTGATCAGCGAATGACCCTCCTGAGCAAGAGAGCGGGCCATTAATTCAACGAGATGAATAGCTACTACCGGTACATGGCGACTGCCAAGCATGGCAATGCGGCGCATGCCCTTGTCCTGCAATAGCGCCAGCTCTTGAGCAAGGGTGTCGACCCGATCTAGGTCAGGGAGATCCAGAGACTGACTCAAGGACATCCCCATAAAGATTGATAGAAAATAGCAGTGGTCATCAACCCTGCATAGGCAGACCAAGGACCTCAAACAGACGTTCCAAATAACAGTGCTCTTCCACTAATCGAAAGGCGTAAGTTGCTTTTACCGACTCATGCAAACGCACATGACCAAAGGCCTGCTCAATTACTTCCACTGTGGCCAAGGTGTCATGCTCCACCTTGAGCAAGGGAACCTCAAGTTCTTCTGCTCTATTGATCAGTTGCGGTAAGGGTTGCCCCGCACCGGTAAGGATCAAACACTGAGTCGAGGCCTCCAACGCAGCTAGCTGAATATCAGTGCGGTCAGCACCAGTAACCACCGCCATGTTGCGACGACGACGAAAAAATTCCATGGCGGAATTCACGTTCATGGCACCGATACTGAGAGTCTCAACTAGTAGCTCAAGCCGCTCAGAACAGCAGACAACCTGGGCTCCTAGGCGCCTGACCAACTCGCCCACGGTCACACTGCGCAAAAGTGGCGAACGTGGCATCACTCCAA
>JASLWC010000083.1:0-2459 GCA_030741055.1 Prochlorococcaceae cyanobacterium ETNP18_MAG_14 | reverse complement strand
AACCTGGGCTCCTAGGCGCCTGACCAACTCGCCCACGGTCACACTGCGCAAAAGTGGCGAACGTGGCATCACTCCAAACACCGCCAGCCCAAGGGCTTCCAGGGCAGGGACCACGGAGCTCTCTAGCTCTTCAACTCCCTCCGGTGACACCGCATTTAAGACAACACCCACCAGATGTTCTCCCAGCTGATCCCTAGCAGCTAAAAGTGCATCCACGCTGCAACTGTCCTGCCAGAGATGGACAAGCAAAACGCGAGCATCTAACCCCCTAGCCAGCTGACCGAGACTCAATCCATAAAGCAGCCCTTCATGCAAGCTACCCGCGGCTTCTAACAGGTTTATTTCCCCGGAATCAACCTGGAGTTGCTTGCAAAGAGCCTCGAATCCTTTACCCGGCTCAAGTTGAGACAAAGCCAGACGTTGATCAGCAGTGGCCGGCGCCAATAATTGCAAGGAGGGTATGAGTTGATCTTCAGACAACCCCAAGGTTGCGCCGATAAATCGCACGTCATCATCAATTAAAGGTTCGGGCAAAGGAGACGCAGTGGGATCCCATTCCACACTCGTGGCCAGAGGCTTCCCAAAGCGAATTGGCTGATTCGCTGCCATCAACTGGCGTGCAATGCCAAGAACCAATGCAGATTTGCCACTAAAAGGCTCACAAGAGCCAATTAACAAGGTCTTACCCATCAGTGAAATCCATGCTGCTCTAGCTGCGCAATTTAGGCGTCATCTACCTGCTCTTCTGAACCCAATAGCAACCAACTCCAAAAGTGATTGGGCAAATCTCCCTGATCGCCAAGATCAGGCCAAGTCATCAACCACTCGACAAGTTGATGCATCGAAACATCAAAGGTGTATTTCGGCGCTTGAATGTCGGGGAAACTGAGTTGACAGGTACACATCTCCAGTGGCGAGCTAGCACCCTGCCAACTGAGCGTAAAGGAATGTGCCCGTCCACCTTCAAGAGGTCGCCTTCCTTTCAACGAGCCCTTAGCCACGAGCCGCAGGGCCCGCTTTAAATCCGCCTCCCTAGAACGACCTCCGCAATAGGGCGCGAACAAAGCCAACTGAGCCGCTTCTGAAGGAATGGGCAATGACAACGCCAAACTCACACCAAAGGATGCCCCAAGCTGGAGAAATGGGACAGATCACAACGCTCAGTAACCGCTGGGCAAACTGCCGTATCGGCATCACCGGAGCCAACGGCAGCATGGGAAGGGCCCTAACCCATCAGCTACGCAGCCAAGGGGCTGTTGTAGTTGGCTTTACTCATGGATCAATTCCTAGCGGCGAACTCTCGACATATCAACCCCAAGAATGGGTGCGCTGGGAGTGCGGCCAAGAAGCGTCTCTTGAAAGCACCCTAGGGAAGCTTGATGTGCTCGTGCTCAATCACGGCATCAACCCGCAGGGACGCCAAACCAACAAAGACATCAATACCGCCCTAGAGGTAAATGCACTGAGCAGCTGGCGCCTTATGGAACTTTTCGAGAGTCTCGTGCTCAAGGCAGAGCCAGGCACGCGCCCACGCGAACTATGGGTAAACACCTCAGAAGCAGAAATCCAACCAGCCCTGAGCCCCACCTATGAACTAAGCAAACGGTTAATCGGTCAGCTCGTAAGCCTGCGCTGGAACAACCTCACAGATAACCAACGCAAAGCGCTCAGAATCCGCAAGCTGGTACTTGGCCCCTTCCGCTCAGGACTAAATCCAATCGGATTAATGTCAGCTGATTTAGTCGCCAGCCAGGTGATCCGACAAGCAAACCTGGGTCTAAATCTGATCATCGTCACCCCCAACCCTCTGACTTATTTATTGATGCCTCTAACCGAGCTAGGGCGAATGATTTACTCGCAATTAATACGTACTGGCTCCAAAAGCAATTAGCAGTATTCCTCTACCGAACTAGTCACCCCGATCAGTGAGGATTTCGCAGCCATCAGATGTAACCACAATCGTGTGCTCCCATTGAGCCGAAAGGCTGCCGTCCTGAGTAACAACAGTCCAGCGATCTTTAAGTGTGCGACAGGCCTTACTACCAGCATTAAGGATTGGCTCAACGGCCAATGTCATACCTGGACGCAGAGTGATATTGGGCAGATCATCCGTACGGAAGTTAAAAACCGAAGGCTCTTCATGCAGGTTCCGTCCGACACCATGGCCGGTGTAATCCTCCACAACGCTGTATCCATGAGCCTTGACGTGATCTTCGACCGCTCCAGCGATATCAAGAAGACTGTTGCCTGATCGGATCTGAGCGAGACCAGCCATTAACGACTCTTGAGCTATGCGACTCAGCTGCTTACCAGACTCAGTCACATCCCCAACGCAAATCGTGATGCAACTATCTCCGTGATAGCCATCGAAATAAGCCCCAGTGTCGACTTTGAGCAAATCGCCAGATCTAATCACCCGCTTAGGGCCTGGGATTCCATGGACCACTTCATTATTGATG
>JASLWC010000082.1 GCA_030741055.1 Prochlorococcaceae cyanobacterium ETNP18_MAG_14 | reverse complement strand
CACTAGATCGCGTAATACCGCCGCTAGCCCTTGTAGTAATGCACCGGGTTCACGGCCTTGATTAAGCAGGCTGCGGCAGGTTTCCAATAAGGTAAGTGGATTTTCCTGGGCCAAGGCTGCGGTTAGTTTCAACAGCTCTTGCTCAGGCACGGCGCCAAGTAATTCCCATACGGCTTCCACCTTGATTGGTCCTGGTAGCAGGCTGAGCTGATCAAGCAGGCTCTCTGCATCCCGTAGCCCTCCTTGGGCTCTCTGGGCTACTACATGCAGGGCTTCGGGCTCAATTGGGATTGCTTCACGACTAGCGATCATTTCCAGGTGCTGTGTCAGGGCATCTAAGGGAATTCGCCTGAAGTCAAAACGCTGGCATCGGCTGAGGATGGTCGGCAGCACCCGCTGTGGATCAGTTGTTGCCAGTACGAACACCACACGCGGTGGTGGCTCTTCCAGGGTTTTTAATAGCGCATTGAAGGCTGCAGTGGAGAGCATGTGGCATTCGTCAACCACATAAACCTTCCAGCGGGCCTGTATAGGGGCAAACCGTGAGCGTTCGATTAGTTCACGAATGTTGTCCACACCGGTGTTGGAGGCGGCGTCAATTTCGATTACGTCCAACGCTGTGCCGGCGGCAATGCTGTGGCAGAGCTCACAGCTGCCGCAGGGTTCGGTTGTTGGTTTGTCGCTGTTTAAGCAATTGAGTGATCTGGCCAGGATGCGGGCGCTGGAGGTTTTGCCGGTGCCTCGGGGTCCGCTAAATAGATACGCAGGCGCGATCCTGCTGGTGCGCAGTGCATGGCTGAGCGTTGCGGCAATAGCTTCTTGACCCACTAGGGCATCAAAACGCTGCGGTCGATATTTGTGGTGCAGCGGCTGGTAGGCCTGGCTCATGCGCTGCTGGCGAGATGCTGAGGTTACTCAGGATTTGCGTTTGTTTCCTGAAGAAGTGTTGTGATGTGGGCTTCAAGATCTTCTATAGCTGCAAGTTCATCGGCGATGGTCTGGCCTTTTAACAGTAAAGAACGGATGCGGGAGTCGTGGCGATCCATGGCAGCGTTGTTTGGTTTGCCGCGAATCCATCCTTCTGCTTGGCCCAGGGTTGATTCGAGTTTGTTGAGTAAGTCCGTGCGCAGTTTCTTTAGTTGAGCAAGTCCCTGCATTGCTTGCTTCCGGGAGGCTTTATTTATTAGGCCCTGTCGAAGCAGCAGGCCTAAGCCAGTTAGCAGGGCAGCAGGGAGTAATTGACCTAGTGCAAGCGCCCCTAGGCTGCTTGAGTGCATGTAGTTTTCTACTTGGGCGCTGCGATGTTGTCCGGTCTTACACCAGTTAGCGAAGTGCTCGCAATTGTTGAAAAGTAAGTTGTAGCGCTGCTCTCCAATGCGACTCATTGCCCGTCTTAGGGTTAATCCTGAGCGAGAAGATTGTTGGTGTGACACCACGTTTACAGTTTCACCGCCAGAGAAGTCTTCAAGCGAGCTGCGAAGGATTAAACGACCCTCCAGATAGTGGGCCACGCTGCCATCGCCAAGATCAATGCCGTGATGAAGGAAAAGTCCGTGCTGCCGAGGCACCCGTAGGTGGTCAGCCGTACCCACTGGATCAGGCTGATTCCTTATGAGTTCTCTCTTCGCTGCCTGGCAGGGGCAGCACTTTGCCGCCATTGAGATCTTCCACCATCGCGCGGGTTACGGTGAATTTCTTGACGTTCTTCTGGGATGGAAGGTCGTACATCAAATCCAGCATCAACTCTTCGACGATGCCTCGCAGCGCTCGAGCACCGGTCTTGCGACGGTGCGCTTCCTTGGCGATAGCTTCTACAGCGTCAGTTTCAAACTCAAGCTGAACGTTATCCATGCTCAGCAAAGTGCGGAATTGCTTGACCAAGGCATCACGAGGCTCGGTGAGAATCGATTCGAGTGCGTCTGAATCAAGTGGTTCAAGCACAGCACTCACTGGGATGCGACCAATGAATTCAGGGATAAGGCCATAACGCACCAAGTCATCGGCCTCTAGGTGGTGAAGTACTTGTGCAGCTTGTAGATCACGATTGGCACGGCTTCGCCCTCTACCATCGCTGGGCATGAAACCGATGGCATTGCGACCGAGTCGCCTTTGCACTAGATCTTCGAGGCCAATGAAGGCACCGCCACAGATGAACAGGATCTGACTAGTGTCGATTTGAATACAGTCTTGATAAGGGTGCTTACGGCCTCCTTGGGGTGGCACGTTGGCGACAGTGCCTTCGAGCATCTTCAGTAGTGCCTGCTGTACCCCTTCACCAGATACGTCCCGGGTAATCGAGGGGTTTTCGCTTTTGCGGGCGATCTTGTCTATCTCATCAACGTAGATAATTCCACGCTGGGCATGGTCTACATCCATGTCGGCTTTTTGCAGTAGCCGGAGCAGAATGTTTTCGACATCCTCACCCACGTAGCCGGCTTCCGTCAGCGTGGTCGCATCAGCCACGGCGAAGGGTACGTCTAAAAGTTCTGCCAGTGTCTGGGCTAGTAGGGTCTTGCCACAGCCAGTAGGACCGATTAGCAGAATATTTGACTTGTGGAGTCTTGTTGCCGAGAGATCGGTCTCGCCTTGGCCATCACCTTGCCAAGCGAGGCGTTTGTAGTGGTTATAGACAGCTACTGACAACACTTTCTTGGCAGCTTCTTGCCCTACCACCTGATTATCGAGAAAGTTTTTGATCTCTTGAGGTTTTGGTATGGAGGCGAGTGTGGGTGCTGGCTTGCTGCTTTTTTGTGCGGCAGTTCCAGATTTTCTATTCGGTTCGCTGCTGTGACGGGGGTTTCCCTGGCTATCTAAAAGCTCCTCATCCAAAATTTCAGTGCATAGATCGATGCATTCGTCACAGATATAGACGCCGGGACCGGCAATTAGTTTGCGTACTTGTTCTTGAGATTTGCCGCAAAAAGAGCACTTCAGATGGGCGTCGAATTTGGCCATCGGGCGCTGATCACTGCAAACGGGGAGACAGAATCTGACGAGTGTTGGTCAGCCTGAACGTTCAGGATCGTGTGGGATCAGGGTTGCGTCACCCTTCCTTAATGATTCCTGCGTCTGTGAGGCTTTCCACAACCCGATCGATTAGTCCGTATTCAACCGCTTCTGCTGGGGAAAGGAAGTGGTCGCGGTCAGTGTCTTCAGCAATTTTTTCGAGGGGTTGGCCAGTGTGCTCGGCTAGAAGGCCGTTGAGGGTGTCTTTGAGGAAGAGGATTTCCTTGGCCTGAATCTCAATATCAACTGCTTGGCCCTGGGCACCACCAAGGGGCTGGTGAATCATTATTCGTGCATTTGGTAGGGCCAGACGCTTGCCTTTGCTGCCACCTGAAAGCAGGAAGGCACCCATACTTGCAGCAAGGCCGTAGCAGATGGTTATTACGTCAGGAGCTACTTGCTGCATGGTGTCATAGATGGCTAAACCAGCAGTCACTGAACCTCCTGGGGAGTTGATATAAACCTGGATGTCCTTTTCGGGATCTTCAGCTTCTAGGAAGAGCATCTGCGCGACTAGGGCATCTGCTACTTGATCATCTACACCTGTACCGAGAAAGATGATTCGCTCTCGAAGCAAGCGGGAGTAGATGTCGAATGCGCGCTCACCTCGTCCAGACTGTTCAACCACTGTGGGCAGGATGCCTGGGGATAAAACAGGACTTGCGCCTTGCCAGCGATTCTGTATGGGGTGGTAGTTGCAGGAGTTGATCACTCGGCGGGGCCTTAGGCGAGGATTTTAGTCAATCTATTTGGTCTAATTCAGGATTTGTTTTTGCCTGAGACAGGTTTTTCAGTTTTGCTTTTGCTGGTCTTGGTCTTGGTGGATTTGGCCTTATTGTCTTTGCCCTTTGTGGTGGGCTTAGTGGGTTTAGCTTCATTTTCAGGTTCCTTTTCAGTAATCGTGTTGTTCTCCTCTAGCCAGTCCATCAATTTGTCTTTGAGCAGGTCTTCGCTTACGGCTTGATGCAATCTTTGCGGATCAATATCGCGTTCACCTGATAGCTCGCGGTTCACCTCTTTTACCTTGGAGTTGATTTCACTGTCTTCTACCTTTATATCTTCTGCTTCTGCTAGGGCAGTCAGGGCAAGGCTGCGACGAAGGCGTTCTTCGGCCTCAGGGCGTGATGATTCCATTAGGGAACGCACTAGCTCAGGGGTAAACATGGACTTCACATCTATTCCTTGCTGGGCGAATTGACTGGCAGTTTGTTCAACTAGGCTGCGGATTTCTTGTTGGACAAGGGTTTCTGGCAGATCTACTTCCAGTTGCTCAACCAATGCTTCTAATAATGCATCGTGTCGATTGTTGCGATGACGTTGCTTTGCGTCTTCTTTGAGACGTTCTTCTAGATCTTCGCGAAGCTCTTTAAGGCTGGCTTTATCACTGGATTGTTGGGCGAAAGAATCGTTAAGATCAGGTAGCTCTTGGGTCTTGAGGTCCTTGAGGTTGATTACAAAGTTTGCTTGGCGGCCGCGAGCATCTTCTTTTGAGTAATCGTCTGGGAATTGGCAATTGATCGTTTTTTCATCGTCTAAGGCCATGCCGATGACTCCTTCTATAAAGCCTGGGATCATT
>JASLWC010000081.1 GCA_030741055.1 Prochlorococcaceae cyanobacterium ETNP18_MAG_14 | reverse complement strand
AATCAAGTTCAGACGATGATGAGTCTTACTCAAGACGGTTCAATAACTCCTGATAGCAAAGATTTTGCGAAAAATGAGCGTCGCATGATTCGTACAGGTCGTCGTGCCAAGGAACGCATGATGAAGGCCAATCTTCGTTTGGTTGTGAGTGTTGCCAAGAAATATCAAGGCAAAGGACTTGAGCTCCTCGATCTCATTCAGGAGGGATCTTTGGGTTTAGAGCGGGCTGTAGAAAAGTTTGACCCAACTCGTGGTTACAAGTTCTCTACCTATGCCTTCTGGTGGATTCGTCAAAGCATGACGCGTGCGATTGCTTGCCAGTCCCGCACGATTCGTCTTCCTGTTCATTTAAGTGAAAGGCTAACCACGATTCGCAAGGTCTCTCTCGACTTGGCTCACAAACTGGGCGCCATGCCCAGTCGCCTTGAGATCGCAGAAGCGATTGACATGCCTCTGGAAGAGCTCGATTCGTTATTGCGCCAGGCTCTCACTACAAGCAGTCTGGATGCTCCTGTGAATGGCGAAGAAGGTAGGAGTTTCCTTGGTGATTTGATTGCTGATTCTTCACTCGAGGAACCTCTCGACAAGGTAGAGCAACGTATTCATCACGAGCAGCTCGGACGCTGGCTTAGTCATCTCAGTGAACAGGAGCAGCAAGTTCTCAAGCTTCGCTTTGGTCTAGAAACCCATGAAAGGCACACCCTGGCCGAGATTGGCCGATTGATGGAGGTGTCTCGTGAGCGTGTTCGGCAAGTGGAATTGAAGGCTTTGCGCAAGTTGAGGAATCTCACCCGTAGGGTGCCGAGCGGTATCTGAATATTTGATTGCTGCTTTTTTTCTGTTTGCTTAATAGCTCTCTGCATCTATTAAGCAAACAGGATGCTTCAGTCTTCTGCCCAGATGTAGCGAGTTAGCTCGCTGGGGTCTGGTTCAGCAGCAGCAAGGGCAAATTCCACCGAATCTTCAACTTCGGCATCAACTTCTTTCTCAATCGCGCGCAGTGCATCAGCACTTACTAATGAATCGTTGATCAGATCCTTCTCGAGAGCTTTTAGTGGATCTCGCTGCGCCCAGAATTGTTTTTCCTCTTCTGCACGTAGTTCATCTGGATCAGCGAGAGAGTGGCCGCGGTATCGATAAGTGAGGCACTCCAGCAGGGTGGGACCTTCGCCAGCCCTGGCTCTTTCAACTGCTCGCTGAGCAGCTGCTCTTACGGCCAGCACGTCCATGCCATCTACCTCTTCTCCTGCCATGCCGAAGGCGTCAGCTTTACGCCAGATTTCTGGCTCGCTGGTGGCACGATCATGAGCCATGCCAATTGCCCATTTGTTGTTCTCGACAACGAATAGAACTGGCAACTTCCAAAGTTGCGCCATGTTGAGGCATTCAAAGAACTGGCCGTTATTGCAGGTGCCGTCACCAAAGAAAGCTGCAGTCACGGCATTGCTGCTGGTATCGCCTAGGGCATCGCGCTTGTAGCGACTGGTAAAAGCTGCACCGAGGGCGACGGGAATCCCCTCGCCGATGAAGGCAAAACCCCCTAAGAGGTGATGCTCTTTTGAAAACAGATGCATCGAGCCACCGCGGCCTTTGCTACATCCGGTTTCTTTGCCAAAGAGCTCACTCATGATTTCGCGGGCTGGCACTCCGGCGCTAAGGGCATGCACATGATCGCGGTAGGTACTACAGAACCAATCGTGTTGACGTTTCATCGCACCTATAACGCCTGTACTAATGGCCTCTTGACCGTTGTAGAGGTGGACAAAGCCAAACATTTTTCCGCGGTAATACATCTCGGCGCATTTGTCCTCAAAGCGGCGCCCAAGGGTCATATCTCGGAAGAGGTCTATGCCGGTTTGGCGATCAATTTTTGCGCGTTCAGAGCTGACCAGTTTGGAAATTCTTTCGGCGTGAGGGCTTGCTGTCAGAGGTTTCTGCGTGGTCTGCCTTGAGCTCAATGAGGTTTTCTTGCTCATGACACATGACCGTCATTCGATTGACGACTGTAATGGTCCGTTGAAGAGAAATGGGCAAAATCCCTTCCACTGCCTAGAGTCTTAGGCCAATCGCTGCGCAGCTGGTGGACCTGCCAATTGATCATTTCCGCTTGCTTGGTGTCAGTCCTTCGGCTGACAGTGAAGCCATCCTGCGGTCATTGCAGTTAAAGCTAGATCGTTCTCCTGAACAGGGTTTCACTCATGAAGCCCTAACTCAGCGGGCAGAACTTTTGCGTCTCTCAGCAGACTTGCTAACTGATCTGCCACGTCGTCAGGCATACGAGGCAGCCTTGTTGGAGCTGGGCCGTGACCACCCAGGAGAGACTGCTGGTATCGATTTGCCATCTAACAAAGAGGTAGCAGGCTTGCTACTGCTGTTGGAGGCAAATTCCCCTCATGAGGTTTTCCATCTCGCCTCTCAGGGACTGCAACCGTTACAGGCTCCTGCACTAGGTAGCGCTAGGGAGGCGGACCTGGCGTTGTTGCTTGCATTGGCCTGTCGTGCCGCAGCAGCAGAGGAACAGGAACAACGGCGTTATGAAGCGGCAGCATCTCTCCTGCATGACGGCATGCAGTTATTGCAACGGATGGGCAAGCTTCCTGAAGAGTGCCGCAATCTCCAGAATGATTTAGATGTATTAATGCCCTATCGGATTCTTGACTTGGTGAGTCGGGATCTTGGAGATCAAGCATCTCATCAGGAGGGGCTTCGTCTACTTGATAACTTTGTGCGTCAAAGAGGAGGGCTTGAGGGAACGGCCCCATCGCCTGCACCTGGGGGTCTTGATCAGTCTGAATTTGAGAATTTTTTCCAGCAGATTCGTAAGTTTCTGACAGTCCAAGAACAGGTTGATCTCTTTCTTCGCTGGCAGCAAGCTGGGTCAATAGATGCTGGTTTCCTTGGTGGATTAGCTCTTGCAGCTGTTGGTTTTTCGCGTCGCAAGCCGGAACGGTTGCAGGAGGCGAAGCGGCATCTTGAGAGCCTTGATCTTCCCGACTTTGATCCGCTGCCGATGTTGGCTTGCCTGGATCTGTTGCTCGGAGATGTGGGCCACGCGCAGGAGCGCTTTCTTGGCAGTACAGATGCTGCACTGAAGGATTGCCTCAATAGTCATCCTGATGATGAATTGGCTGCTTTCTGCGATTACTGCCGCTCCTGGTTGCGACGGGATGTGCTCCCTGGTTACAGGGATGTAGATGCTGAGGTGGTTGATCTTGAGGCTTGGTTTGCCGATCGGGATGTTCAAGCCTATGTAGAGCGCTTAGAACGCACCGGAACTGGTGCTTCATCTTTAGAGAAGGCCTTCTCTGAATCGTCTTTGAGCAAAACCTTCTCATGGCCTTCTCTGGATCCAGATGGGATCTTGCCACTCCCTCTTGGTGGGTCTGAAGTCACTCAACCAGCAGCTGATTTGCATGCTGAGGAGCGTGCGACTGGAATTCATTGGACGGAGCGTCTGGCCGATTTGCCTCGTCTGCCACGCCTGACCAGGCCGGTGCTAATTGGTTCTGTTGTTATTGCTGCCTTTGTATTAGGGGCTCTAGGCATCAATCTATTTGGCCAGCGTCATCGCACTTCATCCTCAATAAGTACGACTACTGATCAGCCTCAGGCTCCTGCCTCTCCTTCCGCCACGTTGCAAGAGGAGTTGCTCAAGCCTGAAGTCTTTACTAGCACCGATGCGAAGCCCCTTATCTCGGATAAACCCAGTGAGGCACAGTTAAGTGGTCTGCTTCAGGCTTGGCTAAACAACAAGGCATTAGTGCTGGCGGGTGGCAAAAGTGATGCATTGCCCGAGTTAGCAGGAGGCCTTTTGGTGCAACGCGTCAATCAGGCGCGCGCCGAGGATGAGGGCTTGGGTGAGACCCAGAAGATTGAGGCCAAGATCAGTTCTGTGGAGGTTGTTAGTCAAACGCCCATCCGTATTGCGGTGAAGGCTGTAGTTGCTTATCGGGATCAGCGTCTTGATGCTGCGGGCAAGGTTATTGAGCAAACGCCGCAGACGAATCTCTCGCTCACCTACATACTCGGCCGTGATCAAGATCGTTGGCGTGTGATTGACTTCAGATAAAAATAAATGCATCTCTGGAAAATGATCACGGCTATGGATAAGGGCTGGCCATTGTTTTTTACGATGAGTGCATAGCCCTTGATGCGTTTAAACCATGTTTGAAGAGCTCTCAGCACGCTTTGAAGATGCAGTAAAGGGGTTAAAAGGCCAGGCCAAGATCAGTGATACCAATGTTGAGGCTGCTCTTAAGGAGGTGCGGCGTGCCCTCTTAGGCGCTGATGTGAGCTTGCAGGTTGTCAGTGAGTTCGTTGACGAAGTGCGGCAGAAGGCGGTTGGTGCAGAAGTTGTACGCGGCGTTACTCCTGATCAAAAGTTCATCCAGGTGGTGCATGAGCAGCTGGTGGAGGTGATGGGTGGGGACAACGCCCCTTTAGCCAAGACAGAGGAGCTGCCCACAGTGGTGCTGATGGCTGGTTTGCAGGGGGCCGGTAAAACCACCGCCACCGCAAAGCTTGGACTTCACCTCAAAGATCAGGGCCAGCGGCCATTGATGGTGGCTGCTGATGTCTATCGCCCGGCTGCCATTGATCAGCTGCGCACTCTTGGTGAACAGATCGGTGTGGAGGTGTTCAGTCTCGGAGCCGATTCCAAGCCTGAGCTGATCGCGGCAGCAGGACTTGCCAAGGCCCGTGAGGAAGGCTTTGACACCTTGTTGGTGGATACAGCGGGTCGGCTTCAGATCGACACGGAGATGATGGATGAGATGGTGCGGATTCGTTCTGCCGTAGAGCCCGATGAGGTGCTCTTGGTGGTGGATTCGATGATCGGCCAGGAGGCGGCTGATCTAACTCGGGCGTTTCACGACAAGGTTGGTATCACTGGATCTGTGCTTACCAAGCTTGATGGTGATTCCCGTGGTGGGGCGGCGCTTTCGATTCGCAAGGTGAGTG
>JASLWC010000080.1 GCA_030741055.1 Prochlorococcaceae cyanobacterium ETNP18_MAG_14 | reverse complement strand
ATGTTGCACCCGTAATTGCAGATGCTGCCTGAATGGATGGCTGACTTTTTGCCATGCGTTGCACCCGTTTTTGTTGCACCTTCTGATCCTAGTTTGAAAAAGGTGCAACACCTGGGCAACAAATGGATTGGATACTCCGAAATCTTGTGAGTTCTCTTGGCACCTTATGAGCCGCTAGAAACATTGTGGTGCAAACCTTTTTAGCCCTTATGAGACATTAAAAGACCCCCTGTTACGGGGGCTTGGAACGGAGAGGGTGGGATTCGAACCCACGGACGGTTGCCCGTCAAACGATTTCGAGTCGTTCGCTTTCGACCACTCAGCCACCTCTCCAGACGCCCGTGAAGACGCAAGGCAACTTTAAAACGCTGTAGCCACCATTGAGAGGGAGCCGCTGGCTTTACTACTTACCCACAGCCGCCCTGCAGTGTGTTGATCCAACCAACGCCGCTCCACCAAAGTCGGCACAAAGCCCAGCCAAGTTCCTGTCAGCTGCTCAGGCTCAGCAAAAGGTCTACGCCTCAGGCCATCCAATCGTTGAAGATCACGCCAACTCCAGAACGCCTGACGCGTTGGCAATAACCGCCAGCGCAGACGACCAGCCCGTAACTGCAAACCCTGCCCTACCCCAGCGATGGGCCTGACTTCCAGGCCAGGACTGATAAGCATCTGTCCAACCTGTAAGGGTCTTTGGCCCTGATGTTCAGCCACAACGGTATGAGCTAACTGCTGCCAACAAGCTGCCGCCTCACTAGCAACCGGATCCAAGACCATTGCCCAATCAAGGCGAGCATGGCCAAACGCTTCACTAAGCCGGCGTGACTGACTGCAACTCAAATCATCACCGTGGGTGCTCACCAAACCAGCCCGGCCCCGATGCCTAGCCAGCAGCCATTGCCGGCCGTACTGATGAACTAATACAAGCCCATCACCCATCTGCCCAACAACCTGCAACAACGAACAAACCAACAGGCCAAGCACTCCCCATTGACGCCACTGGCGTAACTCCAAAATCAAACAAGGCAGCAACGCCAACATCAACAGCAACACCAACCAAGGCTGGGGATGACCAGTAAATAACTGCGCCATTGGCCAAGTGCTGATCCAACTCACCAGAGCAATCAAAAACTCAGCCAAATACTTAATCGGCCAACTAATCCAACTCAGCAACGGGCTCGCCATTGCACCAGGCAAGAGCAAGCAAAACCATGCCAACGTCATCGCAAAGAGGGTAAGCAGCACCAACAAAGGAGCAGCCAGCAGATTGGCCAATAGGGCATATAAAGGCATGGCTCCAAAGTGCATTAGCTGCAACGGCAAAGTCCAGGCCATCGCAGCTAATGGCACAGCCAAGGCAGGTGCTAGCCCCCGAAGCCATGAAGGCAGCGGCTTGGCGAGAGCCTGCTCCAAAGGGCCTGCTGTTACAACCAACCCAGTAGTAGCGGCAGCACTAAGTTGAAACCCAATTGAACGAGCCCAGGCGGGATTAAACAGCAGCATCACTACCAATGTCGCCAGCAACACCCCTAAAGGCCGACTGCGACCTCCGGCTTCTTTGATCAACAACGCAGTGCTGCCCATCAACACAGCCCTAACTACAGAAGGTTGTAGTCCTGCCATGATCAAAAAGCTGATCAGTGCAACTGCAGCGATCGCCAAACGTAGATGACCTGGCAGCAGCCGAGCTATAGCCAACGACGCACCCAATAGCACGGAAAGATGAAAGCCCGATGCCGCTAGGGCATGGGACAAACCAGACACGCGAAACGCTTGAAGCAGATCAACCGGCAGGTCAACTTGAGCACGACCCAAAACCAAAGCAGCCAGCAAGCCTCCCGAGCGCTGACCAGCCAGCTGTTGTAAGCCGATCGCGACCTTACGTCGAGCATCGGCAACCGGCGTCCAGGGGCGTTGCAATACCACTACCTGATCAGCCCAAAATTGACTCCAACTGCCCTGCCGCTTCAAGCGCTCCGCTGGCCCAGGCAGTAGCGGATGAGTGCCTGAAGCCGGAGCACGCAACTGACCGCGCACACGAATTCGCCAACCCTGCTGCAAAAGCTCAGGGCAAGGTCGTAGCTGAACCTCGGTGCGGCCGTGACGCGGTAAAGCATCAATTTGCTCCACTGCAAGCAATAAGCGACAGCCATCACCAAGCTGCCGGCTATCACTCAGCAATCGACTATCACTTAACAGCCGACCTTCAAGACTGCTTTGCAGCGATGGACGAGAGAGGTGATCCACAGAAGCGGAACTTGCTATTAGTCGTGCAGGATCCAAAGGACCAGACCTCGGCTGCCCTATCCAACAAGCCCAACCGATAAGAACTGGCAAGATCAGCGCCAACGCTGTAGCTCTGCTGCCTGCAATGCCATGGCGAGTTAACCCACAACGGGCCGTAATCAGCAGCAACACGCCGATGGCAACCAGCAGCTGAGCTGAAAAGGGTTGAGCACCAAGCACAAGCGCTGCCAGGGCTAAACCCACAGCAACCAAAGCCGAAGAAGAGCCTTGCAAACAAACTCAAACAACTAGCTCTAGAATTCCCCGCTGATCACTTGATAAGCATCAAATCAATAGAAAACCGCTAATTAATTAGCAGGGCTTTTAATCACCAAAGCACGCCAAAAGGCCCAGCAAGCCAAGGCTCTATTTCCAACCGGATTGTGCCATCAGCTTGATGGCCTTGGCGTTATTGGCGCCAAGCTGGCTGATCGTCACCCGATCTGGTTGAAAGTCACCGAACTTCTTGAGCACTGCAGAAGGCCCATAACCCCGCAAAGGATGCTCATACGTAGGGCCAGCCATGCCTTGGCTGCCAACAGGCGATGCAAGATATTCAAGCAACTGAATCCCCTCCTTCTTGTTCTTGGCATATCTAGCCAAACCACCTGCACTGACGTTGACGTGGGCGGGATCAGGTGTAATGACTGTGAGCTTATTGGCCAGCGCCTCGTCCTTCGTTCCACTCACTCCCGCACGCATCCGCGCAACGTAGTAGTGATTAACGATGCCAACACCACAAATACCCTGGGCTACGGCACGGGCCAGTGAGACATCTCCCCCAAAGTAAGGCTGTGAAACGTTAGACACCATTCCCTTCAACCAACTCTTGGTAGCAGCTTCACCGCGTAACACAAGCTGGTCAGCAACTAGCGATTGGTTGTAGACGTTGTTGCGCTTACGAAGACACACCTTGCCTTTAAGGGAAGGTTTAGACAAGTCGGCATATGTGTTAATACTGCCAACGTTTACCTTTGATGGATTGGCAATAATCACGCGCACGCGACGAGTGAGGCCATACCAACGCCCCTGAGGATCACGATAGGCACTTGGCACTTCCTGATCTAACTTTGCTGAGCGGGAAGGCTGCAACAGGCCAGCCTTTGCGGCATTACTAATACGTGCCGCATCAACAAGGATGATCACATCTGCTTGGGAGTTTGCGCCCTCACGTTTAAGACGCTCTACCAATGAAATCCCAGAAGACTCGATCAGCCGAACTTTGATCCCTGTTTGCTGAGAGAATTTCTTATAAACTTGACGATCAGTGTTGTAATGGCGACCTGAATAAACACGTACTTCTCGAGCATTTGCAAGACCAATTTGGCTGAATCCAGTTCCAAAAGCGAGAACAGCAGCCAAGCCTGAATATGAAAGACGTGCCTTTAAGCCCATTGCTGACAAACAATTAACGATCCAACCCTCACAGTATTAAGAGCGCTTAAAGCCTCTCGATCATTCCATACCAGCTGCCGTAACAAATGATGCTTTCACTGCTTAGAGCGCCTGGTGGCCTGATGATGAGGATCGCTCAGCAAGCTCTATGGACACCTTGACCCATCCATTGCTTGATGAGGCAACGGTGAAGCAATTACGAGCAAATGTAATGGCTGATGATTCCACCTGGCAGGACGGACGCAAAACAGCTGGATATCAAGCAGCCAAAGTCAAGAACAACCTCCAGCTAGATCGCAACTCAAAGACCGCAAAGCAAGCTAGCCAACAGGTGATTGAACTACTGGAATCAGACCAACTGATAAAGAGCTTCTGCTTGCCACGACAAATCCACGGGGTTATGTTCAGCCGCGCCGGGGTGGGCCAGGGCTATGGAATGCACGTTGACAATGCCTACATGAGCTCAGGTCGCAGCGACCTCTCTTTCACATTGTTCCTAAGCGAGCCGGAAAGCTACGAGGGAGGATCCCTATGCATTCAGACGGTGCAAGACAGCCAAAAGATAAAGCTGCCTGCTGGACACGTCGTCGTTTATCCCAGTACAAGCCTGCATGCGGTGGAAACAGTTACTGCTGGTGAGCGTTTGGTCTGCGTTGGCTGGATCCAGAGCCACATCTGCAGTAATGAAGACCGCAACATTCTGTTCGGCCTCAATGCCGGAGCCCGCGCCCTACTTGCAGAGCATGGTCGTTCAGCAGAGCTAGACCTGATCTTCCAGGCATATACCAACTTGCTCAGACGACTCGGAGACTAAAAGCAAGTGCATTTGATACCAAGCCAAGTATTGGATCGTTTAACCAAGGTGAAGCTCGGAGGCCAGAATAGAAATTAATTTTTCGTTTGACGGAATGAGTAAAAAATCACCTGTAGCAATATTCCTTGCAGCATCAGCCCTGCTAGCTGCAAACGCACTACAGCCAAACCTTAGTCACGCTGGCGAAGGTGAGGGCAGCATGAGTGGTGTTCATCATTCTGGCGAGGGTGGAGGAAGTGAAGGCAACAGTCATCACTCCGGCGAAGGCGGTCAAGGTAGTGAAGGTGGCCTTAGTGAATGGTCAACAGATCAAGACATCAATGCTGAAAGCAAGCCTGATGAAGATGCAAAAAAAGCCCGCGAAAAAGCGAAAAAATCAAATATTTGTATTCCTATTGGCGAAGGTGAAAACTGCTGGTAGGCAAAGCCTGATATAAAACCATAGACAAAAGAATTAACTTATAACCACAATGCTTCCAATTCAATGGAGGCATTTTCAATATTTTGCATCAACCTAAGATTAGCCAGATATAAATCAACAAATAAGCACAAATATTTTCATTAACTATTACCTATTTAAAACTCATCAACCTATTCTCCTAATCCGATTAAGTCAATATTTCGCGAACCACAAGCAAAACCTCTAGACAAAAAAAGGCGTCCAGCTAGCTGGACGCCTTTTGGAACAAATCAAGAGAGTTTTAAACCACTTTAATCAGAACT
>JASLWC010000007.1 GCA_030741055.1 Prochlorococcaceae cyanobacterium ETNP18_MAG_14 | reverse complement strand
ATTCTCTTCGCTGCCGGGATTCTTTTATTTGTTTCCGCCCATTGGGATGCACTAGCCCCTCAATGGCGCTTCAGCCTTCTTCTAGGTGTGCTTCTAGGCCTGCATGGCTTAGCCGCTTATACGAGCGATCGCTTTCAATCCATGGCGGTAGCTCTTCACGGCGCTGGGACAGTAGTGCTTGGCGGAGGCATCTTTCTAAGCGCTCAAATCTTCCATCTAGAGGCGTACTGGTCTGCAGGTCTGCTGCTTTGGGCTATTGGTGCCGCAGTGGGTTGGGCTCTGTTAAGGCAGTGGCCCCAGCTCGCCATGTTGGCAATGCTCTTACCGGTTTGGCTTTTTGGAGAGTGGGCACGCCAAATGGATGCTTTAAACATTTCGACGGATTCTGAACCGGGCATCTTGATTCCCGTTGCTGGCCTATTCCTTCTTTGCTTGACCTATTTCACAGCACCCTCTGCAAGAAAGGCTTCCAGCTCAAGCATTGTCTTGATGTGGATAGGAGGCCTTTTCTTTCTTCCAGTAGCTATTGGCTGGGGGTTTGCCGCGACTGTTCTGGATTTAGATCCTGTCGGACTACCTACAACCATTACTTGGATTGGCTGGACAATCGCGATCGTTGGTCCCCTTCTGCTGGGATGGGTTTTACGTCATCGCAATGTTTGGCCGTTGGGAATAGCTGTGGCATGGATGTTCTTGGATCTTGTGGTTCGCGATCATGGGATCACTCCTCTTAGCTACGCATGGTGGGAGGTAGGAGCCATTGCGTTGACGTTCTGGGGATATGCAGAAGCTCGAACAGAGCGAATCAACTTAGGAACAGCGCTGATCGCGATCATTCTGATGGGCTTCTACTTTTCAGAAGTCATGGGACGTTTCGATCGCTCCCTCAGCTTGATTGGACTTGGCTTGTTATTTCTTGGTGGAGGTTGGGCGCTCGAACGGTTTCGCCGTCAGTTGGTGGGGCGTTCACAGCAACGCTTTGAGTCATGACCCAACGAAAATCGCTATTTCTAGGGTTGCTAGTTGGCCTTCTTCAGACAGCTCTGCTGCTAGCGGTGGGCTCTCGTTTGCTTCTAGATAGGCTCAACCATCCTCGCGCTTGGGCCCGCACGGTTCCTGTGGATCCAAATCTACCCATCCGCGGTCGTTATGTGGATCTACAAGTCGAGGTGCCTGTGATCGGTTGGTCAGCAAGGACAAGTCGACTTGCGAAAGATGAACATTTTATTCCTTTGCAACTAAATATTCGTCAGGACCGCCTTTTTGCATCACCCTCAACCAGAAAAATAGATGGCAAGCAAGAGATTTTGATCCCAACCTGGCGGATCAGCCATCTGCCTGAAGGATCCATAGCTCAACTCCCATATCGACTTGCCTTTTTTATCCCTCCTGATGTTCCGGATCCTTCGCTGCGCCCTGCTGGCGAAAAGCTTTGGGTAGAAGTCACCCTGCCAAATCAGGGACCCGTGCGACCCATTCAGTTAGGAGTAGAGCGAGATGGCCAAATCGAACCGCTTTCTCTTCGCTAATGCTGTTTTATCCATATAAGTTTGGCTAAAGCATGGCGTTATTTTTCTAGTTTTTATGCACAATTGGCTGGGCGCACAAATGCCCTGGACAAATTCACTGAGCTACATCGGCTGACGACATTCCTGCTTAACAGATTGATTTATCAGAGAGGCAAAATTCAGCTGCTCAAGCTGCTCGTTCCGTAGCCGGATTAAGGCCTCCCGCCTCAACTGCAGCCGCTTTCAATAGATCCTCTGCCTCGCAAACGGGGAAGCGATTGATCGCTTTCAACGCCAAGCGTGCATTACTACGTAATTGCTCACTGATCGCCTCGCAGTAAGGCACCTGTCCAAGCAGATCCACAGTGCGGCGGAGGATCCGCACGACGTCTCCCTCATCTAATGACGTATTTGCAATTAGATCACTCCAAGCCGCGCCCCGCGCCCAGGCATCTACCAGGCCCATCAGCTCTGGTTCCCACCATGCAGGGATAACAACTTGGCTGCGCTCCTGAGCACGCAACAACTCTCGACGTATGCCAGCTAGGTCATGCAGAGCCTCCTCCGCCTTAGCCGTAGAAGGAAAGCCACTCCAAAGATCAGGGCGATTCACCTCCGTGCTAATCGCCTCAAACACTGCCGCCAGATCTGGCGGGCACAGTTCATCCAAATGGCCACTAATCAATGCAAGACCCAGCCAGAGTTCGTTATCGCCCCGCAAGGCCGCCACAGTGCGACCGATCTCCGTGGGCTCTAGATCATCAAGACAACCGAAATGCTGGAGTATCTCGATCAGGCTCAGGAAGGTCTCCCAGTGACGGTTAGCCCGCTGATGAAGCAACTGCTGACGTTCACGGATCTCTAGCTCGAGTTCCTCCATGCGACGGCGGTGTTTCTTGAGCTGTTTGCGATCTCCCCAACGGTGAGCCGGTTGCTGCTCCAACTCTTCTTCAAGACCACGAACGAGCTGTGCCTGGGTTAGCACCTCACCCGCCAGATCGTACTGGGGGGTAGTCATGTCGTGGCGCTTAGCCATATGGGCTATCGCCAACGCCAAGCCTCCACTCTGCTGATCGCCATGGCGAAGTTCACCGGCACGCTGGAGATTCGGCTCAACCAAGCCACTCACTTGTAAGCAACTCAATTCCGCATGCAGACTTACCACCGCCTGACAGGGGAGCAGTAACCAAACATTCTCGTCGGTTAGGCAAAGCAGCAGTGGAAACTGACCTGGACCCTCAAGCTTGTCGACGATCACCGCCGGGGTGACACGTCCACGCAACTGGGGTGCCTTTAGGCTTACCAGCGTGCCCACACTGGCAAATTGCAAGGCAAGGGTGAGCTCATTGGCAAGCGTCTCCTCCGCCTGTTGCTGCAGTATCCGCAGCAAACGCCTCTCCTCTCGCAAACGACTACGTCGCTTCTCATAGTCTTCAAAGTCTTCCCAGGGGACATCGCCAGCCACCCCCTTCAACTGCCCTAGCTGGAGCCGTAATTGCTCAAGCAACTCCTCATCATCAACCAAATCCAGACTGGCTAAATAGCGTCCAAAGCTGCGTTCTACAAGTTCCCTTGCCTTCTTGAGGTCATGGCGTTGCAACAAGTTCAACACCATGCCGTAGCCAGGAGTGAACTGACTCACAAGCGGATCCGCTGGGCTAGTAGCCAGCTGACCTGCCTCGCGCACACCCTCGAAACGGCTCTGCACTGTGACTACATAGCCCTCAGAATCCAACCCACGCCGGCCTGCTCGTCCAGCCATCTGCAGAAATTCACTGCCCATCAATGGTCGGTGGCCACGCTCAGTGCGCTTGGATAACGCTGAAATCACCGTGCTACGGGCAGGCATGTTGATCCCTGCCGCCAAGGTTTCGGTGGCAAATACCGCCTTGACAAGCCCCTGCTGAAATAACTCCTCGATCAATTCCTTCCAAGCAGGCAGCACCCCGGCGTGGTGCGCTGCGATACCCCGCAACAGGGCATCAGCATGTATGCCATCACGGACCGCCTCCGGGTTGGCCTGGCTATAGGCCCGCAAACGCTCGCGAATCTGATCTTGCTGCGTCGGCGAGACCAAACACTGGGAACCAAGATCCCTAACGGCCCTGTCACAACCACGGCGGCTAAAGATGAAATAAATCGCCGGCAACATCTCGCGCTCGGCCATTTGCGCAATCACAAAGCTGATCGGCGGTGGTTCTGGCTGAGGAGGCTTAGGCGAACGCCCCTTGCGCTTATAGCCCTTAGGAGCACGCCAAACCTTGCTGTTGGGATGCAGCCCTGTACGCGCATCGTTGAGCAGGGGATGCAACCCCTTGGCACTGCAAAAGCTGAAATGCAGTGGCACCGGCCGAAAGTCACTAAGCACAAGCTGTGTAGGGCCATGCACCCGCTCAATCCAGTCGGTGAGCTGCCCCGCATTAGCCACCGTCGCAGAAAGTGCTACCAATTGCACAGACGCTGGGCAATGAATGATTGACTCCTCCCACACCGTGCCGCGCTGAGAGTCATTCATGTAATGGCACTCGTCGAGCACCACCGCTTCCACATCAGCCAACGGATCATCATCTTGATCGGCTTGCGCGTAAAGCATGTTGCGGAAGATCTCCGTAGTCATCACTACGATCGAGGCCTCACGATTAACGCTTAAATCACCGGTCATCAGCCCCACGTTCTGCGAGCCAAACTGCTCGCGGAAATCTCTCAGCTTCTGATTTGATAAAGCCTTCAAAGGCGTGGTGTAAAAGACCTTCTGCCCATGTGCAATCGCCCGATGAATGGCATATTCGCCCACCAATGTCTTGCCGGATCCCGTAGGAGCACTCACAACCACAGAATGGCCATGGTTAAGTGCCTGAATAGCCTCAAGCTGAAATTCATCCAGCGGGAAAGGAAAGATCGCTAATGGATCCAGCTCAAGCTTGGCTACGTCGGAAACAGTCGTGACGTGCGCCACTGAATTCATCTCCTCAATCCTAAAGAGCCTTTCAATCCACTTCTTACTCCGCTGGCGCCGATGCGATACCAACGCAGCAAGACCAAGTCAAAGCAATCATCCTGAACTGCGTCTGGCTTCAAACTGAACCGATGCAGAGCCAGCCCCCTGCCCGCCGTCGCCAACTACGCACCTGGTATCCAGGTCCGGGGCCGGCTGAGTTAAAAGCAGTTACTGCACAAGGCAAATCAGAACCCCTTCTAGACCTAGCCAGCAACGATTATCTCGGCCTATGTCGGCATCCTGAATTAATAAAAGCCGCACAGGCGGCCTTGTATTCAGAAGGTGTTGGAGCAGGTGGATCCCGTCTAATAACAGGCAGCCGGCCTGTACACAAAGCGCTGGAAGAGGCTCTTGCTAAATGGCTAGGCCGCGAGCGGGTATTGCTTTTCCCAAGTGGATTCCAAGCGAACCTGGCCGCCGTCATTGCTCTAGCTAAGCGCAATAGCCCGGTAATAGCCGATCGCCTGGTTCACCATTCTCTATTGGTAGGTGTCAAGGCTAGTGGCGCCAGGCTGCAGCGCTACGCCCACAATGATCTAGCTGATCTAAAGCGACAGCTAGAACGCTGCCGGCATCATCAACCAGATCAGCCACCGCTTGTGCTTACCGAAAGCCTATTCAGCATGGAGGGCACCAGCCCACCGCTAAAGGCAATGGCTGAGCTCTGTGAGCTGCATGGTGCCAGGCTGCTAGTAGATGAAGCCCATGCCCTAGGCGTAATTGGTCCTGAAGGGAGAGGCCTTTGCTATGGGCTCTCTGCACCAGTGACGATGATCAGCGGCACCTTCGGCAAAGCATTCGGTAGCGGTGGGGCCTTCCTGGCTGGCGATTACGCCATCGGCGAGCACCTCCTGCAAAACAGTGGCGCCTTTCGTTACACCACAGCACTGGCTCCGCCCCTGGCAGCGGCAGCACTAAGCGCCCTAAACCTAATTGAGTCCCATCCGCACTGGGGCGAGCAACTACAACATCGGGCTGAGCGATGGCGCTCTCAATTAGCAGCCAAAGGATGGGCTCGCCCTCCTGGGCATGGGCCAATCCTCTCGTTGATAGTCGGTTCCGACCAACAAGCTCTTGATCGCCAAAGTCAACTCGAAAAAGTAGGACTACTAAGCGTTGCAATCCGTCCCCCTACGGTTCCGGAAGGAACAGCACGGCTTCGACTTGTACTGCGCAGAGATCTACCCAATGAGACATTGGAACGACTGTTAAGCGCCCTGGAAGCTCAATGAAGCAAGTAATCGCCATGCACGGCTGGTGTGGCGATAGCAACACCTGGCAGCTCTGGGCCCACCACTTTCAAGCACAGAACTGGTTGTGGCAAAGCAACGAACAGGGCTACGGAGCACTGCCTCCGCTACGAGCCGAATGGCACAAAGAACCTGAACCACAACCAGAGCAGCGGCGGGTGGTAATTGGCCATTCTTTAGGTCCACACCTGCTGGCCAGCGAGGTGCTTGCACAGGCCACCGATCTGGTTCTACTGGCAAGCTTTGGGTGTTTCTTACCCAGAGGGCCAGCAAACCGTGCACTACGCACAGGCCTACGAGGTATGCAAGAGCGTCTCGGCTCAAAAGATGAAAGCACCATGCTCCATGCTTTCCTCGCTCGGGCCGCCCAACCAAGTCCCGCCAGCGCCATGGCCGCCGGACCAATCCATCAAGGCCTCTGCGTAAACGGCCGTAAGCAAGTGCAAGCTGATCTCGAATTACTAATCAAAACCGATGGTTTACCGGCAGGGCTTCCAACCAAGGCAAGGGTGCTGGTAGTGGAAGCTGAGCAAGACGCGATCGTGGTTCCCGCCGCCCGAACCTGCTTAATTGAAGACCTGCTCAAACACCTGAACAATCCCCCATGCCATTGGAAACTGCCCAAGGCAGGGCATGCATTACTGGTGCCAGGACTAATCGAGCGCGTTCATGATTGGTTGGAGTCAGCCCCATGAGCAGTGGCTGGTCAAGCCTGGTGCTGAAAAACTTTAACGAGGCTGCAAGCACTTACAACGGCCAAGCACGATTACAGCGTGCCGTGGCCTGGCGACTCGCCAAGCACTGCGCCAAACAGCAGATTCCAGAAGGTCTCTGGGTGGACCTCGGATCTGGTACTGGCCTGATGGCCAATGCTCTAGAGACCTGCATCCCTCAGCGAACAGTGTTCAGGGTGGATGGCTGCAGCGAGATGCTGAAGCTCCATCATCGCCACAGGCCTTCACAGCTATGGGATCTCAATCTTGGTCTTCCGCCTTTACCAGGACTCCCCACCTTGCTGGTCTCAAGTTTTGCACTGCACTGGCTTAGCAATCCTCAAGACCAACTCAAGGAATGGTTGGCAGCTTTAGCGCCTGGAGGCTTGCTGGCATTGGCTTTACCAGTACATGGAAGTTTCCCCCAGTGGCACCATGCTGCTGCGGCCGCAGGTGTGGCATGCAGTGCCATGCCATTACCCTCCCAATCGTCATTACTGGATGCACTGCCACGCCATTGCATCCGCTATCAACAGCTACACCACTTCACCCAACAAAGCGCTGAAGTGTTTTCGCTGTTAAGACCAATGCGCCAAATGGGCGCCCAATCAAGCCCTTACCCCGCGCTGGGGGTTGCCAACTGGCGTCGTCTAGCACAAGCCTGGCCTAGTCACCAGAAGGATGGTGTCGCAGAGCTCACCTGGCTAATCCAACTACTACTAATCCAGCGATGACGCCTGCAATACCCCGCCTAATCGTCTGCGGTACTGACACCAACGTAGGCAAAACTGTAGTCAGCGCTTTACTAGTGCAAGGCCTAGGCGCCACTTACTGGAAACCAGTGCAGAGCGGCCTAGAGGGAGGTGGTGACCGTGAGCGGCTTTGTCGACTCCTAAACCTTCCCGACGAACGTTGGCTGCCAGAGGCCTATAGGTTCCAGGCACCTGTATCACCCCACTGGGCCGCAGAGCAGGAAAACTGCTGCATCCACCCCAACCAACTTGTGTTGCCCGCTATACCAGGCCCTCTGGTAGTAGAAGCTGCAGGCGGGCTCATGGTTCCACTCAACCGCCAATGGCTACAAATCGATCAACTACAGCACTGGCGACTACCGCTGATCCTTGTTGCACGTAGTGGACTGGGTACGATCAACCACACCCTGCTCAGTCTTGAAGCCCTGCGCTTGCGCAAGCTGCCGATATTAGGCTTGGTGCTCAACGGTCCATCCCATCCCGATAATCCAAAAACCCTGGAACAATTTGGTGGGGTTCCAGTGATCGCCGAGTTGCCTCCCATGCCCAATCTCACGGCAGCAGCACTCGCAGAGCAATGGCATCTACAAGATCTGAGTATTACCTTCAAACGACTACTTAAACCCTGGAGTGAACCCCAATGAGCAAGCGTCAATCATGGGCCACCGTTGCAGTTGCCCTTCTATGCGGAGGGATCCTTGTGCTGTTCACCGACGTTGAGGTCGACATGGTGCGCTGGTTCAACTGCGGCCCCCTAGCCACTGAGGCTGAACAGCGAAGTGAAGTCTGCCGTTAAATCAATCCCCTCGCCTGACTTCAAGAAATCTGAGCAATCCAGAGAGTGGGATTACTTAGCTGCATAAATAACCAATGAACTCACAACCTCTCCCAGGTCAAAAACCGCTTAAAAGGCATATGAAGAAACAACGATCTAGCCGCGCACTTTGGCCACAGAGGTAAACAACACCTCAAACCAAGACCTTGTGATCGATTCAGGCGCATCGTCAAGATCCAATATGACAAGACAAGTCAACCGGGCCATGGATTGCTTCGAGCCAGTATCTGCCTATGGCTCCAGCTGTTGGCATCCCCATCTCTGGCCTCCATTCACCCAAATCGCTTCAGCAACACCACCGCAACGTGTAATAGCTGGTGAGGGAGCGCTGTTGATGTTGGATGGTGCACCTCCCCTCATTGATGCAATCAGTAGCTGGTGGGTCACCCTTCACGGCCACGCCAATCCAAGCATCGCCGCGGCCATCGCAAGCCAGGCCCAACAGCTCGAGCAGGTGATCTTTGCTGACTTCATTCACCCCCAAGCTGAGCAACTGGCGACGCGCCTCAGCTCCCTTACCGGGCTCGAACGCCTGTTCTTCTCCGACAACGGCTCCACTGCAGTAGAGGTAGCACTGAAGATCGCCTGTCAGTGGTGGCACAACCGCGGCGAACCAAGGCAACAACTAATCGCCTTCAACGGTGCCTACCACGGCGATACTTTCGGAGCGATGGCAGTAGGGGAGCGCAACCTATTCAATGCCCCATTTGAGCAGATGCTGTTTCCAGTGGCCCGAGTGCCGTGGCCCGCAACCTGGTGGGGAGATCAAGCGGTTGAATCACGTGAACGGAATGCTCTCGCTGAACTGGAACGGAGCCTTAAAACCCCAACAGCTGCAGTAATCCTTGAGCCGATGATCCAAGGAGCAGGCGGCATGGCAATGGTGCGAGCAAAATTCCTACAAGAAGTCGAGCAGCGTGTGCGTGATGCGGGAGCCCTGCTCATTACTGATGAGGTGCTCACAGGCTTCGGACGCTGCGGAGCACAATTTGCCTTTAAGCGAGCTGGGCTTACGCCCGATCTAATCGCCCTTTCCAAAGGACTCACCGGCGGCTTCCTGCCGATGGGCGTAACCATGGCCCGCGAAGAGATTTTTGATGACTTCGTAGGAGATGATCCATGTCTCACCCTCTGGCACGGACATAGCTTCACGGCCAATCCCCTGGGCTGTGCCGCCGCCAACGCCAGCCTAGACCTACTAGAGGCAAACCCAGAAAACTACGAAGGCTTTGAAGCCAGGCATCAGCCTCATCTCGAAACCTTAGCTGCACACCCAAAAGTGCAGCGACCACGACTTATCGGTACCATCGCCGCGTTCAACCTAGCCGTAGACGATAACCATGGCTACCTAAATCCAGCCGGACGCATCATCAAGGAACAGGCCATAGCTAATGGCGTCTTCCTGCGCCCTCTAGGTGAAGTCGTTTATCTACTACCGCCGCTCTGCGTCAACGATGCTCAATTGGAGCAATGCTATGCAGCCATCCATGCAGGATTAGAGGCCCTCTAAAGGCATCCGTTAATCAAAGGCAGCATCGGAGCCATCAAGGCCCCGCCGAAAGGGCAGCTTCTACATCGCAGCGCGGCAAACCATAAGGAAGACAGCACTGACTGCGCTGGCCATCCTGCTCCCAAACGACCCTTAACTCCTCTTGCTCCAGGAGTATCTCAGCTGACCATTGCGGTAGAAGCCAAATCCAGCGACAGGGGTCGCTACTGCTGCGCTCAGCGCCTAGCTGCCGCAGCCAATTCTCCAGGGAAGCGAGGGAATGGCGATTCAAGGGCGTCTGCTTGGGAGGCAACAACGACATCGATGACAAGTGGTGTTGAAATGCTGCCAAGAGTCTGCTCAACACTGAGCCAACTTGGCCGAACCTGTAGCTCCTGCCCCTGTAGCAAAGCCATGCCGAACCCCAACAGCAGACTGAGTAACAGAGTCAGACTCAGCAGCAGCAGGGAAAAGCACTCGCCACCAGAGAGATCACGGCGCGCGCCCATCCCCTTTGCAGTACTAGATGAATGTGAAGCTAGATGCTGAGAACTTCGATCGAGGCTCGTCGCCTCCAACAGCACCGCTGCCCTCAAGCTTGCGTCATACAACCGACGCTGCTCCGGGTCGGAAAGCAGCTCATAGGCCTCGCATAAAAGCTGAAACTGCCTAGCTGCCTGCTCGACAGGAAGCGCCGCAGTATCTGGATGGAGAGCCTTACTGCGTTGGCGAAAGGCACTATGAATGGTTTCAATATCTGCAAAACGACCAACTCCCAGACGGTCGTAATAGCTGCCGGGAGAGGTCATAACCAACAGAAGGCCATGAGCTCTCCCCGTACACAGTTCCATCCTAGAGAGAATTAATTACTGGTTGCCCATGCCAAATCAGCCCTGCTTTACGAAGCCAAATGCAGAGCTCTGGCAAGCCCTTCAATGGCATCCCTCCAGTGATCAGCTGGAGCAAATGATCACCCTGCAAGTACTTTTGCGCCAGTGGAATACCAAGGTCAACCTCAGCCGCTTAGTCGAAGGGGATGACTACTGGATCACGCAGGTATTCGATAGCCTCTGGCCCCTTAAATGCGAACTAGAGAGCCCTCAGCAACCACGCCATTGCATCGACGTTGGCACCGGTGGTGGCTTCCCCGGCCTGGCGGTAGCAATTGCGCTGCCTGGGGCGCAGATCACATTAGTGGATTCAGTGGGCCGCAAAACAGCTGCTGTCACTGCGATGGTGGCAACACTGGGCTTAACTTCCCGCGTCATGGTACGTACCGAGCGTGCAGAACTCACCGGGCAGGATCCCTCTTGCCGCGGCATGTTTGATCTGGCCATGGCTCGCGCAGTGAGCACAGCACCGGTGATCGCCGAATACCTTGTGCCACTACTAAAGCCAGACGGTGAAGCCCTGCTATTTAGAGGCCAGTGGAACACCAACGACAAACAAGATCTCGCTAAGGCCCTCAAATTGCTAAAAGCCGATCTAATCAAGGTTGAGCGTCGCGAACTCCCTAGTAATCGTGGTATTCGACATCAACTGCGCCTACGGGCAACACTCCCATGCCCAGCAACCTATCCCCGTCGAGTTGGCGTACCTACGAAGAACCCGCTCGGGTCTTAGGCACTAGTCAGTCGCTTTCCAGGCAAACCTTGGAGACGTTTGCGCAGGTCCCTTATCAAACTTGGGATCTGATCACACCAAGGGCTCTGCACCAAAGCCTCTCGCAGGGCGGCTTCACTCACCTCCCCATCTAAAGCATCGGCATTGGCGCCCGGAAACCAATGACTTCCATTGCCTAGTAGAGCGTAACGAGCTTTGGCATAACCCTCCATTCCCCAGGCCTCTATCAAGTTATGAAGCCAAAGCAAAATCGGAATATTGATCTGGCCTGGAGTCTCTTGCCAAGGCGGCAAGCCCTGCTGCCAAGTGGTCAACCAATCTTCCCCTAAAGCCACCAGTTCTGCATCACCAAGTCGCTGCTGAACTGGTGGAAGCAACTCAGCCGCCCTCTGCAAAAGGTCTACCGCCTCAAGATGTAAATCAAGATCACTAGGCCTGGCCGCACCAACACTGATCGTGTGAACCCGTGGATCCTGCAAACAGAAAAGATCGTTAAACACAATCGGATGAAGAGGAGCACAAAGCTCTAGAAGGCGAGCTGAAGGACTATGCAGATGGCCACCCTTGTCCGTTGGGCTAATAATGAAAACACCAAGGTCATGACGCAGGGCAGCATCTAGTGCAGGGTCATTGTCCTGACGGATGAAATACCAGTGCAGATTCACATAATCAAAAGCATCGCTCTCAATCGCCTGCACGATTAGCTCTGTAGGGCCATGGCTTGAAAAGCCCACATGACCGATACGGCCATCATCCTGCCAACGACGCACCACTTCCAGGCAACCGCCTGGCCGCAAAGTCTGCTCAAGATGATCTGGCAGGTTGAGGCCATGAATAGCAAAAAGATCTAGTCGTTCACATGCCAATCGTTCAAAACTTAGGGCCAATTCCGCCTCAAAGACATTGGGATCTTCTCGAGGAGGGGCTTTGCTCTGCAGTAGCCGCAGCGGATCCGCAACAGCGCCTAACGCCCACCCCAACTGCCGCTCAGAACTGCCGTAATGACGTGCAGTTTCAACATGATGAAACCCACAGCCCACGGCTCGCTTCAAAGTTTCCTCTAATAGCTGCTGCGATTCAGCAGTAATTGCATCCGCCTGCAGATCCGTCCAGCTCTGCTGAAAACGCATACCCCCCAACGAAAGTACAGGCATAGCTAAACCAGTGCGACCAAAGCGACGGCAAGGCAAAGAGCTTTGCGCCAAAGGCGTCTCCATCAACTCTCAAGAGCCATGATCCGCCGACGCCGAGAAGAGCTTTGCAACCCAAGGGGGAGCAATTCCAGAGCTGCTAACTGAGCACGCAGTTCATCTAGCTGCTCAAAATCGACCCATTGAATGCAATTCACAGGGCAGGTAGCAATGGCTTCCTTGATGCGTTCAGTGCTGTCCCCGTTCTGCCTGATAGCTCGCGAACGGCCCAAAGCTGGCTCAATCACAAAGGTATTTGTTGCCACATGAGCGCAATAGCGACAACCGATGCATAACGACTCATCAACCCAGACAGCCTTTTCACGCAGCTGACCACCGAGCAGAGGCTCCAATCCATTCGGGCCCTCATCTTGCTGGGCCGGAACTTGAAAGGCTGCAGATGGATCAATCAATGGTCAAGGGAACTGTCATGTGTCCCAGCGTGTTACCACCAGTTCGATAGAGCCATCTTCAGCATTGCACTGCTCTGCCACCTCAAACCCTTCCTTAGCTGTAGCCGCTAACACGGTATTCAAGGCATAGCGCTGAGTGAGCTGAGCAAGGAAACGCTCCATCGGCACAGATTGCCGCCAGAGATCGAGGTCAGTCACCAATTCATAGGCCCCGGTGGCGGAATTCAAACGGAAACCAATATCACCACCTTCGGGCATGATCACAGCTAATTCCGCTGTGACTGTTTGTCCGCGATAGCCGCGCACCAAACGCTCACCTTGTTCAGGAACAAAACCAAGATCTTTGAGAGCCTGAACAAGGGGCTCTCGCTGGCGCAGCTGTGTCTTAACGGTGCTGAAATGCGACATCAAAAAAGTTCGGCTGGAATAGTTTGAGACTGATCCTGTGGAAGAAGAAATGCCTCCGCAGTAGGCCTCCTTTGCTCAACAGCTCCGAGGGCCGCCTCAATCCGCTCAGTGAGTTGTAGACAGGTTTCTCCAACGACTCCCTCGACGCTCTCTTCAACACGTCCGTCTTGAAGAATCCGGAACCGCAGAGTGCGTTGAGGCATCCACTTCATCGCCAAGGACTCGAATGCTAGTGGCCATGGGCCAAAGCTGACTGGTAATTTCTCAGAAGGCAGTGCAAACCAACAGCCAAACGAAGCCCCACAAATCACTTCAAGCCAAGAGTCCTTCATCTATCAGGGTTCTGAGCCGCTGCATAACCTCTTGGTTATCCAACTGCTCAAGAGCGATGCGAGCCTCATCGCGCACCGAAGGCTCTGCATCGTTTAGCAAAGCATTAACAAATTCCTCCACTAATTCCTGCCTACGTGGTTCCTCCAACGTTTCGTAGAGACGTCCTAAGGCCCAGATGCAGTTGCTGCGAACAACCGGCTCAGCATCGATACGCAAACTCATCAGCAATTGACTTGCCGCGATATCAGCATTGCCAGGAGACGTACTACCGGCTTCCGCCACTGAACCAGTCGCCCAAAGTCGCACTGCTGCAACATCGTTTTGGAGGGCATGAATCAAGGGTTTTAGTACCCGAGCATCGGCGTAATTGCCCAAACTCCAGGCAGTTGCCTTGCGCACATAGGCATTACTGTCTGCCTGTAGCAACTGCAAAAGGGGCTCTAAAGCTGGCGGGGAAGGATTCCGGCCTAGGGCATAAACAGCACTCATCCTTTCGACCGGACAAGACTCCTGCAATAAGGGCAACAACAAAGCGACGGCCCTGGGATCTCTGTGTTCGCAAAACACCCTTAGCCCCTGCAGTCGCTCTTGATGGCCTTGCTTCAGCCAGTTGAGGCCTGAATCACAAACAAGCGCAATATCTGGATCATCTGGATTGAGATCATCAAGCGGATCTCCGAGCTGTTCTGCGGCCAACTCCTTTGCCAACACATCAGGATCAATAGCCAAGCTGGCTAAATCCTCTTGCCATGGCTTCCTTAAAGCATCATTCATGGACTCGATCGTAAAGGCAATAGGCCAACAGATCTCAACCGATTGGGGCAGGTGCAAGCATGTCCCCAGGCAACCAGATGCGAGCCGTAACAGCAAGCAAAGCCACCCCGAACAAGGCCAGAATCAGGGCCGGCAACACAGTGGAACGTAAAAAGTTCAAGGGTTATCAAAACTTTCGCTCATTCTGCCGATCTAATCACGAATATGTAGATCATGCGAAGCTCCCTCGACTACGCAGCCATTTGCGGGTCAAAGGCAGCAGACAGGCCACCACTACCACTAGACCAATCCACCCCCCCAGCTGCTGATGTAACAGGAAAGCCCCACTACCGAGCAGAGCACCAAACAGAACCCCAACACTGAGAAAGAATCGCAATAACAAACTCGTGAGGGAATCCACCGGTGTTACACCCAGGCGCTGACGCAAGCGGCTCCAGCCTGGGCCTGGCGGCCGCACCTGCTGGACAAAACGTTCCAGCACCTCCGGTGATTCAGAAGGTGTAGACAACATCACCACAATCCACACCACGGCTGTGATCCCTGTGGTGACCATCAAACGCATGCCGTAGTCGGGGATAAGCAGACGCGGTACCACTGAGGAGAGACCCCAGACATCCGGCAGAGCAACGGATGTGCACAGTCCCACAAGAAAACCACAAACCATCGCCGACAGTTCGGCAGCGGCATTGATGCGCCACCAGAACCAGCGCAGCACCAGCACCGCACCAGGACCAGTACCAAGAACGATCACCAACCGGAACACATCGCCAATGCTGTCGTTAAGCATTGCCGTGATCACTCCGAAAACCAGCAAGAGCACACTGATGAGCTGAGCAACCAGCATCAGTTCCCGTTGACTTGCGTTCGGGCGAAGGAAACGTTGATAGAGATCATGAGTGAGATAGCTCGCCCCCCAATTCACAGACGTGCTCACGGTGCTCATGAAAGCAGCCACGAGAGACACCACCACCACTCCCAAAACCACTGGCGGAAGATAATTGACCGCAAGGATCGGATAACTCATTTCCCAGTTGGTCTCAGCTGGCAGCAGAACAAGGGCCGCCAAAGCCACCACCACCCACATCCAACTGCGAAGCAAATAATTGACGACCAGGAAGACCCAGCCGGCCAGCTGCGCCTGGCGTTCATCACGGGTTGCGAGCATGCGCTGGATGAACTCACCGCCGCCGTCGCTGCGACGGAAACTCCACCACTGAATACTCAGATAAGCCACGAAGGTGGAGGCACTAATCCCTGCACCACCGATCCAGTCGAAACCGTCGCTTGACCAGCGCCAGGGCACCAAAGACAACAGCTCAGGCCTACCCAGATCATTGATCTGGGCGAGCATGGCCTCCATGCCCCCCGATGCGCGCACTGCCGCCCAAGCCACGGCAAGGGCACCCACCAAAGCAAGCAACAGCTGCACGAAGTCGGTGACCACAACCGCCCACAGCCCACCAGCCACTGTGTAAACAAGCACCATCACCGCCACCACCGCGAGCAGCAACACAGTGTCAGGCAGGCCGAGGGTGACGAAGCCGGAGCCAATCTTCACCTGGAATTCCATGACCGGTTGGTTCGAAACGATGCCGAGCGCCTCCACCACCTTGCGCATGGCCAGGAAGGCGTAACCGATGCCGATGCAGTTCACCGGCAGAGCCAGCAGGAAAGCCTTGGTGCCTCGCAGCCAGGCTGCTGTGGCACCGCCGTAACGCAGCTCCGTGAAGGCAGCATCGGTCATCACACCACTACGCCGCCACAAGGGTGCAAACACCACGGCCATAGCCACATGGGCCAAGCCGAAGCCCCACCATTCCCAGTTCGCGGCCATGCCGCGCGTTCCCACAAGACCAGCCACATACAGAGGCGTGTCGATGGAGAACGTTGTGGCGGCCATCGAAGCGCCAGCCAACCAGCCGCTGAGGCTGCGGCCCGCAACGAAATAATCGTCTTGGCTGCGATTACGACGCGACAACCAGAGCCCCAGGAGAAGGGTTAGGAGCAAGTAGCCAAAAAGGATGATCCAGTCAATGACTGCCATAGCCCTGGGCAAGTACCTACAGTCTCAATCAGTTGACGTTATTCAGCCGATAGCAGCGTGCTGGCGGCGTAGCTGGCCACAGGCAGCATTCTGATCCAACCCTCGACTTGCCCGCACACTCACGGCCACCCCACGCCGCTCCAATACACGCCGGAAAGCCTCAATCGTCCCCAAAGTGGGTCGTTGAAAGGGCTCATCATCGATAGGGTTGTAGGCAATCAGATTTACATGGCTCTGAAAGCCGCCAACCCGGTCTGCCAATTCTTCGGCATGCTGAGGTTGATCATTGAGTCCTCCAAGCAATATGTATTCAAAACTCACCCGGCGACCTGTCACCGCCAAGTATTGACGGCAGTCTTCAAGTAGGGCCTCAAAGGGATAAGCGCAAGCAGTAGGGATCAAACTTTCTCGCAACTCTTGATTAGGAGCATGAAGGCTCACAGCCAGGGTGAACTGGGCACGGCCAAGGTGTTTCATCGCCAGCTCTGCTAACTGGGGCAGGGTCTGAGGCACCCCTACAGTGCTCAAAGTGATACGACGCTGACCAATACCTAAATCAACATTCAAGCAATGAATCGCTGCCAATACCGCTTCGCTATTGAGTAGGGGTTCACCCATTCCCATGAAGACAACATGGGAAGGACGGCGATCCATCGCCTCGCGGATGCTCAAAACCTGATCAATAATCTCGTGGGTCGCCAGCGAGCGTTGTAGCCCTCCCTTACCGGTTGCGCAAAAACGACAAGCCATTGAACAGCCCACCTGACTTGAAAGACAAGCAGTGAGGCGCTGCTGCGTCGGGATGCCAACCGTCTCAATTGTTTCACCATCAACTGTTGACAGCAACAATTTTGTAGTGGAGTCAACCGCAACGGCTCGGCTCAACTCCCGCAGCCTTCCTACCGTGATACCTCGCTGTTGCAAAGAGATGCGCCATGCCTTTGGCAACACCGTGATCACTTCCAGACTTCTGGCGCCCTTGGCATAGAGCCAGTCATGCAACTGACGACCCCGAAAAGCCGGCTGGCCTTCTGCTACTGCCCATTCTTCCAGCTGAGCAGCACTACGACCCAGTAACACCTGATGGCCACCAGACAGATGTGTGGAGCTCACCAGATCAACAGACCATGCCCAAGTTTTGCCTCCACTAGCATTACGGCTATAAAGCTCAGCATCGCAACACGACCATTGAGCTTCTCGTTATGAGTATGAAAGCCGTAGCGAGGCTTTCGCCGTTGCGGAATGATGGTGGGCTCAAGCATTGACGACAACCTCAAACAAGCGTTAGCAGAAGATAAAACAAAGTTCTAGAAAGCTACTCACTCTTCAGTGAGTAGCCCCTCCTCCTGAAGCCCCTCTAAAGCAGCTGGATCTGGCAGCTGTTCCTCCTGAAGGTCAGTGTCACCATCGGGGCGAACAAAAGCAGCGAAGTTACTAGCCGTCGCGTCAATGCCATGGCGGCTACGCGTGGCCTCCAAATCTGCATCGCTGGGATCAGCCAACACGGCAGTAGAGCTGGCAGCAGGAGCTGCAGGCATATCCACGGTGTAATCCGGACGCAGATTCTGCATGCGGCGATAGCCCGCAGGGTCCTCAGCCAGGATGTCTGGGTGAGGACCAGCCTCGGCTCTGAGCTCTTCCTGGAAACCACTGAAGCCTGTGCCGGCAGGGATCAACCGGCCGATGATCACATTCTCCTTGAGACCGCGCAGCCAATCACTCTTGCCCTCGATAGCGGCTTCGGTAAGCACTCGTGTGGTCTCCTGGAAAGAAGCCGCCGAAATGAAGCTATCAGTGTTCAAAGACGCCTTAGTAATACCCAACAGAACTGGCGTGAATTCAGAGGGAGCACCACCTGTGATCGCCATCGCCTGATTGGTGTCCTCCACCTGACGCAATTCGATCAACTCCCCTGGTAACAAGGTCGTGTCACCTGCATCCTCGATGCGAACCTTACTAGTCATCTGACGAACAATCACCTCAATGTGCTTGTCGTCAATCGAGACACCCTGTGACTTGTAGACGTTCTGAACCTCCGTAACTAAACGATGCTGAAGTTTGGCGATCGCCTCTTGTGCCGCCTCCATCAATGGCTTGCGGCTACGTAGATCCTCAAAGAAGCACTCGAGCAGCTCGTGGGGATTAATCGGACCATCGGTCAGCAATTCTCCAGCATGAACCTGCTGTCCATTGCTGACCATTACGTTGCGACCAAGAAGAATCGGATATTCGCCAATGGCATCGTCTGCCTCAATCACAGTGACTGTGATTGATTCATCATCTTCACCTTGCTTGATCTCCACAGTGCCTGGCTTCCTGCAGAGCACAGCAGATTCACGTGGGCGACGAGCTTCTAGTAACTCCTCAATCCGCGGCAGACCCTGCACGATATCTCCTGTCTTCTGACGTTCAAACACCAACAACGCCAAGGCATCACCGCGCTGCACCAAATCGCCGTCGCGTACATGCAATGCGGAGTCTGGAGACACCATGTATGGCCGTCCAAGGCGCAAAGTTATGGCTTTACCTTCAACTTCCTCTACTTCTCCGCAACAGCTGGATGGCTCTCCTTGCGCCAGTGATTCGCCATCAACCAATCGATCACCTACCTTCACGAGAGGACTGGTATTAGTCGTCACCGTGATGGTGTCTTCCTCACGCTCAACGATCAAACGACGCACAGGATCACCCTCCTGAACATCAGGCAACTGGGCAATACCCTCTTGCTTACAAAGAATCTGAGTAGTAGCAACCACATCACTGGCCTTCACGGCCTGACCGTCCTCCACCTGCAACTCGGTGTGAGTAGAGCCATGACTGGAATCTGAGGTTGTATCACGACGTACCAGGATGCTCTCAAGGATCACCAAGCGCAATCGTTCGATCGTCTTGGCGCGCTTATCACGCACAGCCTCCACGTCCACGGTCATCTGGGGAGTGGTGTCAAAAGTCTCAAGGTTGAGCTGTGTTTTGAGCAGCTCAACTCCCTCAACAGACTTGATCAGTTCTCCATCCTTAAAAGCGAGTCGCTGGGTGGCCTTGATCCCCAGGGAAGGGCCCTTTGGCTGCTTCACGTGAGTCAACTCAGGGAGCTGCGCCTCATTTGGGATGGTGTATTCCTCGACAGGTCTTAGCAGTAGACCAGTGCCCTCAGGTGTATCAACAGTTTGAACAAAGACCATGGCATCTGCGTTTATGCCCTTAGCAATGGTCTCGCCAGGGTTGGCCATCTGACCATCACCTGTGAAGCGCTCTAGGGCCTTAGCTTCAGTGCAGAGGTGGAAGCTGCCACTACGCACGATAATTTCGCGCAGGATGTCGTTCTTCTGAGTAACCGTAACGATGCCGGCAGTCTGGCTGAAGATGTCCTTGACAACCTCAGTACCAGCCTCAATCCACTGACCGTCCTCGATCATCAACAAAGAAATATCCTTGTTGATCTCGTGAGTCTCTTGAGGTATCCACAGCAGGGTGCCGCCTTTATTCACCTCAAAACCATTTTTAGCGGAGCGAGCCTTCTTGATCGCTAAACCAGGTGCAAATTTCACTAAGCCGCCGGTCTGAGTGCGAAAGCGATCATCCGCCAACTCGGCTACTACTTCGCCATTACCAATCTTGCTGCCAGGGATAGTGTTAAGGCGGTAACGAGTGCCGTCTTTGGCCTCCAGATGCCAAAGCTCACCAGAGTGTGTGGACTCTCCAAGCAACTTAAAGTCCTTCATCGTCATCGAGGTCGTGACGATCTGCACCTCTCGAGAATCACCGATCGAGTCGCGCAGACGCACCTCACCTCCAAACTCACTGGCCTGGCTAGCTTCGGCCAACACCTGACCATTGATGACTTTGACATTGCCCTCAACCACAGGCTGGGCATTGGGAGGGAGGTTATATACATCTCCAGCAAGCACCCAAAGGCGACCTAGGCGCTGGGCCTTGAGAGTGATGTTGCCTTGCCTATCTGTGACTTCCCTGGGCTGGATCGCCTTCTCATAACGCACCTGACCAGCCAAGTCACAGATCACATCTTTAGTGGCCTTCTCAACGCTCTTCTTTACCGCGACAGTTGCAATCTGAACAACAGTCACGTCCGCCTCGATCTCCTGACCATTGCCAACAAACAACAAAGACCCGTTTGTGATCTCGATCTTCTGTGGGCGAGCCTTGCCTGATGGCGTCACAGTGAGCGTGAAATCCACCTCAGCCTGCTGAGCCTCAACACCATGAGGGGTGCGATAGCCACGCACGCGAGCCTTAGCACCAAATTCAACTTTGCCGGCCACAGTGGAGCGGACCACACCAGTCTCAGCGGTAGAGACACCACCGGTATGGAAAGTTCTCATGGTGAGCTGAGTTCCTGGTTCACCAATCGACTGAGCAGCGATGATGCCAACCGCTTCGCCAAGATCAGCCAACTCGTTATGAGCTAGTGCCCAGCCGTAGCACTTCCTACAAACAGAACGGGTAGCCTCACAAGTAAGCGGTGAACGAACCATTACCCCAGTAACAGCAGCCTTCTCAAAACGATTGGAAAGGATTGGATCAATTTCGGTATCACGCTCAGCAAGAATCTCGCCATCAGCATTGACAACTTGCTCTGAAGTAAGGCGACCAACAAGACGGCTACCAAAACCGCCATCTTCCACCTTCACCATGATGGCCCTGGTGGTGCCACAGTCATCCTCACGAACGATCACATCCTGTGCGACATCCACCAGACGACGAGTGAGGTAACCGGAATCAGCCGTACGCAACGCCGTATCTACAAGACCCTTACGGGCGCCGTAGGAAGAGATCACATACTCAGTAACCGTTAGCCCCTCGCGGAAGTTAGTGCGGATGGGCAGGTCAATAATCTCCCCCTGAGGATTGGCCATCAGTCCCCGCATGCCAACAAGCTGGCGCACCTGAGACATGTTTCCTCGTGCCCCAGAGTTGGCCATCATCCAGACCGAGTTAAGCGGGTCGTTCTGGTTGAAATTCTTCTTCACCGCATCGACCAAACGCTCATTGGTCTCTGTCCAAGTGTCAATCACCTTGGTATGACGCTCAACCTCGGTGATCTCACCAAGTCGATAACTCTCCTCAGTAGCCGTGATCTGAGCCTCCGCCTGGCCAAGCAAATCCTGCTTGGCTGCAGGGACCTTGAGGTCGTCTACTGAAATCGAAACCGCAGCCTGGGTGGCGTAGCGAAAACCAAGATCCTTAAGGTTGTCAGCCATGGCCGCAGTTACGGCAGTGCCGTGAGTTTTATAAGCCCATGCCACTAACTGCTTGAGGACCTTCTTATCGACAATCCGATTATGGAAAGCCGGTGGGGTCTTGGCGAGGACTGGTGAAGCACTCACTGCAGCGGCCTTGGCCTTCGACTTGGACTTGGACTTGGATTTGGCACCCTTGGCCTTGGTGGACTTGGTTGCGGGCTTGCGGGATTTAGGTGAAGTTGAAGTCATGGCTACACGTGCATCAGGTCGGGAAAGAAAGCTGGTTTTGGAGTGACTTAGGCAGCGGCCACCGCATCGATAATCGTGTGATTCATCACCACGCGTCCCACGGTGGTAAGGAGGTATCGACTGATCAGAGCGCCATCTTCGTCAAAGCGATCCCGGCGATAGGTCCACTGCTCTATGCGAGTGCCATCACTGAGCACTTCAGCCTTGATCGGGTTTTCAAGCTCATCTTCATCCTCTACTTCACCGTTAAAACGAACCCAAACCCAGTCATGAAGGAGAAGTCTCTTATCTTCAAAAGCATGTATTGCGTCTTCTAGGCCTGCAAATGTTCTGGATTGATCGCCAAAGTCAGGGCAATTAGCTTCCGGCTTTATCGCCGTGAGGTAATAGGAACCGAGCACCATGTCCTGGGAAGGAGTGATGATCGGATCGCCAGTAGCAGGTGAAAGAATGTTGTTGCTGGCCAACATCAACATTCGCGCTTCCGTCTGAGCCTCAATCGCCAATGGCACATGAACAGCCATTTGGTCACCATCAAAGTCGGCGTTAAAGGCAGGACAGACCAAGGGGTGTAACTGAATAGCGCGTCCAGCGACCAACTTCGGCTCAAAAGCCTGAATACCCAAACGGTGCAGGGTTGGGGCACGATTCAACAGGATCGGATGTCCCTCGATTACCTCCTGCAGCACCTGCATAACTTCATCATCAGCCCGTTGGATTAACTTCTTGGCAGCCTTGATGTTGTTGACAATATTTTGACGAATAAGTCGATGAATAACGAACGGCTGGAATAACTCGATGGCCATCTCTTTGGGTAAGCCGCACTGATGCATCTTCAGCTTGGGTCCCACCACGATCACGGAACGACCCGAATAGTCGACTCGCTTACCCAACAAGTTTTGGCGGAAGCGACCCTGCTTGCCCTCGATGATGTCACTGAGTGACTTCAAAGGACGATTATTGGCACCAACAACAGTTCGACCCCGACGACCGTTATCGATCAGGGCATCGACTGCCTCTTGAAGCATCCGCTTCTCATTTCGAACGATAATTTCAGGAGCCAAAATCTCCTGAAGCCGCGCGAGACGGTTGTTTCGGTTAATTACCCGACGGTAGAGGTCGTTAAGGTCGGATGTTGCAAAACGTCCACCATCTAGTTGCACCATGGGGCGCAGATCTGGGGGAATAACTGGAATTGCATCCAGCACCATCCACTCAGGCCTTGCATTAGTAGCAATAAAGTTGTCAATCACTCGCAAGCGCTTGATTAACTTGGCCCGCTTCTGACCTTTACTAGAGGAAATATCCTCCCTTAACTGTTCGGCAACCTCGGCCAAATTTAGATCTTCTAACAGTTGCTTAAGTGCTTCCGCACCGATGCCAACTATCGGCTCATTCTCAATAGTGGAGTCTTCCGCATAGATCTCATCTTCAATCTCTAACCACTCATCCTCTGTAAGTAACTGCTTGTACTTGAGTTCCTTATGATCACCAGGATCAAGTACTACATAACAATTGAAATATACAATCTGTTCTACATCCCTTAGAGGGATATCAAGCAGGATGGCCACATAACTAGGGATACCCTTTAAATACCAAACATGAGATACGGGAGCGGCTAACTTAATGAAGCCCATGCGATGGCGCCGAACCCGACTTTCAGTAACCTCCACGCCACAACGTTCACAAACAATGCCGCGGTGTCGTACACGCTTGTACTTACCGCAATGACACTCCCAATCCTTTGAAGGACCAAAGATCTTCTCACAAAAAAGCCCGTCCATCTCAGGCTTAAGAGTGCGGTAATTGATCGTTTCTGGCTTGGTGACTTCACCTACTACCTGCCCATTAGGAAGCGTGCGCTGCCCCCACTCCATAACCCGATCTGGTGAAGCGAGCGTGATCTTGACGTAATCGAAGTGGTTTTCAGTACGCAGGTTGCTGTTAGTCATGAACAAATCTCAAACAGTTTTAGGAAACTAAAAAGTGAATTGAAGCCTTTAATCTTCGTCGTAATCTGCGACGCCAAGGGATTCATAAGTAGGCCGACTAGGAGTGCTACGGCGAGGGTTGACATCCTGCATCAGATCTACTTCTTTGCCTTCATCTGTATAAACAGCGATGTCAAGTCCGAGAGACTGAAGCTCGCGCATCAACACCTTGAAGGACTCTGGAGTACCCGGCCTGGGGATAGGCTTACCTTTAACGATTGCGTTAAGGGCTTCATTGCGACCCTGCATATCGTCGGATTTAACAGTAAGCAGCTCCTGCAAGGTGTACGCGGCGCCATATGCCTCAAGTGCCCATACCTCCATCTCACCCAGGCGCTGACCACCTTGTTGAGCTTTACCGCCAAGAGGCTGCTGTGTCACCAAGGAATAGGGACCTGTTGAACGAGCATGGATTTTGTCATCCACCAAGTGAACAAGCTTAAGGATCTGGGCATAACCCACAGTTACTGGCTGGTCGAAAGGTTCACCTGAGCGACCATCAATAAGTTGAAGCTTGCCTGGGGATTCAGGGTTATAAACCCAATCCTTACCAGGCTGTTTGGCTGCTTCCTTGAGATAAGCCTCAACTGTCTGTTGGGACTTTTCAGCTCCATACATTTCATCAAAAGGAACCACCTTGACCCGACAGTCGAGATTGGCAGCTGCCCATCCCATTAAGCACTCAAACACCTGGCCAACATTCATGCGGCTTGGTACACCCAGAGGGTTCAAAACGATGTCAACGGGAGTGCCATCTGGAAGGAAAGGCATATCTTCGCGGGGAAGAATACGGCTAATGATTCCTTTATTGCCATGGCGGCCAGCCATCTTGTCGCCAACTTGTATCTTGCGACGCTGAGCTACATAAACTCGAGCCACCATATTTGCACCAGGGGGAAGCTCATCACCCTGTTCACGGGTATAGATACGAACATCGACTACACGACCACGCTCAGTACTAGGTACACGCAAAGAGTTGTCACGCACATCGCGTGCTTTTTCACCAAAGATGGCACGCAAAAGCTTCTCTTCGGGAGGCTGGTCTGATTCACCCTTGGGCGTCACCTTGCCCACAAGAATGTCTCCACTCTCGACAAAAGCACCGGTGCGAATGATGCCCATCTCATCAAGATTACCAAGGCTTTCCTCAGCAACATTGGGAATCTCCCTAGTTATCTCCTCAGGACCCAGTTTTGTCTGTCGGGCTTCAATCTCATACTTCTCGATGTGTACGGAGGTATAGAGATCGTCCTTGACGAGGCGCTCGCTTACAAGAATGGCATCCTCGTAGTTGTAACCCTCCCATGGCATATATGCGACCAAAACATTCTGACCCAGAGCAATTTCACCGCCTTCACAAGCCGAACCATCCGCCAGGACCTGACCGACGATAACGGGATCACCTTGATGAACAATCGGACGCTGATTGAGACAGGTGTCCTGATTGGAACGCTGGTATTTCTGCAGATAGTGGGTGTGATCCATCCCCTCCTCGTCCCGTACAACAATGGCCGTGGCATCCACAAAAGTGACCGTGCCATTGACACGAGAAATAGGAACCATCCCGGAATCACGCGCTACCTGGGGTTCCAGGCCAGTTCCAACCAAAGGTCGCTCAGGCCTCAATAGAGGTACGGCCTGACGTTGCATATTTGAACCCATCAGCGCCCTATTGGCGTCGTCGTGCTCTAAGAAGGGGATCAAAGAGGTGGCCACAGAAATCACCTGCACGGGCGATAACTGCACATAATCCACCTGCTCAGGTGGAACTTTTTCAAAATCCTGGCGATAACGAACCGGAATCAGCTCAGCAAGAATCTGTCCATCAGCACCGGTGGCAACATCACCTGGCGCTACACGGCACTCATCCTCAAGATCAGCAGAAAGATAGATAGGGTCTCCCTCCTTGATTAGGCGACCGTTCTCAACCTTCCAGAAGGGTGTCTCAATAAATCCATACTGGTTGACCCTGGCGTGGGTGGCCAAAGAATTGATCAGACCGGCATTTGGTCCTTCCGGTGTCTCGATTGGGCAAAGACGACCGTAATGAGAAGGATGGATATCACGCACAGCGAAGCCGGCACGCTCACGAGTTAGACCTCCTGGACCTAGAGCAGAGATGCGACGCTTGTGAGTGAGTTCAGCCAATGGATTTGTCTGATCCATGAACTGACTTAGCTGACTGGAACCGAAGAACTCCTTTACAGCTGCCACGAGAGGTTTGGGGTTCACCAACTGAGCGGGAGTAAGTGAATCGGTCTCACCTACCGTCATCCGTTCCTTGATAATCCGCTCCAGGCGATTAAGGCCAACCCTCACCTGGTTCTGCAGAAGTTCCCCTACAGAACGCACTCGACGATTACCCAAGTGATCAATGTCGTCGAGGCTGGCACCACCAACATCGAGTTCCAGGTTGATCAAATAGTCGAGGGTAGAGAGAACATCCTCATGGGTGAGGGTGCGCACCGTATCCGGGATAGTGAGACGCAGCTTCTTGTTGATTTTGTAACGGCCCACTCGGCCGAGGTCATAACGCTTGGGATCAAAAAATCGGGTCTGCAGGAGCTGTTGCCCACCACTTACGGAAGGAGGCTCACCAGGCCGAAGCTTTTTGTAGAGCTCCAGCAAAGCTTGATCTTCTGAACTGATGCCCTCCTCGTTAGCCGCCTCGATCGACTTCTTGTAATACTCAGGGTGACGAAGTTTATCGATTACGTCGTTATCTGATAGCCCCATGGCCCGCATCAAAACATGGGCATTAATCTTGCGTGTTTTATCAACACGCACATGCAAAAGGTCGTTCTTATCTGTTTCAAATTTTAGCCAAGCTCCCCGATTTGGGATAACACTGGCATTGTAAGTGCGGCGACCATTCTTATCCTGTTCATCCTTAAAATATACCCCTGGACTGCGCACAATCTGATTAACAATTACCCGTTCTGCACCATTAATAATGAATGTCCCTCGCTCAGTCATCAGAGGGAGCTCACCAATAAACACCTCCTGCTCCTTAATCTCACCAGTTTCCTTATTAACTAAGCGGCAGGTCACATACATCTGCGAAGCGAAGGTCGCATCACGACGTTTGGCCTCTTCAACATCATGTCTTGGTCGCTTTAGTCGATATTCATTACCAACAAAGTGAAGCTCAAGCTTACCTGTGTAGTCGGTGATCGGAGAAAAGCTATCCAACTCCTCTATCAAGCCCTCGTCCAGGAACCACTTGAAACTGGCCCGCTGCACTTCCACCAAATCTGGCAGGTAGGTGGCGGTCTTGGCGACCTGAATCGCGCTGCTGCTCATTCGGAGACCTGCAGTTGAGAATTGAAGTTGGAAGACCTGAACAATCGACGGGCCTTAGATCCGAGTCTGCAAAACCAAAGGCAACGGCAGCCGCTCCCTGCTTAAGGGACCAGCTGCCGTACCAATGAGCTCAAAGATCTCGAGTCAAAAAGACTGACGTCGACAATGCACCAGAAAGAAATGGTTGCTTCGGGCGGCAGGGATGCAGAGAATCTGCATCATGACCAGGCCAGTCAACCATTCTACACTTGATTGCTTGCATGCTTTGCCCAATGTCTTGGGATCAGGGCAAAGCGAACAATCGCCTTGCATTAGCAGTGCTACTAGCAGCAACTGAGGCGAACGATTCATTCCGCAGCTCTGCAACTCGAGCTGCCACTGCCTCAACATAAGCGGGCTCATTGCGCTTTCCCCTACGAGGTACTGGAGCCAGAAACGGACAATCTGTTTCTACTAAAAAACGATTACCCGGAACCTTGCGCGCACATTCATGCGTCGCCTCCGCTTTCGGGAAGGTAACAGTACCGCTGAAACTAATGTAAAAACCTAGCTCCAAAAATCCCTCCATTTCCTCAGTTGTGCCGCCCCAGCAATGCATAACCCCCCTGGGACAACGTCCCTGCTTATGGCGCTGACTCAACTCCTTCACCATTGGATCAAACGCATCACGACAGTGAATGATCACAGGCAAATCCAACTCAAGAGCTAAATCAAGCTGTGGCCTAAGCACAACCAACTGTTGTTCAAGATTTGAATCCCGAAAGAGGTCAAGCCCCAGTTCGCCAATGGCCACCACCCTCGAATCTTCAAGAGCTGCAAGTCGTAAAACCGACTGTGTCTGCTGATTCCAGTGCTTTGTATCGAGAGGATGAACCCCCACTGAATAGCGCAGTTCGGGGAAACGATCCGCCAACGCACGAATAGCCGGAATCTCCGCAGGTTCCACGCAAGCATGAAGCAGACTTCCTACACCCGCCTTCCTCCAGCGAGCAGCCACCTGATCGAGATCATCATCGAAATTTCGAAAGACGATGTGGCAGTGACTGTCGATCAAAGTGGCAGACGACACCTAAAACCAAATCGGGTTATCGGCCTCCCATTTTGCAGGCCATTGACCAACTAGGAAGCACGCTCTTAAAAGGAACGATGCTTGTTAAACAAACCTAAATATTGGCAGCAGGTTCAATCGCCTGCTTTAACGCTGCGCTTAGACGTGACTTCTGATGGGCACCTGTATTGCGATGCACGACCCCACGCTTAACCGCCTTATCAATCTTGCTGAAGGCCTCATTAATACTGGTCTGTGCATTCTCTTTTGCTGTATCGCCTGGCTCTTGTGAATAGGCAGTGCAAGCACTAAAGCAACGCTTCATCAATGTGCGCATGGCCGATTTATACGACTTGTTCTCAAGACGATTGCGCTCGGCAATCTCAACACGCTTCTTGGAAGACTTGTTATTGGCCACAGAGCCTTTCGCTGGTTAGAGAGTCGAACACCATAACCCAGCACCTAAACACTAAATGCCCTTCAAGAGCTCTAAGACAAGCAAGAAGGACAGGCTCTAGCTTGATTTCAGATTTCAAATTTCAAATTTTGGCGCAAAGCAGCCAGGCCGGGTCCAAGACATCCACAAGCCTGATGCGATGTGTTCGTGATCCACATCAAGCCCAGCGTGAGCTTGAACGGCTTGCGCATCGCTCCAGTGCAAGTTGCCAAAAACAAGCTATGAAGACGGTGGAGGAGATCCTCGAGACCGTAAGGGCTAAAGGGGATCAAGCCCTTGTTGACTACACCGAACGCTTTGACGGTTTCCGGCCAGAGCCGTTGACCGTGGCACCAGAAGAGCTGCAAGACGCCTGGCAAAGAACTCCCAAGCAGCTTCAATCCGCCCTGGAGTTGGCCCATCGCCGCATCCAGGATTTCCATCAGCATCAAAGACCGAATGACTTGATGGTTGAAGGCGTACACGGCGAACGATTAGGACGCCGCTGGCGACCTGTGCAAAAAGCCGGGATCTACGTCCCAGGGGGAAGGGCCGCATATCCCAGCACCGTGCTGATGAATGCAGTCCCTGCTCAAGTGGCTGGGGTGGAGCACCTGGTAATGAGCTCACCTGCAGGAGCAAATGGTCAGCTCAACAGAACCGTCATGGCTGCCGCACACCTGGCAGGGATTAGCAAGGTATTGCGTCTCGGCGGTGCCCAGGCAATCGCAGCACTGGCCTTTGGCACAGAGTCCATCCCCAAGGTGGATGTAATCAGCGGCCCAGGCAATCTCTACGTAACCCTGGCAAAAAAAGCGGTCTACGGGCAAGTGGGTATTGACTCGCTTGCTGGCCCCAGTGAGGTTTTAGTAATCGCCGACCAGAGTGCTCAAACTGATCAGGTTGCCGCCGACCTGCTGGCCCAGGCAGAGCATGATCCGCTTGCTTCTGCCGTACTGCTCACCACCAGTGAAAGCCTTGCTGAAGCAATCCCATCTGCACTGGAAGCTCAGCTTAACAAGCATCCGCGCGAGGAGATCTGCAGAGCCTCCCTAAGCAACTGGGGGTTGGTAGTGATCTGTAAAAACCTTGAAATTTGCGCCCAGCTAAGCGATCACTTCGCACCTGAACACCTGGAGTTATTGGTAGAGCACCCCCACAAACTGGCTGACCGAATCAAGAATGCTGGAGCAATCTTTATCGGCCCCTGGAGCCCTGAAGCAGTAGGTGACTATCTGGCTGGACCAAACCACACACTGCCAACATGCGGCACTGCCCGGTTCAGCGGAGCTCTGAGTGTGGAAACATTTCTGCGCCACACCTCTTTGATCGAATTCAGCCAATCTGCCCTTGAAGCCACTAGTGGCGCCGTGAGGCAATTGGCCGCAAGCGAAGGCTTACACAGCCATGCTGAATCCGTCCGTATTCGCTCTGCTAATACCCCCTCTACTCACGGCGCTGCAGACGATGCACTCCCGCAACACCATCACTAATCTGGCCAACTAAAACCTCATCAGTGAGATTGACGAACAGACCGTTCTCAAGAACACCCGGGAGATTATTGATCCGAGACTCGAGATCCTCAGGATCACCAATGCCACCAGCCATGCTCACATCGAGCACAAGATTGCCCTGATCGGTTACCACTGGACCAGCCTTACGCTGAGCCATACGAAGTTCAGCACTACCGCCCAACTCAGCGAGGCAACTCTGCACCTGTCGCCAGGCTCCAGGCAATACCTCAACAGGAAGTAAAAAATCGAGGTTGAGTCGATCAACAATCTTGGTGGAGTCAACTACCACCACGAAGCGGTCTGCTCTACTTGCGACAAGCTTCTCCTGCACGTGGCAAGCACCGCCACCTTTTATTAATTGAAAAGATGGATCCACTTCATCGGCCCCATCTATGGCCAAGTCAATGCGATCAACAGCTGTAAGGCTAAGCAAAGGAATACCCAACTCTGCCGCCATCACTTCCCCCTGAAAGGAGGTAGTGACACCAACAATGTTGCGCAGCTCCTTTGTGGCCAGCTTGGCACCAAGAGCCTGAATCATCAGGGCTGCCGTCGAGCCTGAACCCAGGCCAAGGACCATGCCATCTTGGATCTGCTCAACAGCGGCAGTCGCCACCGCCTGCTTCATCTGAATTTGAAGGTCCACCATCGTGTCTAAATCATCGGCGCGACCGTAGCAAGGGTTTCAACTCAGGCCAGGCAATGCAGCAGGTTTAACCGAAAGGCTTATCTCTTCGCCATTACGCATGATCTTTAGTAATAGCGGTGCATCGATCTCAGCTTGGTCAACCTGCTTAAGCAAAATCTGTGGATCAGATACTGGTGTTTCGGCTACACCAATCACGAGATCACCACGTCGTAGTCCAGCTCGTTCAGCTGGACTATCCGGCAAAACACTTTGAACAAGAGCCCCAGAACGTTCCGGTAATTCAACCAATGAATTTGGATCACGATTGTGCTCCTTAGCGATTCGGGATGTCAGTGTCACCAACTGCAAACCCAGATAAGGATGCACTACCTCGCCACTGGTTAAAAGCTGCTCAGATACGCTTCGAGCCAGGTTGATCGGAATAGCAAATCCCAATCCAGCACCTGGGCCAGAACGAACCAGAGTATTAATACCGATCACTTCTCCGCGACCATTAACGAGTGGTCCACCGGAGTTCCCAGGGTTAATAGCAGCATCTGTCTGAATTAAATCCAGACGCTTATCAGAGAAACCAAGGCTGCTGATATTGCGATGTAGACCGCTGACAATGCCAAGGGTGACTGTGCGTTCTAAACCGTAGGGCGTGCCAAGGGCGATAGCCCAATCACCCACCTCAAGTGCATCGGAATCACCAAGAGGAGCAACCTGCGGCCTAAACGCCCCATCAAGTCGAACAAGCGCTAAATCAGTGACAGGGTCTGTCCCAACGACACGACCATCACGCTGATCACCATCGGCAAGGGTGACGCTGACCGCATCCACCTGATCGACCACATGCGCATTGGTAAGAACTAAACCCTGATCGTCTATCACAACACCAGAACCCTGACCCCGCTCACGTTCTGGCCCGATTCCTGGCTCCCCCAAAAGATCTCGCAAGAGAGGATCTATCAAAGTGGGATCAAAAGGCTGACGCTGCACGGTACGTTCGGTATCAATGCGCACCACCGCTGGGGCAACTCGGCGCACCGCATCAGCGACAAAGCTATGACTAGTCGATCCATCTACATCTGAGAGAGCCTTGACAGACTGAACCCCTAAAGAAAGCGGCAACAGCACGGCAACCAACAACAATCCCAAAAAGTGCGTCAAGACAGCAAAACCCTGCTGAAGCAGGAGTCTGGATGAAATCATGGAAGTGAGGCTAGGCCGAAACAGAGGGACTAGACGAAGCCGCATCTACGACCTGCCATCTGGATCCGAAAATCACACAATCAAATTGCTTGCTTGCCTTATTTACTTAACTCCATCAAAGGGATAAACAAGTAAGAGGCCATCCCTTAGATTGTTTTGATGCCTGGCGGGTACCTCCTTCGGGAGGCAGGTCACTTCTGAAGCCGGTCGGGCCAGAAGTCCGATCTCGCAACAGCTCTTGCCTCATCCTCTGCTTCCGGAACTGGAGACCCTCGCCTCGACGACGGCTGCCGAGAATGGCTTTCAACTGTGCTGTGTACAGGTACTTACCCACCTGATTCCAATGACCATCCAGGTTCAGATCCGCCAGCTTGGCGGTGGCGATGTCTGCCTGGACGACTGTGCTCGTTTCACTAGTCCTATGGATGAGGCACTGGAAGCTTCCCAACTATTTACTGAGGCTTATGTACTGGAAATCAGCAGCCCAGGGATCGGAGATCAACTGCACAGTGATCAGGACTTCCTGACTTTTCGCGGTTTCCCTGTGGAGATCAGCTTCCGTAATAACGGTTCGGAACTTTCTCAAGCCGGACTATTGCACGAACGCTCCAACGAACATGTGCACATCAATATCAAAGGACGCATTCAGCAAATTCCACGTAAAGCTGTGACCTGCGTCCGCCTTACCAGCCCCACGGCCTAATTCCCTAAACAGTTAATTCAGCCTCAGCCCCCTTCTTCTCTTTCCATCATCGATGGCTCTCGTTCTCCTTCCCGGCCTCAACAACCTGATCGAAGACATCAGTGAAGAGAAAAAGCTCCCCCCCCAGGTAGTTGAGGCAGCACTACGGGAGGCACTTTTAAAAGGCTATGAACGCTATAGGCGCACTCTTTATTTAGGCATTGTCGAAGATCCCTTCGAAGAAGAGTATTTCAGCAACTTCGATGTCGGACTGGAGCTAGAAGAAGAAGGTTATCGAGTACTTGCGAGCAAAATCATCGTTGAAGAGGTGGAAAGTGAAGACCACCAAATTGCTCTTCAAGAGGTGATGCAAGTTGCAGAAGACGCCCAAGTAGGCGACACCGTGGTGCTCGATGTAACCCCAGAGAAGGAAGACTTCGGCCGGATGGCTGCCGCAACGACCAAACAGGTCCTTGCACAAAAACTGCGTGACCAGCAGCGCCGCATGATCCAGGAGGAATTTGCTGATCTAGAAGATCCCGTCCTCACTGCTCGAGTGATTCGTTTTGAACGTCATTCAGTGATCATGGCCGTTAGTTCTGGTCTTGGGCGTCCAGAGGTGGAGGCCGAACTCCCACGCCGTGACCAACTACCAAACGATAACTATCGAGCTAATGCAACCTTCAAAGTATTTCTCAAAGAAGTAAGCGAAGTACCCAGGCGAGGGCCGCAATTATTTGTAAGCCGTTCCAATGCCGGACTAGTTGTCTACCTATTTGAAAACGAGGTACCTGAAATCCAAGAAGGATCAGTGCGCATTGTGGCCGTAGCCCGTGAAGCCAACCCTCCCTCCCGTTCGGTAGGCCCACGTACCAAGGTGGCAGTAGACAGCATTGAACGTGAAGTGGACCCTGTTGGCGCATGCATCGGAGCCCGTGGCTCACGCATTCAGCAAGTGGTCAATGAACTCCGCGGCGAGAAAATTGATGTGATCCGCTGGTCACCTGATCCAAGTCAGTACATCGCCAATTCGCTTAGCCCCGCTCGCGTCGAAATGGTGCGATTAGTAGATCCAGAAGGGCAGCATGCCCACGTACTAGTACCCCCCGATCAGCTGAGTCTGGCTATCGGACGCGAAGGACAAAATGTGCGTCTAGCTGCTCGTCTGACAGGCTGGAAAATTGACATCAAAAACTCCCAGGAGTACGACCAAGCCACTGAAGACAGCACAGTGGCAGAGCTAATTGCTCAGCGCGAAGAAGAAGAAGCTCTTCAACGAGATGCCGAAGCCCGTCTAGCGGCTGAACAAGCCACCCGTGCCGAGGAGGATGCACGCCTAAGAGAGCTTTACCCTCTACCTGAGGATGAAGAAGAGTACGAACAAGAAGAGGAAGCTGCTGAGGCGACTGATCAGGGCGAGGAGTACGAACAAGAAGAGGCACCTACTCAGGCAACTGATCAAGACGAGGATGCTTCCGACAGCGAGCCAGACGAATCAAGCGACAAACTATCGAATGAAGCAGAGGACGGAACCCGGTGAACCAACGCCCCGTCCTGCGTCGTTGCGTTTCCTGTCGTCAACTGCTGAATCGCCAGCAGCTTTGGCGGGTAATTCGTGACCATCAGGAGGGTGTAGTCCTCGATCAAGGGATGGGTCGATCGGCCTACCTCTGTCAAAACGAGGCCTGCCTAGATGAGGCGCATCGCCGCAAACGTCTGCAAAAAGCCCTGCGTTGCCAGGTGCCTAACAGCGTTATGGAGGTGCTGCAAAAGCGGCTCAATCAATCCTTTGATTCAGCCTCTGAGGCAAGATGAACTATGGCTCCGCCTTGTGTGGAGCTCCGAAGCACATCGTGCTCGGACCAACTGGAGCTTTTAATGACCAGCAACAGCAGCAAAATCAGAATTTATGAGCTGTCCAAGGAGCTAGCCCTTGAGAACAAGGACGTGCTCAATGCTGCTGAAAAACTCTCAATTGCGGCCAAAAGCCATAGCAGTTCAATAAGTGACGAAGAAGCAAAACGCATCCGTGACCTATTGCGTCAAGGAATTGCTGCCAGTCCATCGCCACAAAGCAAGTCAAACTCTGGGAAAGCAATTCTTTCTTTAAAGAAAGCTGCGGACTCTGAGACCAAAGACGCAGCACCACCAAATAAAAAAGCTACAACCAGTCCACAAATAAGCCACGTAAAACAAGCCTCCCCGGCAAGGCCAACAGGAGCTCAACAACCCGCTACGGGATCTGCCTCGCGGCCAGCCCCACCTAGTCGACCAGCAGCAAAACCCACTACAGCAATTTCACCTTCTAAAGCAGCAGCCCAACCTGCCAAAGCTCCTGTTCCAGTCAATCGCCCAGTAACCCCAAGCCGACCAGCTGCTCCTGCAGCCAAGGCAACGGCCATACCCTCCTCCCCCAAACCCCCCAACACGGGCATCCAAACCTCGCGAACAAGTCAAACTTCAACTTCAGGTGAAGCACGCAAAGTTGACGAAGGAGCTCCTCGTCCCAAAATCATCTCGAGGCCAGAGTCGCCAGCAGCACGCATAGCGCCACCGGCCAAGCCCTCACTTCCTTCTGATCGAAAAGTTCCCAGGCCAGAACTAGTTGGACGCCCTAAACCGAAACGTCCAGTTGCCCCTCCGAGCCGCCCAGAAGGTCAACGCCCAGAAGGTCAACGCCCAGAAGGTCAACGTCCAGAAGGTCAACGTCCAGAAGGTCAACGTCCAGAAGGACAACGCCCAGAAGGACAACGGCCAGAAGGTCAACGCCCTGACAAAAAAAGGCCTGGTATCAGTCCTCGACCGAGTGGCGGACCTAACCAGCGCAACAATATGCCTCAGAGGCCTGGACCTCCTACCCGCCAAGGCAAAATCACCCGACCTGGTCAACCCCGTTCTGCCGGCAACACCGTTGAACTTGTTGGCAAGCCCATCCGACGGGACCGATCCGACAGTGGTTCGACTCCTCGGGATGGCAACAACCGCCCAGGTGCTCCTACTCGTCAGGGGATGCCTACAGGAATGCGCAAACCGGTGGCGCCTGGAGAGCTCATGCAGCTTCAGAAGCCCACTGGCCGACCTGGCACACCACCACCACGACGACCGGATGGAACCAGCGTGGGGACCCGCGGAGGGTCAGAAGGGGCCACCCCACCAGTAGAGCGCACCGCACCCACACCAACAGCGCCTAAAAGGCCTGGTCATCGCCCTCCTCAGGGACCGCCTGGAGCACCAAGGAGACCAGGAAGACCAGAATGGGACGACAGCGCCAAGCTGGAAGCACTGCGGAACAAATCTCCCCAGAAGCAGCGCCAAAAAGTACACATCATTGGAGAAAACGATGATGCCCTCACGGCCGAAACCGGCGGCTACGCCGGCGAACAACAGGCAATAGTCCTCTCTGCCAGCCTGGCTCGTCCCGCCAAACCAAAGTCAAAACAAAAAACCGCCGCCAAGCCTGTGGCGGCAATGCGCAAGCGCAAGAAAGAAACCACTCGCCAGAGGCAACGTCGGCGAGCCATGGAGCTACGTGCAGCCCGCGAAGCAAAGCAGATAAGGCCAGAAATGCTGATTGTTCCGGAGGCCAACCTCACGGTTCAAGAGCTTGCAGACATGCTCAGCGTAGAAAGCTCCGAAATCATCAAATCGCTTTTCTTTAAAGGAATCATCGCCACGGTCACCCAATCCCTAGATCTTTCCACGATTGAAACAGTGGCAGAGGAATTCGGGGTGCCTGTACTCCAAGACGACGTTGAGGAGGCAGCCAAAAAGACGGTGGAGATGATTGAGGCCACTGATCTAGCCCACCTAATCCGCCGCCCACCTGTTGTGACAGTGATGGGTCACGTTGATCACGGCAAAACCAGCTTGTTGGATGCGATCCGCAAGGCCCGGGTTGCCGCTGGTGAGGCCGGAGGGATCACCCAGCACATAGGCGCATACCAGGTAGAGATTGAACATGGTGGACAACCCCGCAAAATCACATTCCTCGACACACCTGGTCACGAGGCCTTCACCGCTATGCGTGCCCGCGGCACCAAGGTCACGGACGTAGCGGTACTTGTGGTTGCTGCTGACGATGGTGTGCGTCCTCAGACCCTGGAGGCAATTAGCCACGCCCGCGCCGCCAAGGTCCCGATCATTGTGGCGATCAACAAAACAGACAAAGAGGGAGCTTCTCCAGACCGAGTCAAACAGGAGCTATCCGAACAGAACCTGCTATCTGAAGAGTGGGGTGGTGATGTGGTGATGGTGCCCGTCAGTGCAATCAAAGGTGAAAACATCGACAAACTTCTCGAGATGATCCTGCTGGTCACGGAAGTGGAAGATTTACAGGCCAACCCTGACCGCATGGCCAAAGGCACCGTTATTGAGGCCCACCTTGATAAGGCCAAAGGACCTGTTGCCACCTTGCTGATCCAGAACGGCACCCTCAAAACTGGTGATGTAGTAGCAGCCGGTCCCGTACTTGGCAAAGTACGCGCCATGGTCGATAACAGCGGGTCCCGACTCAAACAAGCTGGTCCTTCCGGTGCCGTAGAAGCCCTAGGTTTCAGCGAAGTGCCCACCGCCGGAGACGAGTTTGAGGTTTACCCAGACGAGAAATCCGCACGAGCTGTTGTAGGAGAGCGAGCCTCCGATGCCCGCGCTACCAGATTGGCTCAACAGATGGCTTCCAGACGGGTATCCCTGGCAGCAATGTCTGGCCAAGCCAGCGAGGGCGAACTCAAGGAACTCAACCTTATTCTCAAAGCCGACGTTCAAGGCAGTGTTGAAGCAATCCTGGGATCCTTAGAGCAACTACCCAAAGATGAGGTGCAAGTCCGCGTGCTGCTCTCAGCACCGGGTGAGATCACCGAAACCGATGTGGATCTTGCGGCCGCCTCTGGAGCCGTAATCGTGGGCTTCAATACATCCATGGCATCTGGAGCCAAGCGGGCCGCTGATGCCACTGGTGTAGACGTGCGCGATTACGAGGTTATCTACAAGCTTCTAGAAGACATCCAGATGGCCATGGAAGGACTCCTAGAGCCGGAGCTGGTGGAAGAATCGCTTGGAGAAGCACAAGTACGTGCCGTATTCACAATCGGCAAGAGCGCAGTGGCTGGTTGTTACATCACCACTGGCAAGTTGCAGCGCAACTGCAGAGTAAGAGTGCGACGTGCCAATCAAGTCATGTTCGAAGGTGATCTCAACTCCTTACGCCGCAATAAAGACGACGTAAAGGAAGTAGCCACAGGCTTCGAGTGTGGCATCGGCTGCGATCGTTTTGCTAACTGGGAGGAAGGTGACATCGTTGAGGCTCACAAGCTGGTCACCCAGAGACGCACACTGAGCACCTGATGAGAGTCCGACCCACCAACTAACTCTGTTTTGATCTCCCAACGAGAACCCCTGCTCTGGCTTCAGCTCATCGCTATTGGAGCAATACCCATAGAGCTGCTGTTGCTGTTCCTGGTACTAGCTGGAGCGGATTTAGGTCCTATCCCAGCTTTTGAACGTCTACTCACATGGGCTGTAGCAGTCTTGGCACCCACCCTCGTTCTCTGGCAACGTCCTGCCGACTGGGGATCTCTACTCCTGCTGAGTCGTCCCCTCAAAGAACGCTCAGAGAGCCAACGACAACTAAGTGGCCTACAACAAGGCCTAATCCCTCGATTGACCCTGCTGATTGGCTCAGCCGCTCTGCTAGCAATTTTCTGGTGGATCGACCAATCTTCCATTCTCGCCAGAGACCTCTCACCACTTCAAGGCAGCTCTCGACTTATCACGCTGCTTACTGCAATCCCCCTCCTAGCTCTAATGCTGTGGCAATGGCATCAACTCACACAGAGCCTCTGGCTTCTAAGTCGCTCTGACCAGGCCCTAGCCCAAGCGCCCTCCCTAAGCAATGACCAACTCAAGCTTGAGCGGCTTTGCCTTGGATTAGCTCTACTCAACATGCCAGAACTCATGCCTGCAGCTGCTAACAACAAATTGGACTTCAAAATGAAAGAGCAATGATTGAGCCGGATATTCAATCAATCCCCACGTTGACGATCAATCCAAAGCAACCCAGCAGTTAGCAGGAAGGCCCCACTTTGAATGAAGATATCTGAGAAGGGAACAATTCCCCCGGAGGAGGCCCGCAAGCCCATCGTCAATAGACCAATAGAGGCCGAAGCGAAGAGAGCAAACCAAATAATCCGCCTGAAGCCTCGCCAAGGGGTACGTGACTCTTGAAGGAGTCGCTCCCTTAGTGCGGGATCCAACTTTGAGCCAGTGCAGGGAGAGACGTCCAATGATTCAAAACCACAACGATCGAATGTTAAGTTCCGGGGGCTGCCGGTGTAGCTCAGGGGTAGAGCAACTGATTCGTAATCAGTAGGTCGCAGGTTCAATTCCCGTCACCGGCATCAATGATTGCAGTATTTCGCAGCAACCTGGACAAGTTGTGGGCAGTGAAGGTCATATATCTATCAAATCTAAACATCTAAGAACCTAGCCTTGAGCACAAGAAGCAAAGGACACATGCTCATCATCATCAATCCCTATCTAATATTCCCTGCGGCTCATATAACGGCACACTGCAACCACAACATCAGGCCAGATTAAATAAATATATACTCAGGCCATGAATATCCAAGAGAAGCCATCACCACTAGGGCAGGTCCCATTTGCCGCCGACACAATTTTCCGCGCTGCAGCAATATCAATCAAAAAGCTTATTCAAAGGCAAACACTCAGGCATCTCTAGCTAGTACATCTCTTACACCCTCTAATACAAAGCTCAAAATGAAAACCATAAAGAAATGCAGAGAAGTGTTACCAGAAAATCACCCTTAATCCAATCCCAAGAGCATAGGACTAGTTCTATATATGCTTACATTCTTGCTGTGAGTTTCCCAACCCATTTTGATGTTAAACATTTCACACCAAGCCATTCATCTATCCCAAGCGCACTTGATTAAGTATTGATAGATCTCCACAAACAACAGAAAGCACAACTGCGACCTGTTGCCCAACAAGCCAGAAATAGCACCTAAGTGAGGTCATTCAAAGCATGGAGTCAACTCGCCTAGAGCGAATGCACAAGAGTTCCAAGGAGGACGCCAACCTCGATGAGGTGTTTGTCATCCTGACAATCGGCGCCGGCATGATCGCCACCCTTGGTCTGCAGGCCAACAGTGCCGCAGTTGTAATTGGGGCAATGGTAGTCGCCCCATGGATCCTGCCACTACGAGCAAGTGCCTTCGCTGTACTGATTGGGGATCTAAGGCTGTTGATGGATGCCCTACGAACCCTCTTCGTAGGGGTAGTAATTACCATCCTGCTCTCCGCCTTACTAGCAGCAATCACACCCATCCATGAAATGGGTTCAGAAGTATGGAAACGCACCGAGCCAAACCTGCTGGATCTAGGCATCGCCTTAGTGGCCGGTGGCATAGCTATATACGCAAAGTTGCGCAGAGACGCCGTGAGTTCGCTTGCGGGTACAGCCATTGCTGTTGCCCTTGTGCCACCGGTATGCGTTATGGGTCTGTTGCTCTCCAATCAAAAATGGGACGCTGCTATTGGAGCCGGACTGCTGTTTGCCACCAACCTGCTTGGCATTCTTAGCGGTGGACTCGTGATGATGGCCTGGAGAGAGCCCCTCGTCCGTCAGCGTCTGCGAGAGAGCCATCTGAGTGCAGCCAACTTTGCACTTACGTTTGGCCTAACTGCCCTACTACTAATCCCTCTAACCAACAGCTTTTTAAACCTTGTCAGCAAAAAACAAAATGAACGCACCCGCGACGAGATTCAACACACGATTGAGAGCTTCCTAAAACGCAAAACCCTGACCTTCGGCGGAGAGGGAGTTGATCTAGAAAAATTAGATATCGCCTGGAACAAAAACCCTCCAGAGATTCGCCTGCTGGTATTGGTCACGAATCCCGAACTGCCAAGCCTCAAACAAGTATCAGCAGTGCAAAAAGAAATCAACAAGCGCCAAGGCCTGGATTATCAACTAATTGTTCAACGTATTGTTGTCATTCAAGGCCCGCAAGAAAAGGCCAATCTGATCACAGGGAAAGAAGGCGGGCTGATTAAAGCGCCCACACCAGAAAGTTCTTTAACACCTAATAGCGAAACAGAGCAGCAACTGCAGAAACAAAACCTAGAGGAAGCTGAGCAGCAAGAAAAACTACACAACAGGAATCATCAAACAATCAATCAAACACAAGAAAATAATCCTCCATTGAGTATCTCAAACTGAGATTAATTCCATTCATAGCGATCTGATTGCTAGAGAATCAACCTAAGCCAAGCGGCGCGCCATCGATGAATATTCAGATCTCATCGCCGCCATGGACGCATTGCCGGCCGCTGACATCGCTTGCAATGAGAAGAAACAGCGGCAAGAGAATGACATCTAATTACTTAGAATTTGACCTCATTACCTGATACCCATTTCCTCCAAACAATATGTCCGAGGCATGCAGGAGATGCGCTCACATTTCGGCGATGCTGCAGACAATTGGACTGCAGCTATCGGTGATATTTACCCGGAATTCGTCAAGGTGAATGTGGAGCTCCCCTTCGCAGAGCTTTATCGAAGGGACATCGTTGACGATAAAACGCGTGAACTCTGCACCGTTGCAGCCTTAACAGTTAAGGGATTCGCACTCCCCGAACTCAAAGTTCACGTCAAAGGGGCTCTGAACACCGGTAGCAGCAGAGAAGAAATCCTTTAAATCGTTACTCAGATGATTGCCTATTGCGGCTTTCCCGCCGCTCCGAATGCACTGCTGGCCGTCAAGGAGGTTTTCGATGAACTTTATGCGTGTGAATGAAATCCTCGCTGTGTCAAGCGCCTAAAGCCAACAAAAAGCCCCCTCTATGAGGGGGCTTTCCGGTTCAGCTTTGTTGAACCTTTTAATCAGCAAGTTGATCAGCCAATCGCTGGAGCAATCAGTGCCACTG
>JASLWC010000079.1 GCA_030741055.1 Prochlorococcaceae cyanobacterium ETNP18_MAG_14 | reverse complement strand
TGTTTGGTGAGATGGCTGTTCTTGATGCAGCACCCAGGTCTGCTGATGTTGTGGCCTTAACGCCAGTGAAACTTTTGAAGATGAGAGCGTCGCCTTTTTTGACTGTGCTGCGCAAGGAAGTGGGCTTTGCGATTGCCCTTGCTCAGCTTGAGGCATCCCGTTTGAGGGATCTCAATCAGCGTTTTGCAATCCAGACCAGTGATGCAAACACTCGCTTACTGAATGCATTGGCCTATTTGGCCCGTAAGAGCTCTGCTGCTGATGATCCAAAAGGGGCGATTCCCTCGCTGGCTCAAAAGGAACTAGGTCTCATGGCAGGTGTGTCAAGGGAGACGGCCTCGCGAATATTGAGCAAACTACGGAGTCGCGGAGTGTTGGAGGAGGTTGATGGGTGTTTACGCTTGCTTGATCTGCAGCCGCTTATCAAGCGTGGATTGTTACCACATGGGTCATAGCGTTTGACCTTGCTTGTGCACTTAAATTTTTTCAAAAGAAATCGCTTGTTGGGATAGGTGCTCTTTAAATATTTTCAGCACAAATAGGTTGCTGAGTTTCTGGTATTTGGTTTGTAGGTGATTGATGAAGTTGCCTTCACTGCTGCTAATTAGCCTGCCTATAGCTAAGTAGGAATGAGTTTTAGCCTTGTAGGTATGTGGTCTGTCGCAGGCTGGCTTCTAGATGATCCATAAGTCGGCTCGCATCATTGATTTTTAGCTCACCTTGCTGAATAGCAACTTCGCTTGCTACACGCAACCGCTCTAATAGCAGTTCTGGGTTGTGCTCCATAGCTTTAAGTACATCTGAATTTGTGTTGCCACGAACGACGTGATCCACTTGGTATCCACCACCTGGCGCTAATCGAATGTGTACCGCATTGGTACTGCCGAATAGGTTGTGCAGGTTTCCCATTACTTCCTGGTATGCACCTCCTAGAAACATGCCAATCATGTATGCCTCTCCTTTATTTAGGTTGTGAAGTTCCAGCAGAGTCTTGACCTGACCATCCCCGATGAAGCGAGCCAATTTGCCATCAGAGTCGCATGTGAGGTCGGCGAAGTGACCTAGTTGAGTGGGTTCTTCATTCAGGCGGTGAATTGGCATGAGCGGAAATAGTTGTTCGATCGCCCAGGTGTCTGGTGCTGAACGAAATATTGAAAGGTTTGCGTAGTAGGTGCTCGCCAGCACGGCTCTGAGATCTCGCAGTCCATCTGGAATAGTTTCGTTGTACGGCAATCTGCTCATAATCGCTTCAGCGCAAGCCCATGTGAGTTGTTCCGCCATAACTCGCTCGGGCAGACTCATATAACCCAGGCGGAATGCAGCTAGTGCATCATCTTTGAATTTGATTGCATCGTTCCATGCTTCTTGTAGGCGTGATCCGTCTGCTTTAGAAGCCTGCGGAGTTGCCGTAATTCCTGCAAGTGTCTCTCTAAGGTTGCGAACGGTAAGGGGTTCGTCTTCTATTCCTTTGGGGATGACTCCTGGTACAGCGCCTGTACCCAATACATCGAAAACGAGCACGGAGAAATGACTAGCGATTGCGCGACCACTTTCACTGACAAGGGTTGGTAAGCTGATGCCGTGGGGCTCACAGCATTCGCGCACCGTTGCGACCACGTCATTAGCGTAGTTCTGTAGCGTGTAGTTAGTAGATGCTGCGCTGGCGGTACGGCTGCCGTCGTAGTCGACACCCAGTCCACCACCCACATCTAGGTAGCCCATTGGAGCTCCAAGTTTGGTGAGTTCTACGTAGATCTGTCCTGCTTCTTGCAGTGCATCTTTGAGTACGGCGATGTCGTTGATTTGGCTGCCGATGTGGAAGTGCATCAGGCGTAGATCGTTGAGTAGATCTGCTTGGCGCAGAGCTTCAACTGTTGATAGCAGATCAGGTACTGAGAGGCCGAACTTCGCGCGCTCCCCCACTGAGCTACCCCAACGACCGGTACTGCGAGTCGTTAGCTTTGCGCGTACACCTATGAATGGTGCTGCACCAAGCTCTTGGCTGGCCCGAATGATTCGCTCTACCTCATCGGGTTGTTCAATGACCACTACAGGTTGGCGACCAAGTCTGCGTGCCAGGATTGCTGTCTCGATATAGCGCTGATCTTTATAGCCGTTGCAGATCAGCAATGCCTCTGGGTCGTTGATTAGTGAAAGAGCAATCAGTAGCTCGGCTTTGCTGCCGGCCTCAAGGCCAAAGTGCCAGCGGCGCCCACTTTCTACTAGTTGCTCCACTACATGGCGCTGCTGGTTACACTTCACTGGGAATACGCCTTGATATCGACCGGAGTAGCCGTATTGGGCAATGGCGTGTTCGAAGGCGCCGTGCAGTCTTTCTAGCCGGTCTTCGAGGATGTCATCAAAGCGGATGAGCAGTGGCAAGTTGAGGCTACGGCTCTGTAGCTCCTGCACCAGTTCCACCAGATCGAGGGAACCGCCTCGATCACCGCGTGGCTGCACCAACACGTGGCCGCGGGCATTGGTTGAGAAGTAGGGCTCCCCCCAGCGGTCGAGGCCATAGAGGGCTGCGCTGTCGGCAACGGTCCATGAATTGATGCCCTGGGTGGGATCGGCTGCCGACATGGAGCACGCAGACGGATCACTGCGGGGAATGTTCAGGAAATCTAGGAGTGCTTTCGCATTTGAATCGCTTAGATATCAGAACTGTCTGCGATTCTTGGTTTTACTGATCGCTTTGCGATTGTTTCTCTATATACCGATAGGAGCCGCTTTTTGCTCAGAACTAGTGCGTTTGTTTCTTCTGAAAAAATGTTGTAGCAAGCCCCCAGTAATGGAGGCAGTCTGGAGCTGGCAAGAAAATACATAGCCATGTCTGTAGCTCCCTTGTTTCGTTACTCCAGGTCAGCTCGTCGCTTGCCGTTGTTGTGTGGCTTTGCTGCTTTTGCCTTGGCTCCAGCAGTTAGTTTCGCTCAGAATGACTTGCGCAGCACTTTCCCTGGTAACAGGGTTGGAGGGGGTACTAGAGCTCAATGTAGTGCTCGCTTGCTAGTTCATCTGGTCCCTAAAACCAGTGTCTATGCTCCGGATAGTACTTTGCAAATTGGTTTGCTTGAGGGGCATACGGCTACTCCTAAGCCGCTTGAGTTGAATTTCCGGCCCAAGAGCGGCTTAGGTAGTAATCAGACTTCTGGGGTGAAGCTAATGCCTATCGAATTACCTGCCTCCACGGTAGGAATCACTCTGATAAAGCTTGAAGCCCTTACTGCCCCATCGGTTTGGCAGTCTTTTTATCAATGTGGTGATGAGACGGTATATCCGCCTGCTGTGAGTGTGTTGGTGAGTGATATTCGCCCTGCCGATACCAGGGTGCAGAAGGCCCTTGCCGAACTTCGACGCCATTGCGGGGGTACCGTTATCACTACTGAATTTGCCAAGGATTTTGACCTAGCAGATGTCATGAGGCAGGGTTGGCCTGCCCTGTTGCCGGTGCGTTGCTTACAGTGAGTTCGGCCACAAGTAGGGGTTCTTTTCGCCCCTTTATCTGTATGGTCCCCCACTCTTCCCAGTTGAGATTTTCGTTCAATTCATCTACAAGCTGTTGTCGTGTGGCAGAGGACACCAAAATGCGCAGGATGCTTTTATGGCGCTGTTTGTCGATACTCTCCAGTCGAGATGCGCAGTTCACGGTATCGCCGATAACTGCATATTCGAGTCGTTCGCTGCTGCCCATCGACCCAGCCAGTATTTGACCTGAGTGAATGCCGATGCGCATGTGCATTGCAGGTGCGCCTTCTTTCTCTAGTTCGATATTGAGTTGCTCGAGACCGTTGCGTATTTCTAATGCTGCTTCGATGGAGGACTGGGCGTCTGCTGAGGGATCCTCGCTAATAGGGACACCGAATACGGCCAGCATCCCGTCACCAGTGAATTTATTGACCATGCCTCCCCTGCGGGTAACTGCCGGAACGCAGTAAGCCATGCCACGGTTTAACCAGGTCATTACTTCGGCAGGCTGAAGATGTTCTGAAACTGTGGTGAAGTTGGCAATGTCTGCGACCAACACAGTGACCGGTAGTTGGCGACCTTCGAAGCGTCCATCTTTGAGTAGTTGGTTTCGCTGTTCCCAAAGTTGCTGGGCTACTGCTGGAGAGGTTGCCTGCCCAAGTAGGCGTTGAATTTGCTTTTGGTGTTGTTGACTGGCCGCACCTCTTCTTAGCCAGGCTGAACTTGCCATTACTACTAGTCCAGTTACCGGCATGATGGTGCCGATCCAGATGTAATTGATCAGCAGGATTACTAAACCTGCGCTTATGGCGATAGCTGTGGTCATGACCACAATCACGCTGCGACGCAGGGTGGCAAAGGCTTCGCCCAATGCCAGCCCAGTGCCTGCTGCGATCAGGCTGAGCAATATGTTGCCCCAACCGGGCATCAAGAACCCCTGAATTAGTTGACCGTTTTGGCGCTCGAGCAGCGCTGCCAACCTCAGAGCATGAATCTCTACTCCTGGCATTAATAACTGCACATCCCCTTCGCTGAAGCGGCTGTGGGGAATTGGGAAGAGATCCTTGAGGGATGGGGCTGTGCTGCCGATCAGTACCAACTGATTTTTAATTGCTTGATCGGGGATGTCCTCATCTAGGAGCTCCGAAAGCGAGTACGTGCTGAAACTGTCTGGTTCGCGAAAAATTAATAGTCGCTGTATTCCTGGCCCGGCTGCATTTTGGCGGAAATAGCCACCGGAATTGGCGCTCAGCCAGGCATCGCTTACTGTCCCAGCTTCTAATTGTTGTCGAAGTTTTTTATTACCTGTGCCGACTTCGATGACGCGCAGAGGAAAGGCCACGTTGGCTTCATCTTGACCTTTGACGTGCACAAGATCTCGCCTGATGACATTGTCTTGATCCAATGAGTTGATGTTGTGACTTTGTCGTTCAGGGGGAGTTCCCGGCACTGCTGTAATTCCGATGTCTTTGTTGAAAATCGACACCAGCCGAGAGTTGTTGCGGAAACGTTCTCGTAAGCAGGCTTGATTCGCTCCGACCCCTTGGTCGCGATATATATCGAAGCCAATGGCAAGAGCTCCATTTCTGCTGAGTAGATCTATCCCCTGGCAGAACAGGTGATCATCGATTGGCCAGCCATAGCGACGGATGTCGTTTTCCTCGATACCAATGATCGTGATCGGCTGTTTATTCCCGGATGCTGCTGGGCGCAGGGTGGTGATCAGGTCGTAAAGCAGCAGATCAAGGTTCTGGGCTATTCCCGAAAGCCTTACGCCAG
>JASLWC010000078.1 GCA_030741055.1 Prochlorococcaceae cyanobacterium ETNP18_MAG_14 | reverse complement strand
CGCTTGATCCTTGAATTGGTGCATTGGCTGCCGCTCTGAGCTGCTGGGCTTCCATGCCACCGCGGCGGGCCACCTCAAGATCAATCTCCATTGGATCTTTGCCCAGTAATCGCCCCAGGCCGTTGCGATCGAAATGGAAGGGGCGACGACGCCCTAGCAAGGTCTCTACATAGCCTTTGCTTAGTGCCAGCCTTTCTTGCAATTCGAGGAAGGAAAACACCTTGGGATAACGCTGTTTGTAACGGTTGAGGAAGTCTTTTGCTTCCACTTGGCTGACGCCAGTCTCACGGGCGAAGCGTTGGGCTCCCATGCCGTAGATCACGCCAAAGTTGATTGTTTTGCCAAGACGTCGTTCATCTGTACTGACCTCGTCTTTTTCCAGCAGCAGCCGTGCCGTGAGTGCGTGCACGTCATCGCCGCTGCGGTATGCCTCTTGCAATGCCTCTTCACCAGAGAGGTGGGTGAGGATGCGCAATTCGATCTGTGAATAGTCAGCACTAAGCAGCTGCCAACCTTCCTGAGGCAAGAAGGCCTTGCGGATGCGGCGGCTGAATTTGGTCCGCACGGGAATGTTTTGAAGGTTGGGGTTGCTGCTGCTGAGTCGCCCCGTTGCGGTAACGGCTTGGTTGAAATCGGTGTGCACCCTGCCGGTTTCTGATTCCACCAGCTGCGGCAGGGCATCTACGTAGGTGCTGCGTAATTTGCTCAGGATTCGGTGTTCCAGCACCAACGGCACCACAGGATGGTCGGTTCCGAGCTTTTCCAGCACGGTGGCATCTGTGCTCCAGCCCGTTTTGGTGCGCCTGGATTTTTTGCGATTTAGTCCGAGGGTTTCGAACAGCAGTTCTCCTAATTGCTTGGGGGAGGCCAGGTTGAATTCCACACCTGCAGCATCTCGGGCTTGTTTTTCAAGTTGATCAAGGGTGCTGCCAAGTTCAACCGAGAGCTCTTTTAGATAAGGCAGGTCGATGCGGATGCCGGTGGCTTCCATCAGCGCCAAAACCGGTTCTAGAGGTAGTTCTACTTTTTCTAGAAGGGGCAGCAACTTGGGCCCCATGGTTTCCAGTTGCTGCCGCAGGCGAAGGGCAAGCCGTCTGGTCAGATGCACGTCCATGCCGCAGTAGAGGCTGGCTGCCGGGATCGCCACATCGGCAAAGGTTTGTCCCTTGCTAACTAGCTCGCTAAAGCTGGTTGGCGTGAAGTTAAATTCACGATCAGCCATTACCTCAAGGCCGTGTTTGGCGGCGGCGTCACGGAGGTAGTCGGCCAGCAACGTGTCGATTACGACCCCCTCGAGTGCCAGGCCATGGCGCAGCAGGATGAGCCTGTCGTATTTGCTGTTCTGTAGGGCTTTGGGGTGATCGGCACTCGCCAACCAGGGGGCCATGGTTTTGAGAACAACCTCCAGCGCTAGCTGGTTGATGGCATTGGTATCCAGCAGTACGGCTGGTTGATGGTGTCCGATTGGGATGTAGGCCAGTTCTTTTGGCCCTTCACCCCAGCAGACGCCTAGTCCCACTAGTTCGGCGCGGAAGGGATTGAGGTCGGTGGTTTCTGTGTCTAGTGCTACTGGTGCGAGGCGATCTCTACAGGTCATCAGAAATTCCAAAAGAGCTTTCAGCTCTGTTGGATTTGTGATCAGTTTTGGCTGCAGGGCTGGGAGTTGATTGGCATCACTTTCCCCTGCTGTCAGGGTCGATGGAGCTTCTGTTTGTTGTTGAGCAGATTTGTTGGTTTCAATCTCATGGCGATTGGCATTGAAGCCTCCGCTGGAGAAGGTGGCCACAAAGCTGGGCACTTGTCGCACCAGGCTGCCGAGCTCAAGAGCTTTTAGGCGGGTGGTTAGGCCTTCGTTATCAACGCTGCCTAGCTCTAGTCGTGGCGCCTGAGGTAGGGGTATGTCTACCAGGATCTCCGCCAGATGGCGTGACAGATAGGCGTTATCTCGATCATTGCTGAGTTTGCTTTTTAATGCACCTTTGATCGCGCCCCGACTTGCTTTTTCGCCTTCTGCTTCCACCTCTAAAAGAGTGGCGTAGACGCCATCGAGGTCGCCATTCTCTTTGAGAAGGGTGATGGCTGTTTTGGGACCTACCCCTTTGACCCCAGGGATATTATCCGAACTGTCGCCGGTAAGGGCCTTGAGCTCTACTACTTTTTCAGGGGCTACGCCAAGCTTGGCGACTACACCAGCTTCATCGATCAGCTTGGGCCCATTGTTTTTTGCGTATGGTCCACCGCCCATGTAGAGCACGGCAATGTCGCGCTGGTCATCTACCAGTTGAAACAGGTCGCGGTCGCCGGAGAGGATGCGTATGCGCCAGCCATCGCTGGCGGCTTGATTGGCGAGGGTGCCAAGCACGTCGTCGGCTTCGTAGCCAGGGGCTAGGCAAAGCGGAATTTGCAATTGGTTTTCTAGGATTTCCTGGAGCTGTTTGAGGTCTTGGAAAAAGATCTCAGGTGCAACATCACGGTGAGCTTTGTAGTTGCTGTCTGCCTTGTGACGGAATGTTGGCTCGGCTGTATCGAAGGCGATGACCAGCCCTTGGGGGTTGAGGCCCTTGCTGTGGTCCAGGAGACTTTTCAGAAAGCCATAGGTGACGCTGGTGGGTGTGCCGTCTTTTGTTGCTAATCCACCCTCGCCTCCTTTTGTGAAGGCATAGAAGCTGCGGAAGGCCAGTGAGTGACCATCCACCAGCAACAGCATTGGCTTTTCGGTGGCCTCAGGCATTGCGCTGATTTATGAGGGTGTGGATTTAGTTGCGTGTCTTTTTGGCCCAGGGTGGGCGATCGATAAATATGCGCTTGCCGGGATTCAGGCCGCTCACAATGGCGGTTTTGCTGCCACTGCTGGTGCCTAGTTCTACCGGTTGGAAGCGCGGCTGATTTTTTTGACCAACCAGAAGTACCCCTGGCTTGCCGTTTTCAGTCACGATTGCCACGGTGGGAATCAAGGTGCTGAGCTTGGTTTTGCCGGTTTGTAAATCCAAGTCTGCTGTCATGCCTATTCGCAGCTGAGGTGAACTATTCACCAGGTCGAGTTTCACCTCGAAAGAGATGACATTGTCAGTTTTTACAGCTCTTGGTGCGATTTCGATGACGCGGGCCATGAAGCTTTGCTCAGGGAAGGCGTCGACGCGCACGTTGGCATCTTGTCCAATACGTATACGTCCAATATCACTTTCAGGAACCTTGGCTGTCACTTCCATCCCCTGCGAGAGTTCCACTAGGGAGGAACTGTTGGCACTGACATTTTTAGAGGCCGTTGTAGTTGGCGTTACATAGGCTCCCGGCTCGGCATAGCGGGCCGTGATAAAACCACTAAAGGGGGCCTTGATGATGAGTTCTCGGCCCTCAGTAATTAATTGTTGAATCCGTTCTTGGGCGGCGACTAAGTTGGCGCGGCTGGTCAAGTAGAGGCGGCGATATTTGCTTGCGTCGTCAGCTGAAATCGCACCCTGCCTGAAAAGGTTTTCTCGCCGCTCATAGTCATCTTTTTTGGTTTCGAATTCAGCACGCTCTTTCCTTTCGAGGGCTTCTAGCTCGTCCAATCGGTCATCGAAATCGCCACTTTCCATTCGGGCTAAGACCTCTCCTTTTTTGACCTTGTCGCCTTCATCTACATAGAGCTTTGCAAGAAAACCCGGTCGTTTTGGCGTCAAATTCACCTTTCGCTTCGCTTGCAATTCACCGTTGGCGCTAACTACCCCGGAGAGGGTGCCTCTCTCGGCTTCCACTGTGTAGTCATTGAGATCGCGTCGCCAGCGCTGCTGAGGACCGAGCCACCACCACAGGCCACTTCCGCTTATCAGCACAACGGCTGCACTGAGGCTGAGGCTTATCCAGCGCTTGCGAAGTTGTTGGGCGCCTTTGAGTGGTGTGAGATGAACCAATCCCTGCTCCTGATGTTCCGATATGGGCCGCAGCTTTGCGCTGGCTATCGACCCATGAACGATGCAGATCAGTCTCGCTGGTCGAGAGGCAAGCTGCGCCACGCATCGTCAGCGTAACCCTTTAGACACGCCACCGTGCCTTTGACGTGTTCTGTTGATAAGGATATGGCTATCGGCTGCGCCGCGGCTAGATTCCCGGCCATGCTTAAAGCCGGAATTGTTGGACTACCCAACGTAGGTAAGTCCACTCTTTTCAACGCACTTGTGGCCAATGCTCAGGCTCAGGCTGCCAACTTTCCCTTCTGCACGATTGAACCGAATGTGGGAAGCGTGGCTGTGCCTGATGAGCGTTTGCAGCTGCTTTGTGACTTAAGTCGTAGTAAGGAGTTGATCCCTACTCGCATGGAGTTCGTTGATATCGCTGGCCTGGTCAAGGGCGCTAGTCAAGGAGAGGGATTAGGCAACAAATTCTTGGCCAATATTCGTGAGGTTGACGCCATCGTGCATGTGGTTCGTTGCTTTGAAGACGATGAAGTGATCCACGTGTCTGGATCAGTAGACCCTTGTAGGGATGCTGAAGTCATCAACCTCGAACTTGGTTTCGCAGATCTGAGTCAGATCGAGAAACGACGTGAGCGCCTCAAGAAGCAGATGCGCACAAGTAAGGAGGCTCAGATTGAAGATGCTGCACTAGAGAGGATTCAAGTTGTGCTTGAGCAGGGAGGGCCTGCACGCAGTGTGCAGCTCAGTGATGACGAAGCGCAGATAATTAAACCGCTCGGTTTGCTTACGGCTAAGCCAATCATTTATGCCACCAACGTGAGTGAAGATGATCTTGCCGCGGGTAATTCCTTCTGTGAGCAGATGAACGCTTTGGCGACTAGTGAAGGTGCTGAGAGTGTGCGTATTTCTGCCCAGGTTGAGGCAGAGCTGATTGAACTCGGAGCAGAAGAGCGCCTTGATTATCTTGAAGGCCTTGGTGTGAGTGAGGGTGGATTGAAGAGTTTGATCAAGGCGACCTATCGTCTGCTTGGTCTGCGTACTTACTTCACTACCGGGGAGAAGGAAACCCGTGCCTGGACGTTTAAAGCTGGCATGACTGCTCCGCAAACAGCTGGTGTGATTCACACCGATTTCGAACGTGGTTTTATTCGCGCTCAGACAATCGCTTATCAGAAATTGCTTGATGCTGGCTCCTTTGCTGAAGCACGAAATAAGGGTTGGCTGCGCAGCGAAGGCAAGGACTACGTTGTTGAGGAGGGTGATGTGATGGAGTTTTTGTTTAACGTGTAAAAATTTAGTACTTATTATTCCAAATATCTTTGAGAAAATTTAAGTAAAAAATCAGAAAAATTACAACTAATATTAATTCTAAATTTGGCGCTAAGGCGTTCCAAGTGTCTTGCAAGAATTCTGGCAACGTTTCCCCATATTCTTGCTTTAGTTCTTCTGGGAATCTATAGTTCAGTAAAATGTAGGTAGACCCAATTATTCCCCAGCCAATCGAGATCGTTGCAAAGAACTTATAGAATAG
>JASLWC010000077.1 GCA_030741055.1 Prochlorococcaceae cyanobacterium ETNP18_MAG_14 | reverse complement strand
AATATTCGGAATCACCGCAGGTAAGCCAGTAGGAAATATGTAGTGAGTGAGTTTGGTTTACGGTCGCGCTGTTCCAAGGTCGGTCACAATTAGACTGTAGTTCTTACTGTGCAATGCCCGGTAGCAAGACCCGAAATTTGATCACAGGTGGTGCGGGCTTTGTCGGCTCTCATCTGGTGGACCGCCTGATGGAATCAGGAGATGAGGTTATTTGTCTCGATAACTACTTCACCGGCAACAAGGCCAATATTGCTCGTTGGATTGGTCACCCCTTTTTTGAGTTGATACGCCATGACGTGACCGAGCCGATCAAGCTTGAGGTCGACCGAATTTGGCATCTTGCCTGCCCGGCTTCTCCGATTCATTATCAAACCAATCCGGTGAAGACGGCTAAAACGAGTTTTCTTGGTACTTACAACATGCTCGGCTTGGCCCGCCGCGTAAAGGCTCGGTTACTGCTTGCTAGTACTAGTGAAGTTTATGGCGATCCACAGGTTCACCCGCAGCCTGAGAGCTACCGAGGTTGTGTGAATACCATCGGCATCCGTGCTTGTTATGACGAAGGTAAACGAATTGCCGAAACTCTCTGCTTCGACTATCGGCGCATGCATGGAAGTGAGATCAGGGTTGCGCGAATCTTCAATACATATGGACCACGCATGCTGCCTGACGATGGTCGGGTGGTGAGCAACTTCATTGTGCAGGCTCTGCGTGGTGAAGCTTTAACCCTTTATGGGGATGGATCTCAGACCCGATCCTTCTGTTACGTGGACGATTTGGTGGAAGGTTTAATCGGGCTGATGAATGGAGATCATGTTGGTCCGATCAACCTTGGCAATCCCACCGAATTCACGATCCGAAAATTGGCTGAACTGGTGCGCGAGCAAATCAATCCTTCTCTACCTCTGATTACAAAGCCCTTACCTGCTGATGATCCCTTGCAGCGACAGCCGGTTATTGATTTAGCGGTCGAGCAATTGGGCTGGAAGCCACATGTCAGCTTGGCTCAGGGTTTGGACTCGACGATTGCTTACTTTCGAGAGCTCTTGTCTGCGTGATTACCTATCTGGGAAGGTGCCATTGCGGCTTAACTGCGGGCTCTGGCTAAAGGTGTTTTTGTAGTGCTGTTCTATTGCTTTGGTAGTGATTTGTTCTCTCTACGCGTCTCATGCAGTGCGTATTTGAACTGCAGGCTTTGATTGAGGCTGCCTGTACTAACGATTTATTTTCTTGCAATTTCCTAGCTCCTTGTTCATGGCATCTGAACAGTCGCCCTGCAGACTGTCTAATGCTTGCCGTTGAAGCGTGAACCAGCTGCAGAGCTTGCGAGGGATGTTGGACCTGTTGCCGGAGCAGACCAGGCGCTGGCAGGCGGTAGAGAGCGTTACGCGTGATCACTTTCATAGAGCAGGGTTGCAGGAAATCCGTACGCCCCTTCTGGAATTGACCGAACTCTTTGCTCGAGGCATTGGTGAGGCTACGGATGTTGTTGGCAAGGAGATGTATACCTTTGTCGATAGGGGGGGTCGATCATGCACACTCCGGCCAGAGGGAACCGCCTCTGTGGTGCGTGCTGCCTTGCAGAACGGCTTGTTAAGTCAGGGCCCTCAGCGTCTTTGGTACAGCGGTCCGATGTTTCGCTATGAGCGTCCCCAGGCTGGGCGTCAGCGACAGTTTCATCAGGTCGGTGTGGAGTTCCTTGGGGTTAGTAGTCCTCGCAGTGATGCTGAAGTAATCGCATTGGCCTGGGCGCTGCTGGCTGATTTGGGCGTACAAGGTCTTGTCTTGGAGATCAATAGCCTCGGCACCGTTGAGGATAGAAAAAATTATCGAGGGGAATTGGTGAAGTGGCTGGAAGCCCGTAGTGAGAAGCTTGATGACGACTCTCGTAAGCGTCTGTACACCAATCCGCTGCGGATTCTTGATAGTAAAAACCCTGCAACGAAGGCATTGTTGGAGGACTCCCCCACGCTTTTAGAGACTCTTAGCGAGGAAAGTAAGGCTCGTTTTACGGAGCTCCAGGGCGACCTTAAGGCGCTCCACATACCTTTTCATCTCAATCCTCACCTTGTACGTGGCCTTGACTACTACTGTCATACGGCTTTTGAGATCACTAGCGATCAGCTCGGTGCTCAGGCCACGGTGTGTGGAGGAGGGCGATATGACGGTCTGGTTGAGCAGTTAGGGGGTCCCTCTACGCCCGCTATCGGTTGGGCTCTTGGCATGGAGAGGTTGATCCTTGTGCTGGAGGCCGCGGCGAGTGCTGATTCAAGTGGGCAGGCTGCTCGTTTAACGGCTGCTACAAGGCCAGATCTTTATTTAGTGAATCGTGGTGAGCGAGCTGAGCGAGCAGCTCTGGTTATTGCCCACCAGCTGCGGGCCGCTGGGCTCGTGGTGGAGCTGGATGGTTCTGGTGCTGCCTTCGCTAAACAGTTCAAACGTGCCGATCGCAGTAGGGCTCCCTGGGCGTTGGTGATTGGTGATGACGAGATAGAGAAGGGTGAGGGACGCCTTAAGCGCCTGAAGGGGGCAGCGCCAGAAGCTGATCAAACCTCTATTGATCAACTTCAACCACTCGATGACCTCATTGGTCTTGTGCGTTTGCTTCGCGATTGATCTTCTAAAGCTTTCTCTGCAATTTGATGCCCCATTTAATCTGCTGCGATGACCTGATAGGTCTTGACCTCTTACCTCTTGCTAACGCGTCGCTTACAACGCCATGAATGTTCCTCAGATTCGCAACATCTGTTGCATTGGCGCGGGTTACGTGGGCGGCCCGACGATGGCGGTGATTGCTGATCGTTGTCCAAATATTCAGGTGAATGTGGTGGATCTCAATGAGGCCCGCATCGCTGCTTGGAATGATCCTGATCTCAGCAAATTGCCTGTTTATGAGCCGGGGTTGGATGTGGTTGTTGCTCGGGCTCGCGGGCGCAATCTTTACTTCTCTACGGAGGTAGACGTTGCGATTGCGGGCGCAGATATGGTGTTTATCTCAGTGAATACTCCAACCAAAGCAAAAGGTCTGGGGGCTGGTCAGGCTAGTGATTTGCGTTGGGTTGAAGCCTGTGCTCGCCAGGTTGCTCAATGCGCTAAGGGACACACGATTGTTGTTGAGAAGAGCACTTTGCCGGTGCGTACCGCTGAAGCTGTGGATTTAATTCTTAAGGCAGCCCAGCGGCAGGTGGTTGACGGAGAGCCTCCGATCAGTTTTGCCGTGTTGTCTAACCCTGAGTTTTTGGCTGAGGGTACGGCGATCCGTGATCTGGAGTCACCAGATCGAGTGCTGATCGGCGGCGAGAATGCTGATGCCATCCAGGCCTTGGTAGAGGTTTATCGCCAGTGGGTGCCGCACGAGAAGATATTGCTTACAAACCTTTGGAGTAGTGAACTCTCCAAGCTGACAGCCAATGCCTTTTTGGCTCAGCGCATAAGTTCGATCAATTCATTGGCAGCTCTTTGCGAAGTCACTGGTGCGGACGTTCGTGAGGTGGCTAGAGCGATAGGTAGTGACTCGCGCATTGGCTCGAAGTTTCTTCAGGCAGGTCCTGGTTTTGGTGGTAGTTGTTTTCAAAAAGACATCCTCAACTTGGTTTATCTCTGTCGTCATTTCGGTCTCCCGGAGGTGGCGGATTATTGGGAGAACGTGGTGGCTCTTAATACATGGCAGCAGCATCGCATTTCGCGTTTGGTAGTACAAAAGCTGTTCGGAACGGTTACTGGTAAGCGATTGGCACTGTTGGGCTTTGCTTTTAAGGCAGATACCAATGACACTCGTGAAGCGCCGGCGATCTGCATTGCCAATGATCTGCTCGAGGAAGGTGCACAGCTAGCTATCTATGACCCGAAGGTGGATTCGGAACAGATTGCGCGTGATCTACAGCTGCTAGCAAGTTCTCCGCCAGATGCTCAAGCAGGACCAACTCGTGCCGCTCTTAGCGGTGAAGGGACCTGGTGGACCTGTTCCAATGTTGCTGCAGCTGTCGCTGGAGCCGACGCTGTGTTGATTCTGACTGAGTGGCAGCAGTTCAGACAGCTTGACTGGGCCGCCTTGGCACCGCTTATGCGTCGCCCGGCATGGGTGTTTGATGCTCGTGCTGTTGTCGATCCAGATGCGGTGAGAGCGTCCGGCTTGATGCTTTGGCGAGTCGGAGATGGCTCTTTATGAGTCGATGCGTTGTTGTCACTGGTGCTGCAGGATTCATTGGCTCTGCCCTCGTGCAGCGTCTGTTGGCTAGTGGTGATCGTGTCATAGGCATTGACAATCTCAATGACTACTACGACCCGGCATTAAAGCGGGCACGACTCGCTCAGATTGAAGCAACTTCCTTTAAAGCGTCTTGGACTTTTCACCAAATAACCTTGGAAGATGGTGCAGCCCTAGAGGAACTGTTTAGGGCTGAGAAGCCTGAGGTGGTGGTCAACTTGGCGGCCCAGGCAGGGGTCCGCTATTCATTAGAGAACCCAGGTGCCTACATTCAGGCGAACTTGGTGGGCTTTGGGCACATCCTTGAGGTGTGTCGTCACCATGGAGTACAGCACTTGGTGTATGCCTCGAGTAGCTCTGTATATGGCGGCAATCGCAACTTACCTTTTTACGAGCAACAGCCTGTAAATCACCCGGTGAGTCTCTATGCGGCCACCAAGAAGGCCAACGAATTGATGGCTCATACCTATAGCCATCTATACGGTTTACCAGCGACAGGATTGCGTTTCTTCACTGTCTATGGACCTTGGGGTCGTCCGGATATGGCTCCAATGCTCTTCGCTAGAGCGATACTCGCTGGTGAGCCGATCAAGGTGTTTAACTACGGCAAGATGCAGCGTGATTTCACCTATATCGACGATATCGTTGAAGGTGTGTTTCGCTGTTGCGACAAGCCTGCTACCGCTAATTCAGACTTCGATCCGCGCAACCCTGACCCTGCTACTGCTGCGGTACCTCACCGTCTTTTCAATATTGGTAACAGCCAGCCAATTGAGTTGATGCGTTTTATTGAGCTCTTGGAGAAGTCCCTCGGGGTGGAAGCTATTAAGGACTTTCAGTCCATGCAGCCTGGTGATGTCGTGGCTACCGCTGCTGATACATCTGCTCTTGAGGCCTGGGTTGGCTTTCGGCCATCGACCCCAATCGAAGATGGGGTGGAGTGGTTTGCTCAGTGGTATCGCAGTTTTTATAGGGTCTAAAGGCATGCTTGCTCGATGAATTCACTCGCGTATTTCAGCGCACCATTGCTGCAACATTTCCACCGTCCACTGTCAGCAAGGCACCAGTGGTTCGCGGCATTAAGGCCAGGGCTACAAAGGCATTTGCTACATCACTTGCTCGGACCTCTGCACCGAGCAAGTTTCCTCCCATGTAGTTCGCTTCGCTGATGCCGCGTGCCGCCGCGCGCTCTTTAATCATGGCCTGATCAAGCAGGCCAGAGCGGATCCGGTCTGCATTGATGGCGTTACAGCGAATATTTGAGGGCCCTTCTTCTAGGGCGTATTGCTTCATTAGTGCCAGCAATGCCGCTTTGGCGATTCCGTAGGCACCAAAACCAGGCCCTGGGTTTA
>JASLWC010000076.1 GCA_030741055.1 Prochlorococcaceae cyanobacterium ETNP18_MAG_14 | reverse complement strand
GAAATCTCGTAGGGCCGCTCAGGCTTGGGATTATCGAAACAAATCAACTCAGCATTGGCGATCGTCCGTTCGCCATAGAGGGGTGTGGAACTCTGTGCCTCAGTGCTGCTCACAGGTGTAAAGCGATGCCTGAAAACGACCCTAGATCTCGACTCATGATGCGGCCTTGCCGAAAACCCTCTAAAGGCTCAACAAAAACCGCAAAATCACCCGCCTAGAGGAAGCTTAAGCTTTTCTCTAGGCGGTAACGGTAAAAATGTTCACTATGAACAGCGCAATCGGCCTAGAAAGATATTCAAGGACAAAACGTTGAGCTGGGTCATCGCATCGTCGTTGATCCGTTAGCTGGAAGTAGCCCCCCGCAAGGCGAAGCAACGCTCCTTCCCACGAAGCGGCCCCTCTGCCCCATCAAGACAGAAAAACCCATCCCTTCGAGGCTTATCCAATGACCACTCAAGAGCGTACCTATCGCGGCATTGCCTACAAAGCCGCAGACCATGAGCAGCTCAGCAGCAGCAACGTAGATCATGTCTACCGCGGTCATCGCTATGAGGCCCCCCTCAAGCACGACGCTGCACCCACTGACACCAGCGTGGAACTCAACTATCGCGGCAAGGTGTACCACCAGCGCAAAAACGACGCCGCCAAATGCTGCAACAATTGATTTTGTAGCAACAGCAACAACCAAGGCCCGTCAAAAAAGCACTAATGGGTGCATCAACGGGCCTATTCCATGGACATCTGCTTGATCGGTACTGGTGACAACATCCAGATCCGCCCTGCCAGTATCCATGGAATGCTCTGGCTTCAGACCCACTTCGAAGAGGCCCACTGGGAGGCGATTGCCAACAGCATGGTCAAGCTTCCGCAAACAGACGCAGAAGTGCTATCCCAGGATGCCAAGAACGCTGGCTTAACCCTCTCTCATCTCTCTGCACTATCCGTTACAGGCCGTTTCTGACAAGATTGATCTATATCTAAGCTCGCATCACCAGGACCTCATGAAAAAAGTAGAGGCTATTGTCCGTCCCTTCAAGCTTGAAGACGTCAAGCTTGCCTTAGTGAATGCCGAAATCATCGGCATGACTGTGAGCGAAGTGAGAGGCTTCGGACGACAAAAAGGCCAGGTAGAGCGCTATAGGGGCTCAGAATTCACCGTTGAATTCCTGCAGAAACTCAAGGTTGAAGTGGTCGTCGACGACGACAGGGTTGAAGCTGTAGTGAAAGCCATTGCCGAGGCGGCCAAAACAGGCGAAATAGGTGACGGCAAGATTTTTATCTCACCCGTCGACTCCGTTGTACGTATCCGTACAGGTGATCGGGACAGCAAGGCCCTCTAGGCCAAAGTCTGAGCCACAAGCACCTCAAGAACTGGTAATTCTGCTGACGTCTCGTTCCCTAGCCAGAGCAGATATTCATGATTCCCTGCCGGACCAGTAAGCGGAGAGGCGACGAGCCCCTTTGGCTTCCAGCCCAGAAGCCTTGATGCCTCAATCACACTGTTCAAAGCATCAACGTGGGCTAAAGCATCCCTGACAACACCACCTTTACCCACTCGCTCACGCCCTACCTCAAACTGAGGTTTCACTAACAAAACCGCCTCTGAGTCTTCAGGCTTAAGTAGAGCTTTTATGGCAGGCAACACAAGGCGCAAGGAGATAAAGGAAACATCAGCCACCGCCAAGCTCGGCCAGGGATCCTCAGGGCCATAGAGCTGATCAGGCTGCAGAATGCGCAAGTTGGTGCGCTCTCGCAACACAACACGAGGATCATTGCGCAAATTCCAGGCTGTCTGGCCATAACCCACATCGATGCCATAAACACGTGCAGCACCGTGTTGCAGCAAACAATCGGTAAAACCTCCTGTAGAGATGCCGCCATCCAGGCAGACTCTTTCATCCACCTTGATAGGGAACGCCCCAAAAGCTGCCAACAATTTCTCGCCGCCACGGGAAACGAATCTCGGCGGCTGCTCAACATGGAGCTCAAGCTCCTCCGGCACCTCATGGCCAGGCTTGTCGAGCAATTGGCCACGGCTATCTCGCACCTTGCCAGCACGAATTAACTGCTGAGCCTGATGGCGCGAAGCGGCCAGGCCCTTCATCAGCAGATGCAGATCAAGACGCTGTTTACGGGGCATTCCTTCATAAAAGCAGAGCTGAAAACGGAACAAAATCTTTCAACTAGCGCCAAAAGCCAAAGCTTCCGAGAAGATCACTCAACTCGCCCGCAAGGTCGTGTCTCAGCAAAAACCTCCACAACCAGGTTCTAGCAATCGGCACCCAAGCCGCAGGCATCTGCATGTTGTTCCCCAGGCAGAGCTCGCCACAGTGCTTGAGCTGATCCCGCCGGGCAGCTTTGTGACCCTTGAAAATCAACCCAACGACTTGCCACCATTCCAATTGATCCAATGCAAAGGTGGTCGCTGCTGGGTACGGCAACAAGCCTGGGGACAGCATGTTCATTGGGAGGTGGAACACTGCCGTCTCAAGTCGGCCTGATCCAAGGAACTAAATTCAAGCAATCCACCGCCAATCTGCGAGCCCTTGATCGAGCGCTACACACTGCCCGAAATGGGCGAGATCTGGACCGACCGGGCCAAATATCAAAGCTGGTTAGATGTAGAGGTGGCTGCTTGTGAAGCCAACTGCCAGCTGGGAAAAATCCCAGTATCTGAAATGCAGCAGATCCGTGAGCGTGCTGCATTCGAACCGGAGCGAATCTTGGAGATCGAGGCTGAAGTACGCCACGACGTAATCGCCTTCCTAACCAACGTGAATGAACACGTAGGAGAGGCAGGCCGCTACATCCATGTGGGCATGACCAGCAGCGACGTACTAGATACCGGCCTAGCCCTGCAACTAAAAAGCTCGGTGGCCCTGATGCAGCAAGAACTCAGCGCACTCCAAGAGGCGATCAGCTGCCTGGCAAGAAAACACAAAAACACGGTAATGATTGGCCGCTCCCATGCCATCCATGGCGAACCAATCACTTTTGGCTTCAAGCTGGCCGGTTGGCTGGCAGAAACAGTCCGCAATGGCGAGCGACTCGAGCGACTCGAGCGAGATGTGGCTATAGGTCAGATCAGCGGCGCCATGGGCACCTATGCAAATACAGATCCAGAGATTGAGCGACTCACCTGCGAAAGTCTTGGCCTAACACCCGACACCGCCAGCACCCAAGTAATCTCTCGCGATCGCCATGCCGATTATGTGCAGACCCTTGCACTAGTAGGAGCTTCTCTAGATCGTTTTGCCACGGAGATCCGCAACCTACAGCGAACAGATGTGCTCGAGGTAGAAGAAAGCTTCGCCAAAGGCCAAAAGGGAAGTTCGGCAATGCCCCACAAACGCAACCCGATTCGAGCTGAACGAATCAGCGGTCTGGCACGGGTGCTGCGTAGCTATGTAGTCGCTGCACTCGAGAACGTAACCCTCTGGCACGAGCGTGATATCAGCCATAGCTCCACTGAGCGAATGATGCTGCCGGATTGCTCTGTCACACTCCACTTCATGTTGCGGGAGATGACCGAGGTAATTAAAGGCCTTGGCATCTACCCAGAAAACATGCTGCGCAACATGAATGTCTATGGCGGTGTGGTCTTCAGCCAGCGCGTGCTCCTGACTCTTGTGGAGAACGGCATGAGCAGAGAAGACGCCTACAAAGTTGTACAGCGCAACGCCCATTCTGCGTGGAATAGCGAAGGCGGTAACTTCCGGGCCAATCTTGAGGCCGATCCTGAAGTGACCAACCGCCTTGACGCCTCAGTACTAGCTGAATGCTTCAGCACCGAACTGCATCAGGCCAACCTGCACGTGATTTGGCAACGACTAGGCCTGTGAATTCATCCCAATTCCCATGAAAACGAGAGGATCAACGTGAGCTGCTTCTACGCCTTGCCAGGGACGTAATGGCTGAACTGGTGCGCATCGAACACGACAGCATGGGAACCGTTGAGGTGCCGGCCGAAGTCCTATGGGGCGCCCAAACCCAACGATCACTGCTGAACTTTGCCATCAGCGGTGATCGCATGCCAGCCGAACTCATCCATGCCTTGGCATTGATTAAACAGGCTGCTGCCAGCGTGAACTGTCGCCTAGGCGTGCTCGATGTCATACAGCGCGATCTCATCATCAACGCAGCCTCTGCTGTTGCCGCTGGCCTTCACGACGACCAGTTTCCACTGAAGGTTTGGCAGACCGGTAGCGGCACCCACACGAACATGAACGTCAACGAGGTGATTAGCAACCTGGCCTCTCAAGCGAGCGGCGAGCCCCTAGGTAGCCATAGGCCGGTGCATCCAAATGATCACGTCAATCGATCGCAATCCACCAATGACGCCTTCCCTACTGCTATTCACATCGCCGCTGCAGAGGGGATCAGCAAACGTTTGCTGCCTCAACTAGAGCAACTAATCGAAGCTTTTACCAGCAAAAGCCATGCCTGGAGAAAAATCATCAAGATCGGCCGAACTCATCTGCAAGACGCCGTGCCTCTCACCCTCGGCCAGGAGGCCTCTGCCTGGCGCGATCAAATTGCCACTGCCCGTGACCGTATCCAGGCAAGCCTTGTAGAGCTCTACCCCCTGCCGCTTGGAGGCACTGCCGTGGGGACTGGCCTCAATGCCCCAGCTCGCTTTGCTGAAGAAACAGCTGCGGAGCTTGCCCGGCTCACTGGGCTACCACTGAATTCAGCTGCGAACAAGTTCGCCGTGATGGCAAGCCATGACGGCTTGGTGAATGCAATGGCGCAACTGCGCATGTTGGCGGTTGCCCTGTTCAAGATCTCCAATGATCTACGCCTACTGGCCTGTGGCCCAAGGGCCGGCCTTGCCGAACTGCATCTGCCTGAGAATGAACCCGGCAGCTCGATCATGCCTGGCAAAGTAAATCCCTCTCAATGTGAGGCCATGGCCATGGTCTGCACACAGGTGATCGGGCTGGATTCAGCCGTAGCCATGGCAGGTGGTAGCGGTCATCTGCAGATGAACGTCTACAAACCCCTGATTGGCTTCAACCTGCTGCACAGCATTGAATTGCTACATGACGCCTGCCGTAGTTACCGAGTTGCCATGGTGCAAGGCATCGAACCAAACCAAACCAAGATCAAGCGCGATCTTGAGCGATCGCTGATGCTGGTAACGGTGTTAACCCCAGAAATTGGTTACGACAAGGCCAGCGAGATTGCCCACCTAGCGCATTCACAGGAATTAAGCCTGCGTGAAGCCGCTCTAGAACTCGGCTATGTAAGTGCAGCGGAGTTCGATCGAATTGTCGACCCGGCATCGATGGCTGATCCTCATGACTGAAGGAATTGATGCTGGTTACAACGCAATTAAAAGTTGTTTGTCAGCAAAAGAATTCCGTGCAGCTGGTTGCATGCAATCTCTAGACCCCTGATGAAATAGTTGGGCCCATGACGGAATACCAACTTGACGAGTCTCAACATCGCTGACTCCTTTATGCGCCAAGTGTGTTAGCTAGATGCCTTCAGCGATACCTGGCAGTAGGCCACCAGTTTGAGAACTTGGTTTTATTCAACTAAAGGAATTAAATTTCGTATTGATATTGCTCTCGAACTTGGGATTAGCTCTCAAGTTCTCCTAAGCATTTAACAAACAATTGACTGGGAGTTTCCTCAAAGCGTTGTTGTTCAATTTCCATATAGC
>JASLWC010000075.1 GCA_030741055.1 Prochlorococcaceae cyanobacterium ETNP18_MAG_14 | reverse complement strand
ATTTAACTTTGTAGATATTTGTCCTAAGACTAAGGATGGTGATATTTGCAAGCAGCCTTCCACGTCTAGCTTTTAATGGTAACTTTGCCGTTGATAGGTTCTCTCGGTGCAACGTATGCTTCCTTTCCCAATATCAACCTAGCATGATTTTTGAGCTAATGAGCATTCGATTAACAATAATAAAGCACCTAAGTTGCATCACCTAGGAGCAATTGCTTGAGAGGAAATACCCGTTTAGTGATTTGTACGGCTTTTGGGCCTAATAGCGTTATTAGGCCTTGATGATGTTCGCACTTTCCTCTAAAGTGGTATGGCTTAAGTCGTGATTTGAACAGGGCAATCTGCTTTGCTTAGCTGCTGATCTCAAGGCTCTTTATTGTCCAGTATCTGGTCTTTACTTGTCGCGTTAACTGCTTTTCTGCTAATAGCAAATACTTTTCAATGGTGAAGCTAGAGCTATTTAATTAATGAGTCTATAAGCTTAAACCTTGTATCAAAACCTTTTGCCATAGGGCCTAATTGCCAAAGGAAGATAGGTTTTTATGGTAGTTATGCAGTATTTCTGATTAGGCTACGTTCGGTTCTCACGCCACTCGAGTTAAACGCTTGCGGTTTTGCCGGTTTAGCGTGGCCTTCAATTAAATGATTTCTCTCCATGCCGATCCGTGAGGATGACAACAGACCGAATCGGCGCTTTGGGATCGTAAACCTGGTGTTAATAGGTTTTGGTGTGTTGCTGCTTTTCAGCAGCTTCATACCTAATCCAGCTACGCAGGTGCCAAGAGTTCCTTACTCATTATTCATAGATCAGGTAGATGACGGCGCCGTGAAGAGGGCCTTCATCACACAAGACCAGATCCGCTACGAACTCGCCAATCCGGAGGAGGGCGCACCAGCGCTGTTGGCGACTACACCGATTTTCGATATGGATCTGCCGCAGCGCTTGGAGCGCAAAGGTGTGGAATTTGCAGCTGCGCCGCCGAAAAAGCCGAACATCTTCACCACCATCCTCAGTTGGGTAGTGCCCCCGCTGATCTTCATCCTTGTACTGCAGTTTTTTGCTAGGCGTTCCATGGGTGGTGGAGGTGCCCAGGGTGCTCTGAGTTTTACTAAGAGCAAGGCGAAGGTTTACGTCCCTGACGAAGAGTCACGTGTCACCTTTGCTGACGTCGCAGGGGTTGATGAGGCGAAGGACGAGCTTGCTGAGATAGTTGATTTCCTTAAAACACCAGAGCGTTACACAGAGATTGGTGCGCGAATCCCTAAGGGTGTGCTGCTAGTGGGCCCCCCTGGCACAGGCAAGACTTTGCTTTCTAAGGCGGTTGCTGGTGAAGCAGAGGTGCCTTTTTTCATTATTTCCGGTTCTGAGTTTGTCGAGCTGTTTGTTGGGGCTGGGGCAGCCCGTGTGAGGGATCTATTCGAGCAGGCGAAGAAGAAGGCTCCTTGCATCATTTTCATTGATGAACTTGATGCAATTGGTAAGAGCCGTTCTGGCTCAATGGGTGTTGTTGGAGGCAATGACGAGCGGGAGCAGACCCTTAACCAGCTGTTGACGGAGATGGATGGTTTCTCTTCTGCTGATAAGCCCGTAATCGTGCTAGCAGCTACTAACCAGCCTGAGGTGCTTGATGCTGCATTGTTGCGGCCTGGTCGTTTTGATCGTCAGGTACTTGTAGATCGCCCTGACCTATCTGGTCGCAAGACGATCCTCGAGATTTATGCGAAAAAGGTGAAATTGGCCGAAGGGGTTGATTTAGATCGCATCGCTCAGGCGACCAGTGGTTTTGCAGGGGCAGATTTGGCCAATATGGTCAACGAGGCAGCCTTGCTTGCAGCACGTGGCAAGCGCAAAATGGTGGAGCAGCATGATCTCAACGAAGCCATTGAGCGTGTTGTGGCGGGTCTTGAGAAAAAGAGCCGAGTGATGCAGGAAGATGAAAAGCAGGTTGTTGCTTATCACGAGGTGGGGCATGCAATCGTGGGGCACCTGATGCCTGGTGGTAGCAAGGTTGCCAAGATCTCAATTGTGCCTCGTGGCATGAGTGCTCTTGGTTACACCTTGCAGCTACCTACTGAGGAACGTTTCCTTAGTTCCAAGCAAGATCTTGAGGGGCAAATAGCTACCTTGTTAGGAGGGCGCTCAGCAGAGGAAATCGTCTTCGGCAAGATCACTACCGGTGCAGCTAATGATCTGCAGCGTGCGACTGACTTGGCTGAGCAGATGGTTGGAACTTATGGGATGAGCGAGATCTTGGGTCCTCTGGCTTATGACAAGCAAGGTGGAGGTCGTTTCCTTGGCGGTAACAACAATCCACGCCGAGTGGTAAGTGATGCCACCGCTCAGGCCATCGATAAGGAGGTGCGGGGTTTGGTTGATAAAGCTCATGAGAGTGCGCTTTCAATCCTTCGCCATAACCTTGCTTTGCTTGAGACCATTTCCCAGAAAATTCTAGAAAAGGAGGTTATCGAAGGCGATGAACTCAGTCAGATGTTGGATGCCAGTGCCCTTCCAAAAGGTTTCGTGACTGCTTGAAGACTTGACGGCAGGGGGGGTAGTCCCCGATAAAGATTCTTTGAAGCTTCTCTTATGGCGGCTAATTCTCAGGGTGTTGCAGCCGTCCTTGCAGATCTCAAAGGACTGGACTTCCTGTCTTCTGCCGACCTCAATGTCGAACAGATACTTGCCTTGCTTGAGTTGTCTAGACAACTCAAGAGTGGTGAGCGACGCATTGATCTGGGGAATCGTGTTCTCGGCCTGATTTTTACCAAGGCCTCTACAAGAACGAGGGTGAGCTTTCAGGTCGCGATGGCACGCCTTGGCGGGCAAACGGTGGATCTCAACCCCCAGTTAACCCAATTAGGACGCGGCGAGCCCCTTGAAGACACAGCGAGGGTATTGAGTCGTTTTTGTGATGTGATCGCTGTGAGGACGTTTGCCCAGCAGGAACTAATTGATTACGCCCACTGGGCTTCTATTCCGGTGCTAAATGCCCTTACTGACCTTGAGCATCCTTGCCAGGCTCTTGCTGATTTCCTCACCATGCAAGAGGCCTTTGGGGAATTGCCTGGCCAGACCCTGGCCTATGTGGGTGATGGTAATAACGTGGCCCACTCTTTAATGCTTTGTGGCGCCTTGTTGGGTGTGAGTGTTCGCATTGGATGCCCGAAGGGTTTTGAACCTCTGCCTGAAGTTGTTAATCAGGCACGCAACCTTGCGGTGGCTGATGCTTCGATTGAAGTGATATCTGATCCTCTAGCAGCAGTGCGAGGAGCACAGGCGTTGTACACCGATGTATGGGCCTCTATGGGACAAGAACAAGAGCAGTTAGAGCGTGAAAAGGCCTTTAGAGGTTTTTGCCTCAATGAGGACATGCTTGCTGAGGCAGACCCCCACGCGATTGTGTTGCACTGCTTACCGGCTCATCGTGGTGAGGAGATCAGTCCGGGAGTAATCGAGGGTGGTTCAAGTCGCATCTTCGATCAAGCTGAAAACCGACTGCATGTGCAGCAAGCTTTGCTTGCTGCTGTGTTGGGCGGCCTTTAGTTTTTGACCAGATTCCGCTTTCAGGCGTGAGCAGCTGATTAATTCTTGACCTTCTGGCAGCTGCACTAGTGGCCTTCAGATACTTGCCAGGCGCAACGCCTATAGGTACACCTGTATTGACGAACATATGCATTGCCTGTGGCTGCCACCTCCCCTGAGCTGCTCACCCCTGCCCAGCAAGAGCTTTATGACTGGCTAGCCGATTACATCGGCACCCATCACCACAGCCCTTCGATTAGGCAGATGATGCAGGCGATGGGTCTGCGCTCACCAGCCCCCGTGCAGAGCCGGCTTCGCCATCTTCAGCAAAAGGGCTGGATTACCTGGCAGGAAGGACAGGCTCGTACCTTGCAGTTGCTCGGTGGGTTGATATCTGGCATCCCTGTCCTCGGTGCCGTGGCTGCAGGTGGCTTGGTGGAGACCTTTGATGATATTCAGGAGCGAATTGACCTGGCACCAGTTTTGGAGACCCGTGGTCTGTTTGCGCTCACCGTGAATGGTGATTCGATGGTGGATGCCTACATTGCAGATGGAGATGTGGTTTTGATGGAGCCGGTGCTTGAGCCTTCTCGGCTGCGTGATGGCACTGTTGTTAGTGCACTTGTGCCCGGAAGTGGCACCACGCTGAAGCATTTTCATCGCAAGGGAGCCACGGTGCGGCTTGAGGCTGCCAACACCGCTTATGAGCCGATTGAGCTGCCAGCAGATCAGGTGCAGGTGCAGGGCAAGCTCGTGGCTGTTTGGCGTCAGGTTTGAGGCTTTGCGATGTAAGCTCTGTTTTGACGACGGCACGAGCCCAGTTGCTTACCGGCGTCAATGGGGCCATAGCTCAGCTGGTAGAGCACCTGCATGGCATGCAGGGGGTCAGGAGTTCGAGTCTCCTTGGCTCCATTGATAAATCCCAGGGATAGCCTGGGTTTTCGAGTATCTGGGGGCAACGGTCTGCGCTTCGTGTCCTGCCTAGGTACTCCCATGTCTGTCCATTTCTGCGCATGATTCTGCGCATAGGAATTTTTCTGCGCACATGCCTAAGCAGCAGTGGTTTGACCGCCTTCGAGGGCAGATAAAAGACCGCTGTGGACCGGGTTGGGGCATCGCAGATCGGAACGGGGATACACAACTCACCCACCGACTCAACGACGGCAAACAACATAAAAATCCCAGGCAGTCGGTTCAGCTGGGTGTGCCGTGGAACCCTGCTTACAGCGGCGACATCTTCCTCAAGATCTGCCAGCTCAAGCAGCTGGTGGAGGTTAACGACTGTTCTCTAGCGGAAGCCAAGAAGAAGCAAGACGCGAAGGACACCGCCAAGCCCACCATCACCCGATCTGTCGATGACGAGGACAGCGGCTGGGAGGTGGTGATCGCTGACTTCATAGAACAGCGGCGCCAGAAAAAACCGCGCCACCACTATGAAATCTCTCACCTGTCACATGGAGCGGGTTGCAAAAAACTTGGCGAAAAAGCCACGCCCACAGAGTGGTTCCGACCTGATGAAGGCTTTCGCTCGGCGTCATTTCAAGAATTGCGCTCCGGGTGGGTCAGGCCGGATCACGCAGATGAATAACGTCCGCAGCCTTCTTCGCCACGGGATCAAGGAATACGGCTATGACCAGCGATGGAAGCCGCTCGACAATGAGGACATCAGGAATCTCATCGGTGTTGATGACAGGCCCACTGAAGAGCAGCTGACACCACCGGTGTTTCCAAATGATCTAGGAAAATTGCTGGATGCGATGAAGGCCGACGACAGGGTGAGCCTGATGTTGGTGGTTGGGATTATCGGGATTTATGGTTTACGGCCCCATGAAGTCGCCCAGCTGATCTGGGAAGACGGCAAACTCAAGGTTCGCCCTGGCGGCAAACGGAATAAGGCCACCCAGGGCAAGAAAAAGGCCAAGAACCGTCTGGTGTTGCCGTTCGATGTGCCCGGTCGCGAAGGTGAGGGGGAACGTCTCGTGATGCTGTGGCGTACTGGCACGATTCGCTTCCCACAGGCCGTGCTGAATTGCATCAACGCTGTTGAGATGAAGGGCTTCAAACCCGTAGGTGATGAGATCAGGCAGCAGCTGGGCCGGTACAAACCTTGGCAGAGCCTGCAGGACCGACACCCGGGTTTGAGGCCGAATTCACTGCGGCACGGTTGTGCTTATCG
>JASLWC010000074.1 GCA_030741055.1 Prochlorococcaceae cyanobacterium ETNP18_MAG_14 | reverse complement strand
TTTCAATACGATCCTATAGACGGCAAGACTGGGGAACTGTTATTTGGGCAATCAATTGTTTCAGTCGGGGCGGATACTCAAGGGAATATCCTTTCATTTATTTGCCCTCAAAGATCATTTGAAACAGAATTTGCAGGCTACAAACTAACCCTTAAAGGAGAAGTAGAAGTCGGCCAAGTTGGAGGAGCGATCGACCCTGTTACAGGAGATGGAAATATCTATGTTGATGAACTCAAATGGCTATTTTGGGGAAACATAACCACACCAAATGGTGGTTCATATGGATTCACTAAAGACGAAGCTGCATTCATCCCCATCAGGGATACAGATAATAACAGTGGCTTACTAACCCTTGCTAGCATTGAAAAGTCTGCCCATGGCAGCGGGAATATAGAAAATATTTTCAGCTCTTATTTTGTCAGCGGACTGCAAGGCTCTGCGACTCAAGATAGTTTTTTGAAAGACCTAATGCTTCAAGGGATTAATCTACTTTATCCAGGTCTTGCAACTGAAGTGACTGAACTTGGATGGAATATCGACTTACAAGCGCCGACTCCAATCACAGGCGAGAGTTATGAGGATATTGCACATTCGCTGCACATGGGCCATTGACAAATTGGAAGCCAAACCTAATATCAATCCTGATCATTAGCATTGATATTAGTAAGGTTGTCAAAAAATAATTGCTGTCATTGTCAGACACGAAGACTGAGCTTGTTATGAATATTTAGGCTCGACAGTAATCCCAGCCATCTCAAATGCAGACAAGAAGCTACTAGTCAATCCGTCAAGAATGTCTCAAAATGAGCATCTGAATTTGTGAGCTTGTGGCATGCGGAGACTGATCCAGTCTTTATTTCTATTAATCGCTTCAGGATCTCTTGGCCTCGTGCAAGGCCAGCCAGCTCAAGCCCATGCCATTGAAAGCACACTCACCTACCTAAATGGCAACCTGGAGCTCAGCAGTCAGTTTTCGACAGGCACACCTGTTGAGGGAGCCGTTGTTCGCGTCTTGGATGCCAATGGCAAGCCAGGCAAGGAGCTTGGTCGAATGGACCAACAAGGGACTATTAGCTTGACGCTGCCTAGCATGCAAGATGGCACCCTGGACTTACAGATAGATGGTGGTCCTGGTCACCGTGACTACCTGTTGTTGCCAATCCGCTCAGGGAAAGTGCAACTGGATGAAGTAGTAATGAAGCCCTATACGGCAAAAACACAATGGACCTACGCCATTGCTGGATCACCATTCCTGCTTGGTCTTGCTGGTTTTATGTTTAGCGTGGATCGGCAACGCCTCAAATCCTGATCCGTCGCAATGGCTGAACTCACCGCCTCTCCCTCAAGCTTTGGCAGTGAAGCCCTCGACAACATGGTCAAGCGGCTCAACGGCACTGCCGACCCACGCCGTCGCTATGAATATGTGCTTTGGCTAGCTAAAAAGCTGCCAGCAATGTCTCAGGAACTAAAAACCGACGCCATCAAAGTCAGAGGCTGTGTTTCTCAAGTGCACGTGCTTGGTGTACTAGTTGAAGGAAGGCTTCAATGGCATGGAGACTCCGACGCGCTGATTACGCGAGGCTTGCTAGCCATGCTGATCCAAGGTCTCAGCAACCTCACACCTGAACAGGTAATGGCCGTAGATCCAGGCTTTATTGAAGCCACAGGTCTTCAAGGCAGCCTTACCCCATCAAGAGCCAACGGATTCCTGAACATCCTCCTAAGCATGAAAAACCAAGCCAAGCAACTGGGCAAGGTATCGGCCACCTCCACTTCCTAGAGTCCCGCAAGCAATTACACGACTGGACAAAACTGCCATGGGCACGAGGATTGGCGTAGGTCTCCTGGGTCTTGGAACGGTTGGGGCCGGGGTAGCAGGCATCCTTCAAACCCCAGAAGGGCGCAATCCTCTGGTTGCTGAGCTTGAACTAGTGCGAGTAGCGGTTAGAGATCTGCAACGCCCTCGCCCGATTGAACTGCCCAACTCTTTACTTACCAACGACCCCCAAGCCGTTGTGGATGACCCCGCGGTTCAGGTGGTGGTGGAAGTTATGGGAGGGATCGAACCAGCTCGAACCATGATCATGCGAGCCATAGCCGCCGGCAAAGCAGTGGTCACAGCAAATAAAGCCGTGATCGCCAGGCATGGCGAAGAGATTGCCGCCGCTGCTGCTGCTGCTGGGGTGTATGTGCTGATCGAAGCGGCCGTCGGCGGTGGCATCCCGATCATCGAGCCACTCAAGCAGTCGCTGGGTAGCAACAGGATCGAACGAGTAAGCGGCATCATCAACGGCACCACCAACTACATCCTCAGCCGCATGGCACAGGAAGGGGTGGCCTATGAAGAAGTGCTCAAAGACGCACAGGATCTCGGCTACGCGGAAGCAGATCCAGCGGCAGATGTCGAGGGACTCGATGCCGCCGACAAGATTGCCATCCTCACAGGGCTGGCCTTCGGTGGACCTATAGACCGTGCCTCAATTCCCACCCAAGGCATTAGCAATCTGCAGAGCCGTGACGTGGACTATGCCAAGCAACTTGGCTACGCGGTGAAACTATTGGCTGTGGCAGAACGACTCAACTCAGAAGTTCACACCAGTCGGTCCTTACCCCTGTCGGTGCGTGTACAACCAACACTGATCCCCCTAGACCACCCACTGGCGGGAGTGAATGAAGTTAACAACGCAATTCTGGTTGAAGGAGATCCCATCGGCCGTGTGATGTTTTACGGCCCAGGAGCAGGTGCTGGTCCCACCGCGTCTGCTGTAGTGGCGGATATTCTCAACATTGCCGGCATCCGCCAACTGGGTGAAATCAATGGCAGAGTCGATCCCCTACTCGCGGCCAGCAGTTGGCGTGCCTGCCATCTAGTTGATCCAAGTGCTATTCGCCATCGCAACTATGTGCGTTTCAATGCAGATGACACACCAGGTGTGATCGGCCGAATCGGCAGTTGCTTTGGCGAGCGTGACGTCTCAATTCAATCGATTATTCAATTCGATGCCTCCAATGTTGGTGCAGAAATCGTCGTTATCACTCATGAAATAAGCCAAGGTCAGATGAAAGATGCTCTTACAGCTATCACCTCTTTGCCTGAGATCAAAAGACTTGCCGCCCATCTCTGCTGCCTATAAACATCTGCCCCTCTAGAAAGGAGGCACCTACAAAGCACAGAATTTAAAAAACACAAGTCTGCAGATGCTGACCTGTGCACCCAAACGTTGATTACAGACGCTTCGATGATGTCAATAGTTCAATTCCTTCCCAAAACGGAACTCCAAGCCATCATGGATCTCCACCAAGGCGATTGTATCCAACTCCACTGTCGTGAAGACCTATTTCAGGTGATAGGGATCGACGATGACCACAACCGCTGTTGGGTAAGACGCTGGCCCCTAATGGCCAATGGATCACCGGTTTTCGAAGTTTCGATGCAACAAATCACACACTCCTCCAAGGGATCTAAGCAACACCATTTAGCAAAGGTATAAATAAAGCCATCTAGAGCCTCTCGGGTTGTGCATCGCTTCAACCGTTGTGATCCTCTTCGCTGGACCAAAGTTCTATTTGTTTTAGTCATAGCGTTGTGCCAGGTCGCGTGTCAGCCACCTCGACAAAGCACCCGTCTAATTGTTGCCAGTGCTGGCAAAATCAACTCTCTAGATCCTGCTAAGGCCAACACCTTCGGGGCGCTGCAATTACTAAGTGCCCTTGGAGACACGCTCTACCGCCTCAATGGCAAGGGTCAACTAGAGCCCCGCTTAGCCGCTGCCCACCCACAAATCAGCGACGGCGGGCTCACTGTCTCAATTCCCTTGCGCAAAGACGTGCTGTTTCACGACGGCACACCCTTTAATGCCGCTGCCATGGCTTTCAGCCTGCAGCGCTTTCAACGTATTGACGCTCTCAACTATGTACTGGGTGGCCGAATTGCTGCGGTGGAAACACCATCTCCCTACCTATTACGCCTACGGCTGACACGTCCCTCCAGCTCCCTGGATGGACTACTTACCTCGATCAACCTCACACCAGTCTCACCAACGGCCTATGCAGCGCACATGGATGAGGCCCTCAATAAAAGGTTCATTGGCACTGGCCCTTACCGGTTATCCAGCTTCCAAGCACAACAACAACGCCTTGAACCCTTTTCTGACTACTGGGGCATCCCAAGTAGCAACGCTGGAATCAATTTCATCAATCTGAGCAACTCAACAGCTCTATTTGGCGCCCTGCGCAATAGCGAAGTAGATGTACTGCTTTCCGATTCCCTCGATGCAGACCAACAGCGACTCCTTCATCGACTCGCCAAACAAGGCAAACTTCGCGAAGGAGAAGGCCCTCCTCTTGAAATCGGCTACATCACTCTGCTCAGTAATGCAGCGCCCCTCAATAAACCGATCCTGCGCCAAGCCCTTGCCTACAGCATCAATCGCGCTCTGATCAGTGAACGGGTGAGTTATGGGATGCGGCAACCACAGCGCTCGCTGATACCGCCAAATTTGCCTGGTGGCGAAGAATCCCCCTGGCCCTCCTATTCCCCCCAGAAAGCACGTGAACAGCTTAAGCAAGCCGGCTATTGCAAAAACAAACAGCTAACACTGCCCCTAACGTTCCGCACCAACGTGCCTGCAGACAAACTCTTGGCTCTAACCTGGCAAGCCCAGGTAGCCCAGGACCTCTCCGATTGCCTGACCATCAACATTGATGGGATCGAAGCAATCACGGTCCGCGATCAACTAGATAAAGGAGCCTTCCAGGCGGTGATACTCGAATGGCGCGGAGACTATCCAGATCCAGAGGCCTACCTAACACCACTGTTGAGCTGCAACAAAGCCAAAGGATCCATTTGCGAAGCAGGCGAAGCAGTATTAAGCGGCAGCTTCTGGACTAAGCCAGGTCTTAACAAAGCCTTGCGTCGAAGTGATCAACTACGCGGGCTAGAACGCCTACAACAAATCAAAGCCGTGGAGCGCCAAGCCGCTGAAGGTGCTGCTTATCTACCGGTCTGGCTAGTCACACCCCGTGCATGGGCCCAACTTCGACTTGCCAAACCTGAATTCAACAACAATGGCCAACTGTTACTGACAAAGCTGCGGTTACTGAACTAATGGGGCGTGGTAGAGAGCTACTTCGTTATAGCGCCATCCGCCTGGCCTTAACGCCAGTAATGCTGTGGTTAATTTCTAGCCTGGTGTTTCTGCTATTAAGAGTTGCCCCAGGGGATCCTGTTGATGTAGTGCTGGGCAGACGTGCATCTGCACTAACGCGCGCAGCCATGCAAAGGAAGCTGGGGCTGGATCAACCGCTATGGCATCAGTACGTGGACTTCATAAGAGGGCTAGTCCATGGGGATCTAAGCCAGTCTCTGATCCACGATGATGATTCTGTTGGCCAGATTATTGCCAGGGCCCTTCCTGCAAGCCTTGAACTAAGCCTGACGGCCCTATTGGTGGCTGCAGTGATTGGTTTGGTGATTGGCTTCAGTGGTATTGCCCGACCAGAGGGCAAGCTGGATCTGACTGGACGGCTCTACGGCATTGGCACCTATGCCCTGCCGCCGTTCTGGGCAGCAATGCTGATTCAATTGTTGTTTGCGGTGAAGCTTGGCTGGCTACCGGTAGGTGGACGTTTTCCACCAAATCTGCTGCCGCCGCAAGGCAGCGGTTTTCTGATCGCCGACAGCTTGCTGTGCGGTGACTGGACATCTCTACAAGGAGCATTAAGGCACCTTGTGCTGCCAGCCGGGACCCTAGGACTGTTGCTCAGTGGAGTCTTCAGCCGCACCTTGAGGTTGAATCTTGGTCGCACACTGCAATCCGATTACGTTGAAGCCGCCCGTAGCCGGGGACTAAATGAG
>JASLWC010000073.1 GCA_030741055.1 Prochlorococcaceae cyanobacterium ETNP18_MAG_14 | reverse complement strand
CTGTTGTGATAAGCGATGCCGTTAAGGATGGCCGCCATGGCGTGCTCGCGCACGCCGAAATGCAGATAACGCTTTTCAGGTGTTTCAGGTTGGAATGAACCCGTCTCGCCTTTGATGTCGGTGTAATTGGAGTGGGTGAGGTCGGCAGAACCGCCAATTAGTTCAGGAAGATTGGGGCCAAGTGCCCCAAGGCAGATTTGGGAGTGCTTGCGGGTCGCAAGCCCTTTGTCAGCCGCGGTGTAAGTCGGTAGATCTTTGTCCCATCCGGTGGGGAGTTCACCGCGTAACATTCGCTCAAATTCTGCTGCTTCACTGGGATAGTTGCTTCTGTAGCTGGCAAGTGCTGAATTCCAGTCAGACTCGAGGCTGGCACCACGTTCGATTGCTTGGCGATACTGGTCGTAGGCCTCTTGAGGAATATCAAAAGCGCCATGGGTCCAGCCCAATTGTTGACGGGTGAGAGCAGTTTCTTCCTCTCCGAGGGGTGCTCCATGCACTCCTGCTGTGTCACTTTTGTTGGGAGAGCCGTAGCCGATGGTAGTCGTCACCTTAATGATTGACGGCTTATTTGTGACGGCCTTGGCGGCCTCGATCGCTTTAGCGATTGCATTCACATCGGTGTCACCATCAGCAACGTGCTGCACATGCCATCCATAGGCTTCGTAGCGTTTGAGAACGTCTTCGGTGAAGGAGACGTCCGTGCGTCCGTCAATTGTGATGTGGTTGTCGTCGTAGAGGGCAATTAGTTTCCCTAGCTTGAGGTGGCCGGCGAGTGAGCATGCTTCAGAAGCGATACCCTCTTGATTACAGCCGTCACCCATCACTACGTAGGTGTAGTGATCAACGATCTTGGCGTCAGCTTTATTGAATTTGGCGGCTAAGTGAGCTTCGGCGATTGCTAGACCTACGGCATTAGAGATGCCAGCACCTAGTGGACCTGTGGTGACTTCGATCCCTGGGGTTTCAAATGTTTCGGGGTGCCCAGGAGCGCGGGAGCCCCACTGGCGGAATGATTTGATGTCCTCGATGCTTACTGAGTCATATCCGGTGAGATGTAGTAAGGCGTAGAGCAGCATGCAACCGTGACCAGCAGAAAGCACGAAGCGGTCGCGGTTGAACCACTCAGGGTTCTTTGGGTTGTGGCGTAGAAATTTGTCCCAGAGGGTATAGCCCATTGGGGCGCAGCCCATGGGAAGACCAGGATGACCGCTGTTGGACTTGTTGATCGCATCGACGGCCAGCATCCGGATGCTGTTGATGCAGAGCGTGTCTAGGGAGGCAGTCGCAGCGACCATGGTGTTGTAATGGGATAGCAGGGAGTCTGAAGGATGGTGGCGGAATAGCCGCTTAATCCATCTGGCGGAAGGCGAGGCAGACATTGTGGCCGCCGAAGCCGAAGGAATTGGAGAGCACCACGTCTAATTTTTGCTCTCTGGCAGTGTTGGGGACGTAGTCCAGATCACAGGCTGGATCTGGGTTCGCGTAATTGATCGTTGGGGGCACCATGCCGTGCCGTAGGGCAAGAACACAAGCCACCGCTTCAATGCCGCCGGACCCACCAAGCAGGTGACCTGTCATGGATTTAGTGGAACTCACAGGGATCTGATGAGCCCGAGCTCCGAGGGCGCTTTTGATGGCCGTAGTTTCGTTGCTGTCGTTGGCGGGAGTACTGGTGCCATGGGCATTGATGTAATCAACGCTATTAGGCTCTAGTTTTCCTTCTCTCAGTGCCAGGCGGATGGCTTCGGCGCCACCAACGCCGCCAGGCGTTGGTGAAGTGATGTGGTGGGCATCGCAGGTCATGCCGTAGCCCACGATCTCTGCATGGATAGTGGCACCTCGACTTTTGGCGTGCTCGAGAGTCTCAAGCACTAGGATGCCGGATCCTTCCCCGATTACGAACCCATCTCGTTCAGCATCGAATGGACGACTAGCCGTGGTTGGGTCATCGTTACGGAAGGAAAGTGCCTTTGCACTGGCGAAGCCAGCCACCCCTAGTGGGGTGATACCAGCTTCTGCTCCTCCACACACCATCACATCAGCCTTGCCAAGTTGTAGCAGTCGGTAAGCATCACCGATGGCATTTGATCCGGCGGCACAGGCAGTGGCCACTGCTGAGCTGGGGCCTTTCGCTCCCAATGCAATGGCGGCAAGCCCTGTAGCCATGTTGGGGATCATCATCGGCACCGTGAATGGGCTGACTCGACCGGGACCTTTCTCATTCAAAACATGGGCCTGGGTCTCCATGGTGAGTAGACCGCCGACGCCCGAACCAATGATTACTCCGATGCGGGAGGCATTCCCTTCATCGATGCAAAGTTCGGAATCAGCTAAGGCTTGCTTGGCCGCAACTACTCCGAATTTGCAGAATCGATCCCACCTTTTTGATTCCTTTGGTTCTAGAAAACCTGTCGGATCGAAGTCTTTAACCTCCGCGGCAAAGCGACAGGCATGGGCTGACGCATCAAAAAGGCTTATGGCTGCTACGCCGTTGCGGCCTGATGTCAAACCTTCTAGGTAGTTCGCAACTGTGTTGCCAATCGGTGTGACCGCTCCGAGGCCGGTGACCACAACCCGATGGAGATCCTCCACCATGCCGATCCTCAGGCTTGCTTGTCTTCGATGTACTTAACGGCATCACCCACTGTTGTGATGCCCTCTGCAGCCTCGTCTGGGATCTCGATGTCGAAGGCTTCTTCAAGGGCCATTACGAGCTCCACTGTGTCGAGGGAGTCGGCACCAAGGTCGTTCTGAAAATTGGCTTCAGGCTTGACTTCGCCGGCATCAACGCTGAGTTGCTCTACAACGATTGAACGGACTTTCTCGAGAATCGCTTCCTGGGACATAGCCGTGAAGAAGGAAGGAAGCATCTTACGGGCTGGAGGTGAATGGGGTTAACAACGGTGACGGCAATACTTGGAACATGCCTCAGTTGGAGGCCTTGCGGTTACCGTTAACACAAGCCTTTTGTTCCGGACCAGGCTCATGTCTCACGCTGTCAAGATTTACGACACTTGCATTGGTTGCACTCAGTGCGTCCGTGCATGTCCTCTCGATGTTCTCGAGATGGTTCCTTGGGATGGCCATAAAGCTGGCCAGATCGCCGCATCTCCTCGAACGGAAGATTGTGTGGGATGTAAGCGTTGCGAAACTGCTTGCCCGACTGATTTCCTAAGTATCAGGGTTTATCTGGGTGATGAAACTTCTCGCAGCATGGGTCTGGCTTACTGACCTGAGTTCAGAGTTTCAGATTTATATGGGTTTGTCTTGTGCAATAAACCCATAAGCTCAGCCCGGCATGTGCCGGGCTTTTTCTATGTGCGGAATCGTTGCGGTTATCGGCTCTCGTGAGGCAGCCCCGCTGCTTTTGGAGGGGCTTAGGCAGTTGGAATACCGCGGTTACGACTCCGCTGGCCTGGCTACCGTTGAGGTGTCAGCTAATGGGGGTGCAGGTCGGCTTACCTGCCAGAGAGCTCAGGGAAAGTTGGTGAATCTCACCGCTTTAGTGGATGAGGAGGGTGCCCCAGGGCACTGTGGCATCGGCCACACTCGCTGGGCTACCCATGGCAAACCTGAGGTTCGTAATGCTCACCCTCATAGCGATGGCTCTGGATTTGTGGCGGTGGTGCAGAACGGCATCATTGAGAATCACCGTTCCCTAAGGGAGTCCTTAGCAGCTGAAGGGGTGCGGTTTGCTTCTGAGACAGATACGGAAGTCATACCTCATCTCATCGCTCGTGAACTAATTGGTTTGCAGGCCAAGGGGCGAATTGCCAGTGGCAGGATGTTGTTAGAGGCGGTGCAGCGGGTCTTGCCTCAGTTAAAGGGGGCCTATGCCCTGGCAGTGGTATGGGCCGAGACCCCTGGAGCCCTTGTCGTTGCAAGAAAGCAGGCGCCGTTGTTGATTGGCCTTGGTGAAGGCGAATTCCTTTGTGCAAGCGATACCCCGGCTTTGGCGGGCTTTACGCGCACGATTCTTCCGATGGAGGATGGTGAGGTGGCCTTGCTCACGCCCTTGGGGATTGAGCTTTACGACGCGCAAGGTGAACAGCAGCAGCGCAGCCCTTCACTGCTTAGTGGTGGTGATCAAGTGGCCGATAAGCGTCATTTTCGTCACTTCATGCTCAAGGAAATTCATGAGCAGCCTGAAACTGCGCAGTTATGGGTAGAGCGTCATCTGCCGGCGGATCTTTCGGCTGAAGCTCCCGTTGCTTTGCCCTTCGATGATTCCTTTTATTGCGATCTTGAGAGGATTCAGATTCTGGCCTGTGGCACAAGTCGCCATGCGGCCCTTGTGGGGGCCTATTTGTTGGAGCAGTTTGCGGGGATTCCTACAACTGTCTTTTATGCGAGCGAGTTTCGCTATGCACCGCCTCCTTTAGCGCCTCACACCCTCACTATTGGTGTGACTCAGTCGGGAGAGACGGCCGATACTCTCGCGGCTTTAGTGATGGACGCTCAGCGTCGCGAGGCTCACGGGGATCCAGCCTTTGCTTCTCGCCAGTTAGGGGTGACGAATCGACCAGAGAGTTCTTTGGCTCGTCAGGTTTCACACATTCTTGATATCGGCGCGGGGATTGAAGTGGGGGTGGCAGCTACTAAGACGTTCCTAGGGCAGCTGTTGGCTTTTTATGGGCTCGCTCTGGCATTTGCCGCTCGTCGTGGTAGCCGCTCATCTGCTGAGCTGATCAGACTAAAAGAAGAACTAAGGGCTGTTCCTAATCAACTGAGCTCTTTGCTGGAGCTCCATGATCAGCGTTGCGAAATTTTGGCCCACCGCTTTGCAGATACCCAAGATGTGATCTTTCTAGGCCGTGGTATTAACTACCCGATTGCTCTTGAGGGCGCTCTAAAGCTTAAGGAGATCAGTTATATCCATGCTGAGGGTTATCCAGCTGGGGAAATGAAGCATGGGCCGATTGCTCTACTTGATCCGCATGTACCAGTGATTTCGATTGCGATGCCAGGAGTGGTTTTTGAGAAGGTGCTCAGCAATGCTCAGGAGGCAAAAGCACGAGATGCTCAGTTGATTGGGGTGGCACCAGAAGGACCAGATACAGATCTTTTTGATGCGCTGCTGCCAGTACCAGAAGTCAGCGAGTGGATCAGTCCGCTACTCACAGTCGTGCCTATGCAGTTGCTCAGTTATCACATTGCTGCTCATCGTGGCTTGGACGTCGATCAGCCACGCAACTTGGCCAAAAGCGTCACGGTGGAATAGATCAATTGATGATCATTGTTTCGCTACGTCCGTAACGATCTTCAAAGCGGACTATGTCGTCTTCGCCTAGGTAAGGACCACTTTGCACCTCTATCAATTCCATTGGCATGCGTCCTGGATTGGTTAGTCGGTGCTTGCAGCCCAAAGGGATGTAGGTGCTCTGGTTCTCGCCTACTAATTGCTGCTCTCCGTCTCTTTCAACTAAGGCGGTCCCTTTGACGACGATCCAGTGCTCAGCACGGTGATGGTGCATTTGCAGCGATAGGCTTGCACCGGGTTTCACCTCAATTCGTTTGACTTGCCAACGGCTGTCTTCAACGACAGAGGTGTAATGCCCCCAAGGGCGATAGATCTTGCGGTGAGCCTTGCCTTCTGGGCTTCCGTCTGCTTCTAGTTGCTTGACAATTGTTTTTACGTCTTGGGCTTTACTTCGCTCGGCAATCAGTACAGCATCGTCGGTCTCCACCACGACCAAGTTCTCTACTCCTAGGCCAACTACTAGGCGATGTTCACTGCGTAGATAACAATTTCGACTTCCTTCTGCGATTACACGACCACGCAGAACATTGCCGTTGACGTCATGATCAGCATTTTCCCAAAGTGCACTCCAGCTACCTACGTCATTCCAGCCGGCATCTAGAGGCAGCACAGTGCCCAGTTCTGTTTGCTCCATAACTGCTACATCGATAGCGATGTTGGGACATTTCGCGAAGGCTTCACGTTCTAGTCGCAGGAATTCGAGGTCGGGCAAATCTTCTTCTAGAGCAGCACGGCAACAACTCACTACCTCGGGTGATAGTCGCTCTAGCTCGCTGAGCATTGCACTGGCTTTGAATAGAAACATGCCACTGTTCCAGGTGAAGCGGCCACTGGCGAGGAATTGCTCAGCGGCCGCAAGATCAGGTTTCTCAACAAACCTGGCAATTGGTACGGCTTTGTCTTGGCCGCCACTCAATGACTCTGTTGCTTCGATATATCCGTAGCCCGTTTCAGGAGCGGTTGGCACGATGCCGAAAGTGACTAG
>JASLWC010000072.1 GCA_030741055.1 Prochlorococcaceae cyanobacterium ETNP18_MAG_14 | reverse complement strand
AATTGTCATCAACATACATTTTACTGGCACAATATAATTAATAAGCAAAGCGATCAATAATATACTTATATGTCAACTAGATCAATGGAGCCTCAACAAGTGCAGCAACTTTAATTTCAACCCGCTGAGACACTCCAGCACTTAGCTCCAAGAAACTATTAAAAGAGTCAAGGAAAAGCAAACACAGAGGCTTCACTACTGCTGATAAGGATCTCTTCCATAAAACTTCTAGAAACCGGCTGAATTCACTCACTAATCAATCTCTAAATTCATTTAGCCCTTAGCCTCTCGATGCATCCAGCTGATCCAATCAGCTGAAATTTGCTTAGGGCAAACCATTTCGCACTCCAAGTTGCTGCTGCAGCTACCAAAGCCCTGCTCGCGCATCTGCTCTTGCAACAGCATCGCCCGATGCTCACGCTCAGGTTGCCCCTGAGGCAACTGAGCCAAATGCGCCAGTTTGGCCGCTACAAACAAACTTGCCGAAGCATTGCGACAGCTGGCCACGCATGCGCCACAGCCGATACAGGTTGCCATCGCAAAAGCAGAGGCTGCTTTCTGCTGACCTATCAACAAAGCATTGCCATCAGGAGCTTGGCCAGTATTCACCGAGCAATAGCCACCAGCTGCAATCAAGCGATCGAAGGCCGCACGATCCACCACCAGATCTTGAATCAAGGGGAAGGCTCGTGCCCGCCAGGGCTCCAGCGTCAATGTATCGCCATCAGCAAACTGACGTAGATAGAGCTGACACACAGTGGTGGCGCTCTGAGGCCCGTGGGCCTGACCATTAACAAGAAAGCCACAGCTACCGCAAATACCCTCGCGACAATCGTGCTCAAAGTGCACTGGTCGCTCAGCTTTCGCGATCAGCTGTTCGTTGAGCTGATCAAGTGCCTCCAACAGCGACAAGTCAGGTGAAACGTCCTCAAGCTGGTAGACGTGAAAATTACCAGCACTCTTAAGCGACTCCTGTCGCCAGATACGCAGCGTGAGCGAAAGGTTGCGGCTCATTGATAGCTACGCTTGCTGGGCCTCAGAATCGTGAAGTTGAGCGACTCAACGTGGCGAATCGGCACAGCACTATCTCGATATTGCCAGGCAGCAATGTGAGCAAAGTTCTCGTCATCACGCAGAGCTTCGCCTTCTTCTGTCTGATGCTCCTCACGGAAGTGAGCTCCACAGGACTCCTCCCTAGCCAAGGCATCACGCAACATCAACTTCGCTAGAGCAAAGAAATCATCAACCCTCAACGCCTTCTCTAGCTCAGGATTAGGTCCTTGAGCTCCTCCTGGCACACTCACTTCAGAGTGAAAGTGCTGCTCCAGTAATCCCACTTCTACTAGTCCCTCGCGCAATCCTTCAGCATCGCGACTGATGCCACAACGATCAATCATCACAGCTCCCAGCTCACGATGAAAAGAATCAACCGAACGTGAGCCCACATCCTGCAACAACACCTCAATCCGTTCACTAACCCGCGCTAATGCTTCGCGACAAGCAGGATGATCAACGGCGATATGTGGCGTGGGATGACCTGCCAACCAAGCAGTGACGGTAGCTGGAGCAATGAAATAGCCATCGGCCAGGCCTTGCATCAAGGCACTGGCGCCGAGGCGATTAGCGCCATGCTCAGAAAAATTCGCCTCCCCGAGTACAAACAATCCCGGAATCGAGCTCATTAGGTGGTAATCAACCCAAAGGCCACCCATCGTGTAATGGGGAGCGGGATAGATGCGCATCGGTGTAGCGAAAGGATCCTCACCAGTAATGCGCTCATACATCTCTAACAAGTTGCCGTAACGCGCCTCAATCACTTCTCGCCCCTGACTCATGATCGCATCGCGCAAGTCGAGATACACCGATCGGCCCCCTGGGCCTACACCATGCCCCGCGTTACAGAGCTCACGGGCACGGCGTGAAGCCACATCTCTAGGCACCATATTGCCGTAGGCCGGGTACTGACGCTCTAGGAAGTAATCGCGCTCTACCTCAGGGATATCAATAGCCGGGCGCGTATCTCCAGAACATGCAGACAGCCAAATACGTCCGTCATTGCGCAGGCTCTCACTCATTAAAGTGAGCTTGCTCTGGTAAGTATCACCACTTGGGATGCAGGTGGGGTGAATCTGGGTAAAACAAGGATTAGCGAAATAAGCTCCCTGACAATGCGCTCGCCAAATAGCACTCGTATTGGATTTGAGTGCATTTGTCGAGAGAAAGTAGACGTTGCTATAACCACCAGTCGCTATCAATACTGCTTGAGCGGTATGTACCTCTAATGCACCGCTAAGCAGATCACGACAGACCACGCCTCGCGCCACACCATCCACCTTGATTATCTCCAACACATCACGACGACAGAGAAGCTCCACACGACCGAGGGCCACCTGTCGCATCAATGCCTGATATGCGCCATAGAGCAATTGCTGACCGGTTTGACCACGTGCATAAAAAGTGCGACTGACCAGAGCTCCTCCAAAGCTTCTAGTGGCAAGGGTTCCGCCGTACTCACGCGCGAAAGGCACCCCCTGCGCTACGCATTGGTCGATGATCGAGCTGCTGATCTCCGCCAAACGTTGACAACCTGCCTCACGCGCACGGAAATCACCACCGCGAAGAGTATCGACAAATAAGCGGCTGACACTGTCACCATCCACGGCCATAGGGCGCGCGGCATTAATGCCTCCTTGAGCAGCTACTGAGTGGGCTCGTCGTGGACTGTCGTGAAAACTGAGTACACGCACCTGATATCCCTGTTCAGCCAAGGTGGCTGCTGCCGAGGCTCCTGCCAATCCTGTGCCTACCACCAATAGCTGAAGATCCCGTTTCCGCCTGGGGCTAATTAACGGCAGAGATTCTTGCGTGCGACGCCATGCATCGGCGATTGTGCCTTCTGGTAAACACGGATCATGCAAATCACTCATGGCTGACCCAACTGCAGCTCCGGTACAGCTAACAACAAAGCCAAGACGATGAAACCGCCGCCAACCAACAATGCCAACACGCGAAAGGAGTGACGGATAAGAGAACCGTTAACTGGATCCAGTATTCCCAGGCTGCGATGAGCTGCCTCGCCGCCATGAAACAGATGCAGACTTATCGCCACAGCAGCAAAGAGATAGAGGGCCAAACTCACAGGTTGAGACAGCACAGCTCTCAATGCTGTGAGCTCCTCACCAGCAAGTGGCCTCGGCCAACGCAGCTGATGTAAATGCACCCCAAGAAAGACCAGAAGCAATAAACCTCCAATCGCCTGACTCCGAGCTGCTAAGACCGCAAGAAGATCACCTCGGCGACTGACAAGCGAAGCACTGTTTCCAGCTCGCCGATTAACAATCAGCTTTACCAAGCTCAGGCTTACATGCATTAAAGCTGCTGCTAACAGGCCGAGCTCCGCCAACAGCAGCAAAGTGGAACGATGCAAACCTGCCGCATAGGCCTCGAAACTGAGCGGTGCAAACAGCGCTATAGCCACTCCACCTAGATGGAGGATCAGGAAAAGCACCAACAGCAAGCCAGTGCCAGCTATCCAGAACCTGAACGAATCCGCCACCATTAATGCGGAACCCAGAAGTCAAATCACAGTAAAGAAACTCTTTGGGCTTTAAAGAGGAATAAAAAGTATTTGTCACCAGTAAACCTTGACCTGACTCGCCAAGGACTTAGGACGTTATCGTCCGCCAAAACAGGCTCCGATGAAGTCCAGCTCCAACGCCATTATCCTGCTTGGAGCCGTGGCAATGATGACGAGCTGCAGCCATCAGGCTGCTCACAAAATGCTGACGGTTCAGACGACCCGAATCACAGCAGCCAATTTTGCACCAATGGTGAGTGCAATCAGCATCTTGGAGTCGACTACAAACGTGTCCGTGAGGCCACAGATCGACGGCACGGTTATCAAAATCCTCGCCAAGGAAGGCCAACCAGTGAAAGCTGGTCAAACCATCCTTGTGCTCGACAACGTGCAACAAAGCGCTGATCTAGATACAGCCAAAGCGGAAGCAAAAAAAGATCAGCTCAATGCTGAGCGCTATGAGTTCCTTTACAAGCAGGGTGCAACATCAGCTAAAACTCGCGACCAATATCTCGTCAAGGCTCTCCAGTCGCGCGATCAGGCGCGCGCCGATGCAGCCACCCTCGGCTACAAATTCGTACGCGCCCCAATCACTGGTGTAATCGGTGACATGGACACGGTGAAACTTGGCGACTACGTAAAAAAAGGCCAGGCAATAACAGGCATTGTTGATAACTCAGCGCTGTGGACACTGATGCAGATCCCAGCCACCCAAGCCAATCAAGTCCAATTGGGTCAAACCGTGATGGTCTCTTCACAAACCACACCACCAATAAATGGACAGGGCTCCGTTGTATTCATCTCGCCCTATTTCGCGATGAAAGGTACAAATCAGTCCCCAAACACATTAATGGTGAAGGCCGCCTTCCCAAATCTGACCGGCAAACTGAAAACAGGCCAATTTGTAAAAAGCCAAATCATCACAGGCCAATTCAACAGCCTTGCTGTTCCGGTGCAGGCTGTATTCATGCAAGCTCAAAAACCGTTTGTCTACGTGGTGGTGCCGCTAAGCAAAGCACTACCCAAGATCAAAGCTTCAAGCTCTATCCCCGAGACGAGTAAAAAGAAACTCGAGTTGTTACCTTCAAATACGCCGATTGTGGTGCAAAAGGCTATCAACTTAGGCCCTCTACAGAACAACCTCTACCCCTTGAAATCAGGCCTGAAACAAGGCGACCAAGTTGTTTCAAGCAACACTGCCCTGCTGCGAAACGGCATGCCCGTGAAAATTGCACCTGCCTCAACCGCCACAAAGGGGAGCGACTGAACTCAGCATGGCGTTCTCCGACAACTTCATCAAAAGGCCTGTTCTGACAACCGTCTGCAGCATCCTGATCGTATTAATGGGGATCATCGCAATCCCCTTATTACCAGTCGCCAACCTGCCAAATATCGCAAGTCCACTAATCCAAGTATCAGCAAACTACGGCGGCGGCAATTCTCTAGTAACTGAGCAAGCCGTTACTAATCCATTAGAACAACAGATCAACGGTGTTCCTGGCGTTAGCTATATCTCCTCCACCAGCGATATGGAGGGTCAAAGCACAATCAATGTCTACTTCGATGAGTCGACAGATATCAATATCGACCAGGTCAACGTGCAAAACCGCGTTTCCCTGGCTATGCCCCAGCTACCGCAACAGGTTCAGGCAACAGGTGTTTCGGTAGAGCAAAGCAATCCATCCATCCTGCTGGCCTATCAGGTGGGATCAACGGAGGGCCAGTTTGACGCTGCTTACCTCAACGGCCTGATCTACGAGCAACTGTATTACCCCCTTGGGAGAGTTCCAGGAGTAGCCAATGTTGGCGTACTTGGTGGTGCCAATCCAGCCTATTGGCTGTTTGTAAATCCCGATAAATTAGCAGCCAACAAGCTGACTGCTGAAGACATAATTAATGCTGTAAAAAGCCAAAATAGCGTCGCTATCGGCGGCCTTGTAGGAGGACCTCCTGCAACAGGAGATCAAGCCTATACCTACCCAATCCTTGTCGAAGACAACGGCAATCTTATCTCTGCGGCAGACTTCAACAATCTCATAGTTGGTCGCTCACCCGCAGGCAATCTCTTGCTATTAAAAGATATTGGTGAAGTGATCTACGGCTCAAATACATTCACAACTGATGCCATCGATGTCAATGGCAATCCGGCCATGACAATAGCTGTTTACCAGACGCCTGATAGCAACGCACTTGATGTTTCAAATGCCGTGGTGAAGGTGATAAATGACTTTGCCGCCAAAGCACCACCAGGAATCAATGTAGAGCAGATCTATAACATTGGTGAATTTATCGAATCCTCAGTTGAGGGTGTAGTTGATGCCCTTGGCCTGGCAATTGTTCTTGTACTGCTAATTCTCTTTCTTTTCTTACAAAACTGGCGAGCGACAGTTATTCCAAGTTTGGCCATCCCAATTTCTTTAATTGGCACCTTTGCCTTCCTTAAAGTATTCGACTTCTCCATCAATCAACTCACACTGCTTGGCCTGGTGCTAGCCACTGGATTGGTAGTTGACGACGCGATTGTAGTAATCGAAGCAGTATCTAAAAATATCGAATCAGGGATGCGTCCACGCCAGGCTGCTATTGCCTGCATGGGAGAACTTTTTGGCGCCTTAGTTGCCACGGCACTGGTACTGATGGCCGTCTTCGTCCCAGTTGCCTTCTACCCAGG
>JASLWC010000071.1 GCA_030741055.1 Prochlorococcaceae cyanobacterium ETNP18_MAG_14 | reverse complement strand
AAAACTTCTGATCCAGCTGCTTCAAGTGCTACAGGTCCGAGTTTTGTGAAACCAAAACGAGTCACCATCTCACGAGCTAGTCGTGAAACACTCAGAAGGTCTCCACTTGCACCCTGTGTTATCTCATCCGAGCCAAACACAACCAGCTCTGCAGCACGGCCACCAAGTGCTACCACCAGCCTGGCGATCAGATATCCCTTTGTGACAAGACCTGAATCCAACATCTCATCATCAGGCCAGAAGCGCGTAAAGCCGCCAATTCCACCACCTCGAGGCAAAAGAGTGACCTTATCGACGCAATCAGCATGAGGTGTCAGGGCCGCAACAAGTGCATGTCCTATTTCGTGATAGGCAATTAAACGTTTTTTTGCACTGTCTTGTAGTGGAGCCGCCGTTAGACCCATTGTGATTCTTTCTAATGCTGCTTCGAGTTGATCACTACCAATTTCAGCTTTTTCTTGCCTCGCGGTGAGAATAGACGCTTCGTTCAAAAGGTTGGCAAGGTCAGCACCTGAAAAGCCAGGAGTTCTGCGTGCCCAATCCTGCAAACAAACATCTTCAGCAAGAGGCCTTGTTCGCGCATGAACAGCCAAGATCTCCTTTCGTCCTGCGCGATCAGGCAGGCAGACGTCAATACGACGATCAAACCTACCTGGCCGTTTTAGAGCAGCATCGAGTACATCTGGCCTGTTAGTAGCTGCAAGAAGAATGACGCCAGAGTTATCGGTAAATCCATCCATTTCTGTTAACAGCTGATTAAGAGTTTGCTCACGTTCGTCGTTACCCCCCCCGATACCAGCACCTCGCTGACGCCCAACCGCATCGATCTCATCAATAAAAACAATGCATGGAGCTTTTTCCTTAGCCTTACGAAAAAGATCGCGTACTCGACTTGCTCCTACTCCTACGAACAACTCGACAAACTCAGAGGCTGCGGTAGAGAAAAAAGGGACACCTGCTTCACCAGCTATAGCCTTGGCTAACAGGGTTTTTCCTGTACCTGGTGCTCCAACAAGAAGTACTCCCCGTGGAATACGGGCTCCAAGCTTAATAAAACTCTCAGGTTGCTGCAAAAAAGTTATAACTTCTTGTAATTCCTCTTTGGCTTCAGATATCCCTGCTACATCATCGAAACGTATAGGGAGATTTTCTTGTGGTTGTAATCGTGACTGACTACGTCCGAATCCCATCGCCCTATTGGCAACCTGAGACGAACGTCGAAAGAGGAAGATTAATCCAACTACAACAATTAATATCAAGGCAAGATTGCCTGCCATCCCAGCAAGTGCTTGTTCCTGGCGAATATCCTTAACTGTTAAAGGTGTATCAGCAGCCTCTGCTGTTCGAAGAATCTGTTGATCATTGGCAAATATAGCTACCTTCTGCTTGCGTCCATCCTTAAAAATGACTTCTACTTCTCGTCTGGCTGGGATCAACTCCAAGGACTCAACCTTTCGTTGTGTTATTAGTTTGAGCAGCTCGCTATAGCTGACTGATGCAAGTTGCTTGAAGGGGGGAAAGGACACGCGTTCAGTTGATAGTTGCGAAAGTTCTGCCTGTTGAGATGATCGCTTGTGTTCTGGGGGCTCTTGGATTATCGATGGAACAGAGCTCACAGCAAGATTAAGTTGATATGAGCCTAGCGATTTGACGCAAGGCCTCTTAAGGGTGGAAGATCATTGTTTGGCAGATACCGGCTGAGATGGCTGTACCAAAGAAAAAAACCTCCAAAGGCAAAAGGAATCAGCGCCATGCCACCTGGAAGGCTAAAGCTGCTACTGCTGCTCAACGAGCTCTATCGATAGGCAAATCTGTTCTAAGTGGACGAGCGCAGGGATTTGTTTATCCAATGGCTGATTCGGACGAAGCTGAGACCTGAGATCCCTTCTGGCCCACCCACATCAACTGGCGGGCTCTATTTAGATTGACCATAACGTCAGCTGGTGTTGCATCAAGACACGCCTGCGGTACAGCAGCAAGAATCATGCGCACAAAACCCTCGAGCGCTTCTGAATCAAGGCAAATACCGCGATCTCTTTGCATTGTGGATTCCTGATCAGCCTTCCAATTTCGTGTATAGCTGGGGTCAAGAGCACGCAGCTGCCACATCGTTTCAAAGCGTTCCCATATGGCCAGATAGCTCTTCAACTCTTCTTTGACAATATGGCGATAAGCAAGCTCTGAGCGATTTAGTGGCGGTGAGAACGACTCATCCATAAAGGTCCCTGTCTTATTTAACTTGTAGGGAGAGCAGCCAAGAAACCACCCTTCTATTACAAGTACCTTTGGTTTGGCATGTCGCCAGCCGCATCTATCGCCTCTGCCACTACGAAGTGCCTTGTCGAACTTTGGTGTATGTAAGCGACCACTTTTAAACCATATATCTAAAGTCCTTGTCATTAAATCGAGATCGTGACTGCCTGGCAGTGCACGTGGCACCCCCCAGGGGTTGCCTTGCATACGACGATCAAGTTCTGGAGCCGGCCAATAAAAATCATCCAATGAGATAACAACAACAGGCCATTCCAATTCCTGAGCAACGGCTTCCAACCAAAAACCAAGGCTGGTCTTCCCACACCCTGGAAGACCACTGATTCCAACCAATGATTGACCGTTTTTATCTAGATACCCTTCCAAAAGAGTAAGAAATGGCAATGCGAGTCCCCAAATCCAATCCTTACCGATAGCAGAGGGCCAGCAAGCCTTTTTTAGTGAGATGCCTCCACGTTTATTCCAGTGATTTAACCAGGCCTGAGGGTTAGTCCAACCCAGCTGAATTAACAACTGTTCAAATGGCTTGATTGGAAACTTGATTTGAGGTTCAGCAGGATTAGACCATGGTGTTAATAAGTTGTTCCTGTGATAATCAGGAGCCAAGCTTGAAGGCCTCCAAGACAACCGCAAAAACAGCCCCAATCCTGAGGTTGTCCAGTGCAAGCCAGTGAAGCGGCCAAGGCTCTATCACAACTCGGCTGCGTAAAAAGACCAAAAGCTCGATAACCACTACCATCAGTATTACAACAAGCGGCCGTATGTAACTCTCCATGAAATACATAGGGAGGAGAGTACCGAAAACATAACCAAGCAACAGAGCAATGAGAGCAACGCTTATTCGCCGCCAGGATCCCAGCCCAACTTGAGAAAAATGCTGCCAAAGTTGACGTTGGAAACGAGAGAAGTTTGTGTTTTGCAGGCTCATGGGCGAGCCATCGAGATCAATTGTTGTAAGTACTCCAGCGTGACAAACCCTTTTAGACAAGGGGGGCCAACCATCACGGTGCAGGGCAACGTATTTTCACCTAAGTGGTCAAGTGATGCCCGAGCTTGCCTGCACTGTGATTTTAGTTCTAGGTCCCATGGAGATGGGGTAAGTAAGCAAGCCAAATTAGCGGCATTAGCCGCTGCTAAACCAAGAGTCGAATCCTCAATTACAATTGCTTCAGCTTTATCAGTACCACTAAGGCTCAAGGCCTGCAAATAGCCCTCAGGATGTGGTTTCCCATAAGCAACATCCTCAGCAGTAATTAATCCCTGAAAGGGCACATCTCCATTAGGAAAACCAACTTCAAGCAACGCTTTCACAGAGTTTCTACCACTGCTCGTTACAACCCATTGCTGCACTCCATGCATCTGGAGTTCATTTACAAGTCGTCGCACACCCGGTCTCCAAGGTACATTCCCTGAACGGATACATTCGATATATTTTTTTTGTTTGAGCTTACGTAACTGATTCAGAAGCATTTCGTCGATTTCCATGCCTTGTTGATGGGCATAGGTTTGAATGCGCTTAGCACCTCCTGGTACGCGAAGGAGTTTGGCGTATAAGCTTCGATCCCAGTCCCAAGTGAGCCCAACCTCGGCAAAGGCCGTATTAAAGGCCACGCGATGGCCTTCCATTTCTGTGTCTGCAAGGGTTCCATCAACATCCCAGTAGACAGATTTGAGCTTGCTCATATCCAGTAGTGAAATGACAATCTGTCAGGTTGAACCAACGCTCAAAATGTAGGAGCTTGCCAGGACCCTTTGGCCTCATCCAAACTTCTTACCTGGACCTGGCACTTGCCAAATCCCATCAAGTCGAATCCGCTGCCTGATGTGCCACTCGCACTGCCTCTACGCGCTGTGCTTTTTCGAAGAGGTATCAAAGATGGAATAGCAGCTGCATTGATTTTGGAACCACCCAAACCACCAGATCCTTGTGATCACTTTGCAGACCTGCCTAAAGCAATAAAGCGACTGCAGAAAGCCTGCATTGAGGCAGAAGCTGTTGCCATCTGCGGCGATTACGACGCAGATGGGATGACAAGTACAGCCTTACTAGTGGCCACGCTAACAACACTTGGCGCCAACCCAGTAACAGCGATTCCAAGCAGAAGCAGCGATGGTTACGGACTTAACTGCTCCATGGTGACAAGACTTCATGAGCAGGGGGTCCGCCTGCTGGTGACCGTCGACAACGGAGTGAGCGCTTATGAAGCGCTGCAGAAAGCTCAAAGCCTCTCAATGGAGGTCATCCTCACAGACCACCACACGCTCCCTGATTCTCCACTTGAGGTTCTAGCCCTGCTCCATCCAGCTACAACTCCTCAAGACTCTCCTTACCGGAGCTTGGCTGGCGTAGGAATGGCCTATGTACTGGCTTCAAGTCTTGCCGAAGAAATGAAATGCCAGCAAGCCGTTGCTACATCAAAAGACTTATTTTGTATAGGAACAGTTGCCGATATGGCACCACTAACAGGTGCAAATAGAGCATTGTTGCGAGAAGGTCTGAATAATCTGCATCAAAGTCACTGCAAAGGATTAAGAGCTCTACAAAGACTTGCAGGCATCGAGGAACGTCCGCTGACAACTGAAGATATTGGTTTTCAGCTTGCACCAAGAATCAATGCTGTTGGACGCCTGGGCGACCCACTGCAAGTGGTAGAGCTTTTGACAGTAGATGATGAAAATCAAGCCATGTACTTGGCGCGTCAGTGCGATTTACTCAATCGACAGAGAAAGGATCTATGTAATGCCATCGAGGCTGAAGCTATAGCCCTTGTAGAGGCTGAAGGCGATGTTCCAACACCTTTTTTAATGCTGGCGCAGCAACATTGGCACCATGGTGTGATTGGAATCGTGGCTACTAGGTTGATGGAGAGATACCATCGCCCAACAGCATTGTTAACTGGTGAGGGAGATGGAACACTTCGTGCTTCTGTACGTGCACCCTCTGGCTTTGCCGTCGATGCTGCACTTAAGGGATGTAGTGAACACCTTGAACGTTTTGGTGGTCATCCAGCAGCTGCAGGATTCACAATTCGTGCCGAGAATGTAGGCGCTCTCCACAAGCAGTTAAACGAACAGGCCGCTGAATGGTTAGCCAAAGTTGGAGATGAGATACCGATCTCACCAGAAGCACTATTGAATTTGCATCAGGTCAACTGGGAGCTATGGAAAGAACACCAAACACTAGAACCATTTGGTGTATCACACCCAAAACCAATTTTTTGGGCTAGGGATTGTGTTGTTGTTAAGGCGCAAAGAATTCGTGGCGGCCATCTACAGATGCTCCTGGCCCAAGGTGATTGCCAGATGCGAGCAATCGCTTGGCGATGGCGTGGCTCAGTAGATATCCCAGAACGTATTGACATCGCTTTTCGCATCAACGTGAGCCGCTGGCAAGGATTAGAACGAATGCAACTGGAAACCCTCGCCTTGCGTGCCCATTGCCATGAAGTACAACTTCATAGGCATGGGAAAACATATCGTTGCGTTAGTGAAAAGCCAGGTGAAATAATATTAATTAATCCTAATCATGAAGTAATAAAAGCATCAGTATCTGGAGATGGGCAATTCACAAGTAACGATAATCGTGCCAAGCATCCCTACGTTCTCAGCCTGATTGAAGATAGTTTATTAGCTTTAGGATTGCGTCCATGAGTGTTGATCTACGTCGTCTAGATGGATTAATTCCTGGAGTTATCGAGGGAAAGAAATCCGAAATATTCCAGCTCCTCCAACATCTTCTATGTTTTCTAGCCATCGGCCTACTGATCGGACTTGCTTGCCTACCACTTAACCAGATTGATTCTATTCAGAAACTGCTATTTCAGCAGTTACCAACAACAGCAAACAGTGCATGGAAGCCAATTGGCTTGTTACTTGCCCTTCTGCCGATTGGAGTAATGCCAATCCTTTTGTTGTTGCAAAGAGGGCCATGGAGAAACGCTGCCGGCTCAGGAATCCCTCAGACGATGAATGCTCTTGATGATCAATCGCAGCTGGATACTGCTCTTTCAGCAACAAGAACTATCCAACGAGGTCTTCTCTGGTCAATT
>JASLWC010000070.1 GCA_030741055.1 Prochlorococcaceae cyanobacterium ETNP18_MAG_14 | reverse complement strand
TTGTCTTGAACTGCCTCAACAAACTCGCTGTAACGGAGAGTCTCTCGCTCCGTCGTGCCAGGCCGACCGATAAAGAACGTGCCACCCCAGACCACCACTACTACCAAAAGCAAGTAGAGCCCGACGTTTCGCAAGCGTTTATCCAAGGTTCTCCTACCTCTAATAAAAGAATGTTATTAGGACCCTAGGAATTACGCGGCCCTCAATACCTCCACAACGCTACGGAAGGCAAACCACTCAGGGATCTCCTCACCGCTACGCAACATCTTGCGGAACTGCGTACCGCTGAGCTTCTTGACATGCAAACCCCGTGCTTCTGCATGCTCCGCAGTTACGTAGCCCTCCTCCTCGGTAAATACAAGGTTTAACGAGGGCACCGTTTCCATTGCCAGCTCTGTTGCACATTCCTTGGCAAAATTCTGAGCATCGTAAGGGCCATAGAAGTCATCGCCACTAAGTGAGGACTTACAACCAGCCATATCGCGGCCGATGATGAAATGAGTGCATCCGTAATTCCGGCGGATGATCATGTGTTGGAGTGCTTCGCGAGGACCCGCCATATGCATGGCATAAGGAAGATAAGCCCAGCGAATGCGAGGATTGTCCACCTCCGCAGCTAACCGTTCATAGGTCTGAAAACGTACAACTCCGGGGATATCATCCTGCTGAGTTGGCCCACAGGTGGGATGCACTAGGACGACAGCGTTCTCACTCACATTGCAGGCGTGTAAGGCTCGCGTAAACAACTCATAGTGAGCGCGATGTATGGGATTTCGACACTGAAAGGCAACTACGTCTTCCCCTGCAGGTAGTTCCGCTCTCAGCTCAGCAGGAGTCTTGCAAGGAAAAACGCGCTGTGGCAACTCCAGACCCTGCAAGGTGCCACCGAGATAAAAGCGCTTGCGCTCTGTAGCAATCATGCGCACGGCCGGATGTTCCAAAGATGTGGTGCCATAGCAGCCCTTGGCTTCCACCACCTTGTCGGGCTCCCACTTGTCATCCACTTCAAGGACTGCCAAATCCTGACCCTTAAAGGTCAATAACACCCGATCTCCTACCGCTATATCCTCACGGTCGGTGTCCATCACGACTGGCAAGCCAAAAAGATAACCAGAGGGAGTGCGATGACCTGATACAACAGCGTCGTAATCGCCCTGATGCATAAAACCTCGCTGAGGCGAGAAGCCACCGACCACAAGCAACTCCACATCGCAAGCATTGCGATCAGAGCATTCCAAGACCTGGTTTGCACTGGCCTTGACTGCTACTCGCTGATCTGTAGCCACCATCAGGTCTACCAGGGTGCCTCCATAGGGAGCGATCACGCCGGAAGACTGGGCAGATGCAGAACTACTGGCAATCATGTCGCGCCTAGGGATGCCGGGAGATTCTCCCAGACGGATGGTTTTATATCAGCCAGGAGGGATGCTCGATCCATAACCTGCTTAAAAAAAAGGGGCCTGTAGGCCCCTAGAAGAAAGTATTCAGTTGATTTGGCTAAAGGGATCAGAAGTATTCCGATCAGCTCTTACGGCCATATAGAACCCCAGTGATCTTGAGATCACGAGCTTCCTTGGATCCCAAATCAGTATCAGACGACTGCAATGCGACAAAGGTGCCGGCAAATTCATTGGAACCAGCGTCAACACTATCGATTGAAAGGGTTATTTGGCCCTTGTCATCGATATAGCGCTTGACGTTCTCAGAAGCCAACTCCTTGTCATCACCACCCAAAGCAACTAAGCCTTGTGCGTACTCAACACCTGTTGTCAATGCACGACTCTTGGGGTCAAGGAAATTGCTGGTGCGATAGCTAGGTGTACGTGTTTGTCCTTTGAATTCGGAACCTGTGCTTATAGAAGAGCTGTTTGCGTCTGCAACTAGATCTTTGGCCGAGAAAACGAAAGGAACTTCCTCACCATTAGGAGCGAGAACAGTGATTAGCTGAAAGTCAATACCACCCTTTTCAGTAAAGGTGCCTGAGCCAGAGATGTCTCCGTAAACCTGCTCAATAGTGGTGTTATGAGAAGGGCTGATAATTCTTGATGGTGCGAAATCAGCTTTTTTGCGTTTTGAAGCCGAAAGCTTCACAAACACTTCAGTGGGGTGCAAGCAGATGTCGCTGAGCGTGTCACCCGAACCAATGCTGATGGATCCATTCGAACCAGCGGCGACGGTTGGGCAATCATTGGCTCTGCCGGTATTAACGATGCCGCCAAAACGTGCATTCGAGCGTTCAGGACCAACAACGAAATCGCTATTGCCAGCGCCACTGGAGATTGCGGCAGAGACACTGCTTGGGGCAGCTACAAAGGTGAGACAGAAAGCCAGCACCAGGGCCAGCAAAGGACGAAACAGCATGGGAAGAAGCCGAAAGGCCAGATAACTGCGGTATAAACCGCCCAATGGATCGTTTGGATCTTACAGGGCGCAAATAGGCGTTACGGTTAGCTTTATGCACCTCTAAACAACCCGTCGCTTACCGAGCTCAATTCCCAACCACGATGAGAATGGCCCAGAAGAGTGCATAACACCGTTAAATGCTCAAATCCCTAGGCAGTTGTGTCGCACTAATAAGCAGAGGTCCTGCTAGTGATGAGGCTCTGCATTGCAACAATTGAGGACAGTCCCTTTCGCTAACACTGGCCGGAAGGCCCTCAAGCTCTTCACACCCTGCTTGATCCAAAAACAAAAGCGATCAACGACCATCAATCCGCAGACTGCGACTTCAAACTTTGATCGATCTACTTGCTCAAGATGACGCAGAAATGGCGACCTGAACCTCCAGAAAGGCATCGAGCAGCTGATGCGCCAAGGCCAGCTTGGAAGTAACAGGTAAACAACTAGAGCCGCCGGCAGAGAGCAACCAGCCACCATTTAAATCGGCTTCGAAACCCTGACCAGGACGATCAATGGGATTAGCCATTAGCAGGTCACAACCCTTGCGCAGACGCTTTTGCTCACCAAGCTCTTGAATCTGAGCATCATCGCCAGCCAGTGCAGCAAAACCAAGTAAAGCCTGACCAAAAGGTCTCCTGCGAACTAGTTCAGCGAGAAGATCAGGGACTTGCTCCCAGTCCTGTCCCAAAGACTTCAGGAAAGAATCCTTGGGAAGTTTCTCAGCCTGAGCGCTGCCAATCCGTCGAACGTCTGCAACCGCCGCCGCCATCGCCACAGCATCTGCAGTGGGCTGCAGCTCCGCCAGCATGGCCTGCATCTCAACTGCACTTGTGACTGGATGTGTTAGCAAACCCTCCAACCAAGCGACAGGCAAATTCAGAGGACCATGCACCAGATCCACCTGGGCACCACGTAGACGAGCTGCCTGTGCAAGTAAAACTCCCATGCGGCCACTACTGCGATTGGTGAGCAGACGTGCTTGATCCAAAGCCTCCGTTGTGGGGCCAGCAGTCACCAAAAGCCGTCTACCTTGCCAGTCACGTTTCAGCCTGCCTGTTTTATCAACCTGCAAAAGCCCACTAACCGCGGCCAGTTCGATCAACTTTGGATCGACCATGCGGCCATCCCCAAGCCGATCACAAGCCAGCAAGCCAGATTCAGGTGCCAGCAGCAGCAGCCGTGAATCACTATGCAGCTCCTGCCAATTACGTTGCACTGCCGGATTGGACCACATGGCAGTGTTCATTGCAGCCGCAGCTACTACCGGCCGCTCACAAGCCAACAACACACTAGCCAGAAGCCCCTCTGCAAGACCATGTGTCCAGCGAGCAAGACTAGTAGCACTGAGAGGGGCAACGATGACGAGCTCAGCCCATTCAGCGAGCGCGATATGTAAAGGACGAGGTTCGTTGGGATTCCATTGATCCTCATCCTGGTAACAGCGATGCCGGCTGAGACTGGCAAGTGCAACAGGACTCACCAGCCGAGCTGCACTTGGTGTAACAAGGCAACGCACCTCAGCCCCGGCTTTGATCAAAGCGCTTACCAGCAATGGTGTTTTGACCGCCGCAATGCTGCCAGTGACTGCTACAAGCAGACGACGTCCCACTAGAGGGCATGCCGCCTCAGTCTTCATCAAAGGGTTCCTGATCGAGAAGATGTAGGTAAGAGCTTGTTAATTCAGGGCGATGAATAGCCAAGGCCCGCAATAGATGCCAGTCAGCCAAACCAGCGAAAGGAGTGGGGTAGTCGTCATCTTCAAGCTGCTTTGCAAGGATGGCAGTCGCAGCCTCATCAAAGGCATCAAGACGCTCTGGAGTAATCGAAACTTCAGTTTCCATGGAGAGCAAATTAGTGTTCTGCATGGAAACTGCTCATGCTGTAAACACTTCTATTCTGCCTGGACGCTAGGTTTCTGGTGCTGGGGAATTAGCTCAGTTGGTAGAGCGCTGTGATCGCACCGCAGAGGTCAGGGGTTCGAATCCCCTATTCTCCATTGAGGTCTCAACGAGATCATTAATGGTGAGAATTGCCGAAACAAAGAACCGCTTAGCTCAATCCTGAAGCCATGGAGCGTCCTGTTCGAATTAGGAGAAAGAGCAGGCCACCTTTACTTATTGGTCTGGCAGGGCTTGTCGCGATTACTGTGCCAACGCGCCCTTCTGCTTTGCTTACATTTGCATTAATTGCCCTTGCCGGGAATCTGTCACGCTGGCAGCAGCACCATTGACCGTCCATGCGTTAAAAGAGAGTAAAGAAGAAACCAATCCTTAATGTCGCAATCAAAACGTGAACAAGTAGTGAGTCATCTGCGCTACATCCGCCAAGAACTCCGAGAAATGCATCAAGGAGTTATGGAAGATGGCCTACTCCCAGAACCAGGTGAAGTGCGTGGAGTGATGGCACAGATGGAGGCTCTACTTGAGCTGCTGGAAGGCAAGTCATCCCGTAAAGCCAAAGCCGGAGCAAGCTGATTACTCAGCCAACTTATAAAACCCTGTCGGTTGTTTACTTATGCTCCAACGGCTTCAGTCCACTCGATTGCACCGCAGCGTTGGTCAAGCAGGAGAGCGGCTGGAATTATGGGCCGTAAACCCATGGCGAAGAAGTTCATTATTTTTGATCGTTCTACTAACAGCCTTTCTGTTGGGTAGCCAGATTGGGACCATCAGTGGTGCTCTAGACCTAATGGACCCTATAGGGGCCTTTTTCACTGTGATGGTCTGGGAAGCAATGGTGCGCTTACGACGTCAGTGGCCTTCTCCTCAAAAGGCAGTTTTGGCACGTCAATTACTGGATGTAGCAAGAATTGGCCTGCTCTACGGCCTGATACTGGAGGGCTTCAAGTTGTGGTGATATTCAAACGATCATCCATGCTGCTAACAGATATGCACAACCAGAGCATCGAGATTGATCCTCGGATGCCCAATGCTCAATTACCAATGCAGACAGAGTTAGCCCCTCGATCACAACACCAAACTCAGTATTAAAGGCCGCCATGAAGGTCTAAAACCCAAAGTTCTCGGGCATAGCTCCTTAGCCAATGGATACCAAGGAAGGATCTGGGGAAGATTCAACAGCAGCCAACAAATAGAGCAGTGCCATGCGGATCGGAATGCCATTGCGCACCTGTTCCTCCACAAGACTGATCGAAAGATCATCGAGTAGTGCGCCACCCAACTCAACGCCCCGGTTCACTGGCCCCGGATGCAGCACTGGCACGGGCTTACCGCACAACTGCAACCGCTCGTGAGTTAGGCCGTAATCACGATGATATCTGTCTAAATCAGTTAGCAAGTGCTGCCGCATGCGTTCCTTCTGCAAACGAAGGGTCATCACCGCATCCGCACTAGGCAAAGCCTCCTCGAGGGTGCGTACCACCTCAACCAGACCACGTTTTTCAACCGGATCATGTAATTGACCAGGAGGGGGCGCCTCTACAAAGGCAGCAAAGTCTTGAGGCACCAAGCTCGGTGGACCACAAAGCACAACATCAGCGCCGCAGGCAGTAAGAGCCCAGAGATTGGAGCGAGCCACACGCGAATGAAGGACGTCTCCAACAATCACAATCCGCCTGCCCTCAAGGGCCTCCGGCAGGGGATGATCAGGATCAAAATGATGAGCAAGGGTGTAAAGGTCAAGCAATCCCTGACTGGGATGGCTATGAAGCCCATCGCCACCGTTTAGTACGACAGTGCGTTCACCGGCATGATCGAGAGCACGCGCAAGTTGTTCAGGCACGCTGGTTGAGCAATGGCGTACAACCAAGACATCAGCCCCCATTGCCACGTAAGTACGTGCGGTATCAAGCAGCGTCTCCCCCTTGCGCAGGGCACTACTAGAAGGCGAAAAACTCTGCACATCAGCTGAAAGACGGCGTGCTGCCAACTCAAAACTGCTACGCGTGCGGGTGCTTGGCTCAAAAAACAGTGTTGCCACTAAACGC
>JASLWC010000006.1 GCA_030741055.1 Prochlorococcaceae cyanobacterium ETNP18_MAG_14 | reverse complement strand
GCTTCAGATGTTTTGGAGCGAGGTTACCGGGAGGATGTTTTTACCGCCGCCAAGTTTTATCCAGCTCATGCCACAACAAATTCTGCAGCTGGCGTCAGTGATTTAAGGGCAATCAACGGCTTGCTCGAGACGATGGAGCGAATTGGTATGCCCCTACTTGTTCATGGTGAGGAAACCGATTCCGATGTTGATATTTTTGATAGGGAAGCCTTTTTTATTGAGCGTCATCTGGCGCCACTCATGAATCGTTATCCACATCTTCGTGTGGTGATGGAGCATATAACTACGCAAGAGGCAGTCCAGTTTGTGGAAATGGGAGGAGCCAATTTGGCAGCCACCATCACACCTCATCATTTGCATATCAATCGCAATGCGATGTTTCGTGGTGGTTTTCGTAGTGACTTTTATTGTCTGCCTGTAGCCAAGCGAGAACGTCATCGGCTTGCCTTGCGTCGGGCGGTTACAGGTGGTCAACCTTGCTTTTTTCTAGGAACGGATTCGGCACCGCATCCGCGCTCTGCTAAGGAGAGTGCCTGTGGTTGTGCTGGCATTTTCAATGCTCCTCATGCTCTGGAGAGTTATGCCGAAGTGTTTGAACAGGAGGGAGCACTTGATCGTTTTGAGGCCTTTGCTAGTGAGCATGGGCCTGCTTTCTATCGCTTGCCTCTCAACAACACCTCAATCACGTTGATTAGACGAGCTCAGCTTGTGCCGGCTACTTTTGAAGGACGAAATGATGCTGGTTCTCTTGAACACTTGGTGCCATTTCATGCTGGCGAACTGTTGGGCTGGACAGTTTCGGCTGATCAGTAGAACCAGTGCCGGAGTGCACAAATCTATCGATTACTTGATTTGTAGTAATGATGGATTCCGTAAGTGTTAATCCCAGGATTGCTCCTCTACCAAAGGCATGAAAAGGGCTTGCTTTTTGTCATCTTGATTAGTGGGGGCAGGGGGACTTGAACCCCCACGTCCTTTACAGGACAAGCGATTTTAAGTCGCTTGCGTCTACCAATTCCGCCATGCCCCCCGGCAGTGGCTGGGCCAAGGCCCGCAGTGGCATTCTAGATTTCGATAAGCAGATTACTAAAAGTGATTCTCCAGGCCGTCACCAGTCCAATCACGATCGAATCAATGCTAGTGCTGGGCGCCTACGTTTCTTTAGGTGGCCTCTATTTAGTTGTTGTACCTCTGTTGCTTTATTCCTGGATGAATAGGCGCTGGCACTCTATGGGTAAATTTGAGCGCTTGGGGGCCTACGGGATGGTGTTTTTGTTTTTTCCAGGATTGATTCTGTTTGCGCCGTTTTTGAATCTGCGTCTAAACGGTCAAGGAGAGGTTTGAGAATTTGACGCGTGCCAATGTCATTCAGCTGGGCTTCCTTGTTTTGGGACTAGGGGGATTGGCTTACGGCCTATTCAGCTTTGCGGGTTTGGATAATGTTTCTGCTGGTATCGCTGCGCAATCACTGCTTGTTGTTGTTGTACTCGTCTGGACAGGGTCATATTTGATCAGGGTGGTTTCTGGAAAGATGACCTTTATGCAGCAGCGCCGTCTTTATCAGCAGGCTTATGAGAATTTGACAACCGATGAACTTAAGGCTCGTTTCGATGCTTTATCTGAGCAGGAGCAAATAGCCCTTTTGCAGGATCTTGAGGGTGATAAGAAAGTCAACCAACCCCCCTCCTGAGCCATAGGCTTTAGGGCATTTGCCCCTTCAGGCCTTCTTATTGATGATTGCTATGGCAGATTTTTCAAAGCCGGAATCCGGCAAAAAAGCAACTATCAGCAGTCGATTTCAACGATTGCAAGCTGAGGGGCGCCTCGCCCTGATGCCATTTCTAATGGCTGGTGATCCTGATCTTGAGACCACAGCCGAGGTGTTGCTCAGTCTTGAGCGCTCTGGTGCTGACATGGTTGAACTGGGTATTCCCTATAGCGACCCTCTTGCTGATGGTCCGGTGATACAGGCTGCTGCTTCTCGAGCACTTGCTTCTGGCACGACGCCCGCTCGGGTTTTGCAGATGTTGGCAGGCTTGCAGGGAAAACTTTCTATTCCCGTAATTCTGTTTACTTACACCAATCCATTGCTCAACAGTGGTATGGAGAGTTTCTGTGATCAAGCAGCCGAGGCCGGAGTTTCCGGTCTTGTGGTTCCGGATCTTCCTCTAGAAGAAGCAGAGCGTCTTTCACCCTTGGCATCAGCTCGTGGGCTTGATTTAGTTCTTCTGGTAGCGCCTACTACACCAGCGGAACGCATGGCGAGGATTGCTGAAACTAGCAGGGGTTTTACCTATTTAGTAAGCGTGACGGGAGTCACTGGTGAACGCTCTGTGATGGAGGAACGTGTTGAGTCGTTGGTGCAGCAACTTAAGTTGTCTTGCTCGATTCCTATCGCAGTTGGATTTGGTATTTCTGGCCCTGAGCAAGTACGACAGGTGCGAGGTTGGGGTGCTGATGGGGCAATTGTTGGTAGTGCATTAGTTAAGCGAATCGCAGCAGCAGCTCCTGGATTTGTTGCTGAAGAAGCCGGTCGTTTCTGTAAGGAGCTTCGCAAAGCTGCAGGTTGATTTTTAGCTTTCCCATCTCCATCTCCATTTCCATCATCCTGCTTCAAAACATCATCAAAAAAGCCCTGGAGGATCTCCAGGGCTTTGGCGTATCAAACGAGGTTGGATTGATCTTGGGTGTATATCCCTAGATCAATTTATCAATCACTCTTCGTCTACTTCACCAGCAGGAACTAGGCGAATCTGCTTGCGGCCAAGCTTGATTTCAAACTCATCACCTGGCTTGAGATCGAGCAATGCGGTATAGGCCTTACCAATCAATAGATTGCCATTTCCTTGAACAGTCGCTACATAACTAAGCTTGCGTCCTCCTTTACCGATCCCTGCAGAACCAGGAGCGCCAAAGCTTAAGCCTTTGGCTTCTAGTAGAGCTTCGTAAAATGCAGTGAAGTTAAGACGTTCTCCGCCATCCTTCTTGGTGGAGACATAGCCACAGGCGCGAACCAGATCTGATTTGCTGACATCACCCAGGTCTTTGACTTTCGTTAAGAGGTCGCTACCAGTGAGCATGATTTGTAAAACTGAAATCTACTTAACTAACATAGCCTTTAGTTGCCCATTTGTGCCATCCTTTGAGGAACAAATTTTCGTAATGATTTCCATACGGTTGCCATGGCACGATTTGTTCTTTGGGGTACTTACTGTGAGAACGCGCTTGAAAAGAGAGCTCCTTTTCGTGAAACTCACCTCAGCAGGCTTGCAACTCTTAAGCAGCAGGGCACACTGATCACTCTTGGGCCAACTGAAGGTAGTAGTCATGTTTTTGGAATTTTCGAAGCAGTAAGTCTGGATGTTGTTAGGAAGCTTCTAGAGGAAGACGTTTACTGGAAGGAAGAAATATGGACCTCACTTGAGGTTTATCCTTGGATCCAGGCTTTCTGAGCTTGAGCCCATATCCAAATAGCAACTAGCTGATCTCCACCTTCGCCAAGAACGTTTTCATAGCCTGACATTTGTCCAATTCCTTCTCGGGCCACTCTTGCAATTGCTTCAGGGTTATCTAGTCCGTAACGCTCTAGCGCTTTGAGTCGGAGGGTTTTGTTACGACGAATAATATTGCCACCATTTATGTGACAGCCTGCACAGTGTTCTTTGAAAAGAAATTCTCCGGTACTGCTGTCTAATGCAATGGAGCTAGTAGGTAGTAGCAACAGTATATAGATCAGGATTATCAGTCTTGTGGTTTGCCTACCAAGCTGATTGACAAACTGCTTCAAGTGGGTTTTCAGGTTCATTCAATTATCACAGGTAGCGTTTCAAACTGGTTTGTTGAGCTGTCCTAATCATTGAAAGTGCTTTGTCAGCACTAGCTGGGAAGGAGTTTTTTGGCAATGAAGGCACTGGAGTAGTCGCTGTCACTTCAGGAGTCTTTGTGCTCAAAGAGGTTGCTTTCATTGACTTCTTGGCCGGTTGATCTAAGGGCTGCTAATTGGGTGGTGAGTCTTGTTTAAAGACTCTTGAGGATAAGTGTATTTGTGCTTTCCGTGATTGATGAGGCAGGATGAGCAAGCCATGATTTTGTCGTTGATGCTTTCAACCTGCTTGTTTCCAGGTTTAGAGCTTAGAGGTTGATTTAGGAGTAGTGGATGGCAGAACAGGATTTGCACCGATTTCTAGATAAGGTGCAGCAGCTTCAAAAAATGGTTCACTCTCTTGAAGAGCTACCTGAGCGAAGGGAGTTATTAGCTGCTTGTTCTGATCACAACCAAGTAGTGCAGTTGGCTCGCTCTTGGGGCTTTGAAATTGGGCGCCGGTGGGGTGAACTTGATCCTGTTGAGCAGCTCCCTTCCGAGACCAACCTGTTAGCGCGTGCGTTACCACCAGAGGGGCAGGAGCAACATCATCTTCTCCATACTGGTTCAGATTGGCGTCTAGAGCTAATTCTCTCTTGTAGCGCATCTAGTCCGGAGGGATTCTGGTATGACCAGACTGATCATGAATGGATTGTGATTTTGAGGGGTAGTGCAAGCTTGAAACTTAAAGACCCCGATGCTTATGTTGATCTGAGTGTGGGAGATCAGCTGCATTTTCTTCCCCACCGTTTGCATCGTGTGGAACGAACTGATCCTCATCCTGGGACAATTTGGTTGGCCTTGTTTTGGACCCAGCCAAAACACTCGGATGGACCATCGCTCTCCTGAACAGTCAATAGGCTTTGGCTTGAGCAACTGAGGATATTCCTAGCCAATTAAGTGACTGAGCTTTGTCCTAAATCAGCTTGGCATCACAATTCCTTTGCACCCCGCGGTGGTAAGCGCTGTAACTAGCACTAGTTCAATTTGCATTACGTGGCTGTGGAGACAACTCGTGATGTCTTGAAGAATTTCAAGAGCGATCAGCTCGATCAATAGATCAGCAAGACCCTTGATCAGCTCATCCCCAAGCCAGAGCTGTTGTGAATTGAAGAACAATTCACTGCCTAGATTCAACCGTGAGCTGTATTAATGCCGCAATGATGGCAGCAGCGGTGATCGTAGTGACCATTTTAGCTATTTGTCGCTTCCCTCAATCCGTCACCTTGAGGGATGAAGGTAATGCACGTTTAAGACAGCGCTAGGCAGACTTCAGTTGTTGAAGGGATTAAAGGAAGGGCGAGCCTGGGTATCGCCTTGGGGATTTTTTATTTTGGTATCGCAAGTGATCGATCCATCTGCCTCTTTAATGCAGTTGGTGGGTACTACTTTGCTGCTCTCTCCTGTGCTGCTATTCGGTTTCAGTAACCAACTCTCCGACTGCGCCAACAATCTTGCCGGGGTGGCAAATTGCAGACTGCAGGCTATTCCTAGGCAAGTCACAAGTGAGAACAGACGCATGATTAAGTTTGGTTAGTTCCACTTTGCCTGTTATTAGGCTTGGCTACCGCAGTCGTCGCGGATTTCTTGTAGCAGTAGGTCTAGTTGATTGAAGGGGTCAGCATTGGTTGCGTTTTCCGATGGTGATGAATTTGTTTCAGCCCACTTAGCTTCAACTTCACATAGACGCTCGGCCACCCGCGGCATGCCACCAAGGCGGTGCTCCCTTTCCAAAACTTCAAGCAAGGCAGGCATACGAGTAGAAACTGCCTGCAGACTTCGGCGCAGGTCTGCTTGGGTACGCCCTTGTTGCTTTAACCAATCCTTGATCAGGAGGGTTAGCTCTTCTTCAATTTGACTAGACCACTTTGACATCAGCCTTCGACTGGGAACCAGCGATCTAGTTTGCGACGAGCACGATTACGTATCTGTGGGGTCATGTGATTACTCCAGAGGCCGATGACTGCGCTAAGTGCAACAAGGTCGTCACTGAATCCTGCCACCGGGATCAGATCAGGCACCAAATCGATGGGCATTAATAGGTAGGTGAGTGCTGCGAGCATGGTGAGTCTGGCCTGCGCAGGCGTTGATTCATCCAGAAGCATTTCCATGGCTTCCAAAGCAGGCTTTGCAAGGCTGCGCCCAGCCTGCCGTAAAACCTTTTGCAAAAGGCTCTGATCAATGACGGAACTTTCCAGCACAGTTGTGTCCACGGTGGTCTGAGCTGATGAGGAATCATCAACCATGACTTCGATTAGCTGATCTCATTCCAGTGTTACCTGCTTTCATCGGGATTTATAAGGTGTGAATCGCCTCTATTCGGGTCAGATTTTTTGCCATTCGCCCTGGCGACAACTCATAAGGTGCTTTCTACTAAACCACTTTGAAGGCCAGCTTTTCTTAGTTTACGCAGCGCTCGTTGTACTACTTGGCGGCAGTATTCGCTACTGCAATTCATCTGACGGGCAACTTCAGCGAGGGTGCGCAATTGATTGGATCCGTCCAATCCAAATCGAAGCGTGACCACCATCAGTTCTTTGGGAGTGAGGTTTGCCTGCTTGAGCAGTGTCCTTACTGATTCAGTGCGTTCTGCTATCTCAGCACGTTCCAAAGGAGGTATCTCTTCGCTGGGAAGGATATCCACGAGTTCAGAGGGATCGGATTTTGACTTAACTATTCCTTGCAGGCTTACCGTGACGCTGCGTAATTCACAAGCGAGCAGATCTTCTACCTCGGCTAGGGGGAGTCGCATGGATTGAGCCAGTTGCTCAGCGCTGGCAGCTAAGCCGTTGTTTTGCATTAGTCGTGACTTTGCGGCCCTTAATTTAGTCAGCTTTTCATTTACATTTACGGGAATTCGTATGGTTCTGCTCTGAGTAGAAAGCGCACGGTTAAGCCCTTGGCGAATCCACCAATAGGCATAGGTTGAGAATCGGTGGCCACGGGTTGGGTCATATTTTTCCACTGCTCTGGTGAGTCCTAGGGTGCCTTCTTGTATTAGGTCAAGAAGATCAAGACCCTTGCCCTGGTAGCGCTTAGCAAGATTCACAACAAGTCTTAAGTTTGATGTGATCATGTGATTCTTGGCTTTCTCACCACGACGAATGGTTCGACGTTGATCATCTGAATATTCGCATTTGGGCCCTGTTCCACCAGCCAGATGACAGGGATTAGTGATTGCCACCATGGCTTGAACCTTGCGGCCCATCGTGAGCTCCTGTTCGGGCGTTAGAAGTTGGTGTCGCCCAATTTCGCCTAGATAGGCGCTTAAGGAACTCACCATCAGTGATCTCATGTCTTAATTGAACCTAGATCCAAAGCCTTTCCATTCTGGCTGCGTAAGAAAGAGTGCAGAATTAACTTTTTGTGCGTTATTAAACAGTTTCTTTAGCTTGCTGGGTTGCTTTGATTTGCCCGAGGCCGCACTTTCTCTTTTTTCTTCTATTGAGCAAGCCATTGATTGAGCTTGATGTCGCTAGCGTCAAAACGATTTTCATTCATCCCATCCACTTGGGAGTCGTTCCTCATGCCTGAGATTGTCAACAACGCTGGAATTGCCTACGTCCACTACCTCAGCTTCATGGTTTGCTTTGCTGCTTTGGTGCTTGAACGCAAGCTGTTGAAGGCTTCCCCAAACCGTGGAGAAGCCACGGCCATGTTGATCACCGACATTGTTTATGGCGTAGCAGGTTTGGCGCTATTGATCAGCGGCATTCTTAGGGTGATGTATTTCGGTCAAGGAAGTGACTTTTATATTCAGAACCCTTTGTTTTGGTGGAAGGTAGGAGTCTTTATCTTTGCGGGGACACTTTCGCTTTATCCAACCGTCACCTATATCCTCTGGGCTATTCCACTGCGAAAGGGAGAGCTGCCTGAGGTGAGTTCTTCTTTAGTCACTCGTCTCGGTTGGTTCATCAATATTGAAATTATTGGATTTGCATTAATTCCTCTTTTTGCAACCTTGATGGCCCGTGGCGTCGGCCTCCCTTCTCATTGAGCGACATGGTTCCAGATCCCTGTCCACCAGCACAAGAAATTCGTGTACTCAATGGGGGGCTTCAATTACCCGAGCTCAGAGATGGGCCCGGGTATGTCGATAAGTTGGAAACTACCAGTTTTGGTTATCCAAGCCTTTCGCATTGGTGTGTATGGATTGAACCAGACCCTGAAGGCTCTGTGGCGGGCAATCGCTGGTTAAAGCGATGGGCAGGTGCTGTGGATGCTGCGCTGAATAGCTGGTCTGAAGTGATTCCAGTGACTCGAGTAGCGGAGAGTGAACGAGCTCATGTGCTGGTGTTTAGAAAACGCCCTCCGCTGCGACAGCTCGCCTCGGGTTGGCGTGCCAGCAATGGCCGCAGTCTTCTGAAGATCGTCGAGGTTCGACGGGAAATGGCTATCCAACTTGAACCCAGGGTGAAGGTAATGGTTTCTCCTGAACTGCGGGCATCTGTCCTTCAGTCCGCAGCTTTACATGAACTAGGCCATGCGTTTGGTTTATGGGGGCATAGTGATCATGTTGGCGATGCCATGGCCGTATCCCAGGGGGCAGTGCCAGTATTGATTCTCTCTGCCAGAGATAAACTCACGCTGCAGTGGGTTCGTTCCCAGTCCAACAACTTTGAGCAACGAGACTAAGGGGGAAATTTGAATAGTTTTTGTGCAGATCTGGTTTTCAGGATCTACGTGGTGCTCCACGGCGACTGGCCAGCACCTCGAGCACTTGTCGCCAGCTCACCTCGTGGTGGGCCATAGCTACTTGCAGATGAAAAATAAGGTCAGCCGCTTCCTCGGCAATTGAATTCGCATCATTGTCTTTGCAGGCCATCACAAATTCTGCACTCTCCTCGCCTATTTTTTTGAGGATGCGATTGTCACCACCTTCTAAAAGTTTGTTTGTATAACTATTAGGTTCAGGTGTGGTGTTGCGTTCTTCAATTACCCGAAAAAGTTCACTGCAGGCATCCATCGGCGGGGGAAGAGCCTGTGCACCTGCCTGCGAAGGCTGGTTCGCCTGTTCGAAGAAACAGCTTCGTGCTCCGGTATGACAACTCACCAAGCCGGCTTGTTCGATGCTGAGTAAAAGCACATCAGCATCGCAGTCATAGCGAATTCCCTTGAGAATCTGGGTATGGCCGCTAGTGGCACCTTTATGCCAGAGCTCCTGGCGAGAGCGGCTCCAGTAGTGAACTTCGCCACTCTTTAATGTCTGCTCCAGAGCGGTGCGATTCATCCAGGCCATCATCAGCACGGCTCCATCAAGCCAATCTTGGGAGATTGCTGGAATCAGGCCGACTTCGTTGAAACGGAGTTGATCGATGAAGGCGGGGCTGAGGGGTTGCATTCTTCCTCAATGCACGTAGGTGGTGGCTTTCAATCATCCCTCAGCGCCCGTCAGGACATTTCTTTATGCCTAGAGCGTATTCTCAGGTTTTAGCTAGCTAGTAGCAAGGAATTAATAGGCAAATGAAAGTTGCTTATTGGCTCGTGGGGCAGATTGAATCACTCTGAATTCTTTTAGCTTTTTTGATTGGAATAGCCAGCGCTGTTGATTAACATGTGATAATACTGCCATAGGCAAATGCATATCGACATCTATTGATTAATAGGTATTGAGTTGGGGGCAAACTGTTGATGAGTGTGGCACATGGCTTGAGTGTCTTCTTTGAAGACAGAACTGCAAGACAATTCTGAGTGAGAGTTTCTGTTAACTTATCCGTTTTCTTGAGATGCTTGTGTATTTGATTTGTATTTTGAATAGATGAGGCAGCAAGGCAACGATTTAAGTTGGGGCCATTGTCATTAGGCGGGAATTGTCCCCTTTTGATCAGTTGACTGGCAAAAGTATTCTGATTAGCTTTGGGCTATTAAAGGATATTAGGAGTATGGGCTGGTCCTTGCTTTGTGAGTAATAGGATTGCCCTAGTTTAGGGGCTCATGTTAATCACTGGCTAGCCAAGCAAGTGTGTTTTTGATAATCACAATACTAACGAGTATTTGTCTTTGTTCCTTTGTTTAGCAAGAGCTATCCTGTTGGCCATATTCCAGATCAATAGATGGATCTGTGCAGGATATCTAAATCTCTCTTTTACTGTAATATTCAATACCCACTAATCTGCAGGCTGCAGGCATTGCTATGATTGACGACTGTGACTAACACTATTGAACTCGCTTACACCTGTAGCAAGCATTTTGCTGGATATCCATGTTGCCATAGGCAGTGGCGTCATTCTGGACACTGTCGATTCGTGCATGGCTATAGCCGTAGTTTTACTTTTTGGTTTGCGGCAAAGCAGCTTGATTGCTACGGATTTGTAGTTGATTTTTCCAGCCTTAGGCCTTTAGAACAACAACTTCGTGAGCAATTTGATCACACCTTTCTCGCTAATTCTGATGATCCCCTCCTGCCTCAATGGCAGGAATTGCATTATCAGGGTGCTATTGATCTGAGGGTTATGAAAAATGTAGGAATGGAGTCCAGCGCAGAGCTGGTTTGGCAATGGGCCAATGCCCTTTTGTTTGATCGAGATGCTGGTCGCACTTGTTGTTGGCGAGTAGAAGCGCGTGAGAATGAGGCCAATGCAGCTTGTTTTGAAGCAAAGCCCGAGTGGTTTCAAGCAGCTACTTAGCTGAAATCAAGTTGCAATCTTCGTTTCCGATAAGAGTCGATGGGATGAGGGTTTAGTGCAACACCAGCTTGTCTTCTTTGACATCCACATGCACAGTTTGGTTATCTCCATAGTGGCCAGCCAGGAGGCTTTTGGCTATTGGGGTTTCTAGCTCGCGTTGGATGGCTCGCTTGAGTGGTCTTGCTCCATAAACAGGGTCATAGCCAGCACTTACCAGCCAATCAGCAGCTGCATCACTGACCTCTAGGTAGAGTTTGCGATCCTCAAGACGCTCACGCAACCGATTCACTTGGAGGGCAATGATTTGACGCAGTTCCGCGCGCCTGAGGCTATGGAAGATGATTGTTTCATCCAGGCGATTGAGGAATTCAGGTCTGAAATGAGCATGCAAAGCATCATTAACCCGTCGTTCCATTTCCTTGTATTGGTCTTGGTCTCCAGCTAATTCGAGTATTGATTGGCTGCCAATATTGCTAGTAAGGATTAACACTGTATTCGTGAAATCTACGGTGCGACCCTGACCGTCGGTGACACGTCCATCATCAAGGATCTGCAGCATCACATTGAATACATCTGGGTGTGCTTTCTCCACTTCATCGAAGAGGATTACTGCATAAGGGCGTCTGCGTACTGCCTCAGTGAGCTGTCCGCCAGCCTCATAGCCGACATAACCAGGAGGTGCTCCGATTAGTCTGCTTACGGTGTGCTTCTCCATGTATTCCGACATGTCGATTCGCACTAAGGCTGTTTCGCTATCGAATAGTTGAGAGGCCAATGCCTTGGATAGCTCTGTTTTGCCTACCCCAGTGGGGCCAAGAAACAGAAAGCTTGCAATCGGGCGGTTGGGATCACTTAAACCTGCTCTAGAACGTTGAATCGCATCTGCAACAGCTTTGACAGCTGGTTGTTGACCAATCACCCGCTCATGGAGCTCGGCTTCAAGTCCAAGCAGTTTTTCCATTTCTGACTGCACAAGCTTGGCGACTGGGATCCCGGTCCATTTGGCAATGACCTCAGCGATATCGTCTTCCGTGACCTCCTCTCGCAGTAGTGATTTATCTGCTGTATCACTTTCTTGGACTAGGGCAGTTTCTTTTTCGATCAGTTGTTTCTGTAATCCCGCCAGAGTTCCATACTCAAGTTCGGCTGCTTTATTGAGGTCGTAACTTCGTTTAGCTTGCTCAACTTGCAATTGCACCCGTTCGATCTCTTCTTTGAGCGAGGAAAGATCATCAATCGCACCTTTTTCTTTTTGCCACTGTGCATTTAGAGCGCTCTGTTGCTCTGCTAATTCAGCAAGTTCACGTTCTAATTTCTCCAGCCTTTCCTTACTAATAGAATCAGATTCGCGTCCTAGCGAAAGTTTTTCCATCTCAAGCTGCAGAATCTTGCGATCGATCTCGTCAATTTCCTCCGGCTTGGAGGTGATTTCCATTTTTAGTCGTGCAGCAGATTCATCCATCAGATCGATGGCTTTGTCTGGCAGAAAACGATCGGCGATATATCGACTGCTGAGAACGGCTGCAGCAACGAGGGCGTTGTCGGCAATGCGCACACCATGATGCACTTCGTAGCGCTCTTTGAGACCGCGAAGAATCGAAATGGTGTCTTGCACTGTGGGTTGATCCACAAGCACTTGTTGGAATCTTCTCTCTAGAGCTGGATCCTTTTCAATGTGCTGCCGATGCTCATCGAGGGTTGTGGCACCGATGCAACGCAGTTCACCTCGAGCCAACATTGGCTTGAGCAGGTTGCTGGCATCCATCGCACCACCGGTCGCGCCTGCGCCAACCACAGTATGGATTTCATCAATAAAAAGAACTATTTGTCCTTCGGAAGCGGTGACTTCTTTAAGCACTGCTTTGAGGCGCTCTTCGAATTCACCTCGGTATTTCGCACCTGCAATCAAGGCACCCATATCAAGAGCGATTAACTGTCTGTTCTGCAGGGCTGCAGGCACATCACCGTTGACTATCCGCTGCGCCAGACCTTCAACAATCGCGGTTTTACCAACCCCCGGTTCCCCGATTAGCACGGGGTTGTTTTTGGTGCGGCGGCTGAGAATCTGAATCGTGCGTCGGATTTCATCATCGCGTCCGATTACGGGGTCGAGCTTGCCTTCGCGAGCAGCAGCAGTCAGTTCCCTGCCATATTTTTCGAGGGATTCGTAGGTTCCTTCTGGGTTCTGATCGGTCACCTTCTGGTTGCCACGTACCGCATCAATTGCGACCTTTAGTTTGCCTGCATCCACGCCGGCTTGGCTGAGCAGCTGTCGACCGCAACGCTTGTCTTCAGCTAAGGCTAGTAAAAGGTGTTCAATCGAGATAAAGCTATCGCCAAAGGCTTTCTTGTGTTGTTCTGCATGGTCAAGCAGAGTATTGATTGCCTTACCTAAATAGATAGATTCTGGGGCAGCTTGCAGGGTTGGCTGTTTTTGCAGATATGTTTCTAGCTCTGTTTGTAGGTTGCCAATCAAGACACCGGCTTTCTCCAGGATCCTGCCTGCTAAGCCATTTTGCTCCAGCAATGAAAGAAGTAAATGTTCTGTTTCTAGTTGCTGCTGTTTGTGTTGTTGGGCAAGTTGCTGTGCCGAGATAATTGCGGCCCAGGCTTTTTCAGTGAATTTTTCAGCCGTTGGTTGCATGTGTTCTTTTTCGTTGATTAAACCGTATGTCCATTGATCATTTAGGCCAAGCGGTTAACCGTTCTGATTGGTTCGGCTTCTTCGGCAGTGTAGGGTTTGCCACACTCAGCTGAGAAACTATTTTGTTATTTAACAGTTATTTAGCTCCTCAATGGTAATGGATATTAATTTGCTTTCTCTAAGACAATTAAGGTGATTTTCTGGCCAATCGGCCTATGAACTTAGGACTCTCATTTGTAGGCTTTTGAATATGCTCTGGCTTGATTGAACTATTTGCGTATTGGATCTATTTTACTGGTTTGGAACCAATCATCTATACGTTGCGACTCCTCTTCATTTTGAAGGTCATAAAGCTTGATAGTGAAACCATGGTTTGCGGCTAGGGCCAGCAGATCTTGATGATTAGAGCAATTTCGCAATTCACGCCGTAAGGCCGAGCTGTGCTCTGCAGCATGGAGAAGATCTGATAGTCCTTTACGTGTCATTAATCCTGCAAAAGCGCCCTGATGATACATCTAGTTTTTGATCGCAGCAATCTCTCGAGAGTTATTTTCAGTTCGCCAGAAGGAGCTTGGATTTCTTGAAAATAAAAAAAGAGCAAGGGGTTGATCAATTGATCGTTACCCTTGCCCTTTGCAGACTTTTAGGTGGAGCTGTTTGCTAATAATTCATCTGATTGCTTGATCTCATTCGACAACTACTGTCCCAACCATGCCTGCACCGCGATGGGGCTCGCAGTAGAAGTCATAATTGCCCGCGTCTGAGAATGTTTCTTCCCAGGACTCACCAGGGGCAAAGGCTAGATCTGTATGGCTCAGCTCGTCGTGGCCTTCAAAGATGGCGTTGTGTGGGGCCATGTTGTTGTTGACGAACTTAATTTTGTCCCCGGCTTTGATTTTGATGTTGCTGGGTTCGAACGCCAGCATGCCTGCATCGCTGCCAAGCTTTACTTCAACAGTTGCAGCTTGAACGGTTGATACTCCGATACCAAGCACCAAAAGTAGGGCGCAGAAAGCTCCAGCAATGGAGCGAAGCATTGAGACCATGAGGGATTAAATAAGGTCGTTTATAGAACTTTAACCCTGATTAGGAATTTTTCCTCGTTGTGGCAGCCCAGAATCAGCTAATACTGCTTCAAGGTTGCTGGCAATGCTTTGGCCTCCGAAGCGTTCTGGAGTGGTGATTGGATCATGCACGAAGTGACGCTGTTTAATGCTGAAGCGATCCCAGGCATTGATTTCGATTGGGAGCACCTTTATTAGGGTTTCAATTAGCCAACCCCAGAGGGTTATGCCGGGTGTTCGTCTCACCCCTCGCCAGCGACATAGGGTTGCAACAGCTTCGTTTACAGAGATAGCCGCTTGGCCCATAACTAAACGCCGAACAGCACCTTGACCAACCTCGCGATTTGGTTGCGGAGGTGTCGTAGCCAGATGGCCGCAGATGATCGCAATATCTGCTGCGTGAATGAAATGAAAGCTGGCGTCTGCCCTTAGCCAGCGTGCCAACCAAAGCCAGCGGCTTGCTTCTGCCAAACCTTCGGTGAGATAGCTGGTAGGGAAAGGACTCGTGCCATCAATTCTTCCCCCGAAAACGAGTGTGGGAAACACTGCCACGATTCTTTTTGCTAGAGGATGGTGCTCAAGGTCATGGAGACATTTTGCCTTGGTCTGGATGTATTCAGTGCCATAAGAGAGTGCCTCTGGCAATGGTTGGAGTGCCTTGTTGAGGATGCTTGCGGTAGAGAAATAGGTGATCTGTTCAACGACATCTGGATTTAAAAGCTCAAGAAGAGCTTTGACGGCTACAACATTTACCTGATGAGCTCGCTCTGGATCCCCCCATGCAGTTGCTGTGTGAATAACGCGGGTGACTGTTGCTAGCTGATTAGCAAAACAATGTGGTTTGCGCAGATCTCCAACTAGAAGTTGGACTCTTGGGTGCTGCGCTGAGATGGCCGTTAGTTTTGTTGGCTCTCTTAGCCATAGCAGTAACTCGGCATCAGAGTTTTCAAGAAGCCAGGCGGCAGTGTATTGACCAACACAGCCGCTAGCCCCTGTGATCAGGATGCGAGCTGCAGTCAAGCGGCTGATCCAATTAGGTCGTTGACAGTTTTGCCAGTTTCAAAGAACACCCTGGCATTGTCTTCTGGGGTTCCCGGAAGAATGCCATGGCCGAGGTTGAGGATGTGACGACGGCCCTTAGCTTTGCGCACTGCATCCACAATTCGTTCGCGGATTGCTTCAGGCGTACCAAATAAAAGGCCTGGGTCAACATTGCCTTGCACTCCTAAGTGCTTGGGAAGTCGGGCGCAGCCATCAGCCATGTCAACAGTCCAGTCGAGAGAGACGATGTCGACCCCAGTGCTGCCCATACGCTCCAATACTCCAGCGCTGCCGGAGATGTAGAGGATCATTGGCGTATCTGGATGAGTGGCCTTGACAAGCTCTACAACTCTTTTCTGATAAGGCGCTGCAAAGGTGTCGTAGTCGATCGGACTGAGTTGACCGGCCCAAGAATCAAACATTTGCACTACCTGGGCACCAGCGTCGATCTGATAGCGCAAGTAGGTGGCAATCGATTCGGCGAAATGGTTGAGTAAACGATGCAGCAGATCTGGTTGTTGGAAGGCCATGGCTTTGATCACGGCGTAGTTTTTGCTGCTTTTACCTTCAACCACATAGGCAGCAAGCGTCCAGGGAGCTCCTACAAAGCCCAGAACGGCTGCTTTGTTTCCCACGCTTTCACGCAAACGTCCAAGCACCTCGCCAACAAAAGGCATGGTTTCATTGGGCTCTAGTGGATGCAGTGCCTCAATTTGACTAAGGCTGCGAATCGGTTCTTGGATTAGAGGACCCTTGCTTTCGACGATGTCGAAATCGATCCCCATTCCAGGCAGAGGCGTGAGGATGTCTGAGAAGAGGATTACTCCATCAGGCTGAAAGGCCTCGAAGGGCTGCATCGAGATCTCGTAAGAGAGATCAGGGTTCTCGGAACGCTCGCGAAAACTGGGGTAGCGGTCCCGGAGATCCCGGTAGACCTTCATGTAGCGGCCCGCCTGGCGCATCATCCAAACAGGGGTACGCTCGACTAATTCACCACGCGCAGCGCGGAGCAACAGGGGCAGGGAGTCGCTCATTACACGGGTCAGGATCAATCAGAAAACTTACCTGAAGGCCGTTGTTGTTAAGGTCTTCAGCGATGTGGAGGCCGCAGTTTCGTCACATGTTCTTTGGTTGGAGCTGAACTTAAAGGCTTTGTTTAGGGTTGTGGCGGAAGATTTGCACGCTCAGTGCTGGTAGGCAGAGATCAAGTGACTGCTCATATCCGTGGATCTTGTACTCATCTGTAAGCTTTCCGCCCATGTTGCCAAGATTTTTGCCGCCATAACGGGAGCTATCTGTGTTGAGAACTTCCTCGTAGTAGCCACTAATAGGCACTCCAACCCTGTATTGGGAATGGCTTTGTGGGGTGAAGTTAGCGACAACAACAAGCCAGCTCCCACTACTGTTTTCACGACGCATAAAGCTGATTACAGAATGACGATTGTCATTGCAGTCGATCCATTGGAATCCATATTGATCGAAATCGTCTCGCCAAAGGGCCGGTTCTGATTTGTAGATAATGTTGAGGTCATCAACTAGTTTCTGCAGACCTTTATGGGGCTCATGCTGCAAAAGTTCCCATTGAAGATCTCCCCATACATTCCATTCTGAGCGTTGACCAAACTCCATTCCCATGAAGATAGTTTTCTTGCCTGGATGGGTCCACATATAGGCAAGTAATGCACGAACATTTGCATATTTCTGCCAATCATCTCCTGGCATTTTATGAAGTAGGTGGCTTTTGCCATGCACAACTTCATCATGACTAAGTGCCAGCATGAATTTTTCGGTGTAGGTATACCAGATTGAGAAGGTGATGTTGTTCTGGTGAAATTGCCTAAACCAAGGATCAAGCTCGAAATAATCGAGCATGTCATGCATCCAGCCCATATTCCATTTGAGGTTGAATCCTAGTCCTCCTATATCCGTGGGTTGGGTAACCATTGGCCAGGTTGTTGACTCCTCCGCGATTGAAAGTGCACCAGGGAAGTGTTGAAAGAGAACATGATTGGCCTGTTGCATGAATTGAACGGCTTCGGTGTTTTCTCGTCCGCCTTCTTCATTGGCAAGCCACTCTCCGTCAGGGCGAAGGTAGTCGCGATAGAGCATCGAGGCGACTGCATCAACACGAATGCCATCAATGTGGAATTGTTCAAACCAATAGACAAGATTGGCAACTAGGAAGTTACGAACTTCGTTTCGGCTGTAGTTAAAAATCAGTGTGCCCCATTCCTTGTGTTCGCCAATGCGTGGGTCGGAATGTTCGTAGAGATGGGTCCCATCAAAGAAGGAAAGGCCATGACTATCCTTCGGGAAATGTCCAGGCACCCAGTCGAGGATTACACCGATACCTTCGGCGTGGCAGCGGTCAACAAAGGCACGGAATTCATCTGGTGTTCCATATCGACTGGTGGGGGCATACCAACCAGTGACCTGATATCCCCAAGAACCATCAAATGGATGCTCCGAGATTGGCATTAGTTCGATATGGGTGAAACCTCGATCTTTCACGTATGGAATTAGTTGATCGGCCAGTTCTGGGTAGGTCAGCAGCCGTGCTCCAGGCTTCATGTCTGCAGCAGGAACCGGTGCTCGATGGCTGCCATCCGCTTCGACATAAGGTTCATCGGCAGCAGCATGTTTCCAGCTGCCAAGGTGTAATTCGTACACTGAAATTGGCTGATCCACAGCATTGCGGCTGTCTCGTTGCCGCATCCATTGCTCGTCTTGCCAGTGATATCGATCCAGTTTTGCCACTAAGGAACTGGTTGCTGGTCGCACCTGGTGTTGGAAACCGTAGGGATCAGCTTTCTGATAGCAATGGCCGTTCTGAGCCCGGATTTCGTATTTGTAAAGGCTTCCTTCCTTTAGACCTGGAATGAACAATTCCCAAAGGCCTCCTTGGCGTTGTTGCATCGGGTGATGGCGTCCATCCCACGAGTTCAAATCACAGAGCAAGGAAACGCTGCGGGCATGAGGCGCCCAGAGGCAAAACATCACTCCTTCAATACCTTGACGCTCAACTAAGTGAGCTCCCATGCGTTGCCAGATGTGGTGATGGTTGCCTTCAGCAAAGAGATGACGGTCCATCTCCCCCATCCATTCCTCGCGAAAGGCCCAGGGATCGTGTTGGTTGTGCTCGATTCCTCCACGTTGAATTCGAACTTGATATGAGCTACCAGGGTCTTGGTCAAGTACTGCTTCGAAGATCCAAGGGTGATTGGGAGTAGTCGTGGCAGTAGTGCTGCCATTCACGAGCAGCTCTACTTGACTGGCCTCCGGCATCCAGATACGTACTATCCATTGCCCCTCATGGGGCTGTGGACCAAGCACTGAAAAGGGACTCTCGTGGCGGCATTCGGCAAGCCTTTGGCTGTCCTGAACCATCCAGTCGAGGGCAAAACTGGTGGTCATCAGGCAAAGGCATTGTTGGCCGGGAGCTTAGATCGATTCGTGGGCATGAAGGGCGAACTAAGCGCCAGTAGTGGAAGTTGGATCAGGGAATGCTGATTAATCAGACAAGATCAGGGGAGAAATCCACGTTGATGATCTTTCCTTGGCTGTTAAAAATTACGAAAAGGTTGTCTGTCAGATTTCCGAATTGGATAGTGACAAGAACCAGCTGTTGTTCTCCACCCTGGCTGGCAACGATCGCATTTTCAACCTTTTTGAATCCCCCAGTAACTCGATCGAGTTTTGTCCATTTGCGTTGTAGGTCTTCCGGTTTTAGCTCCTGTTGGAAGCTCAGTTCAAGCAGGGAACGTGCAGAGATCCAGCGTTTTGAAGCCAAATTGTCAACGAAATCAATAGCCGATTGTTCGATCGCTAGATCCCGGTCACTCCATTCCCATGCAATTAATTTCCCTCTCTCATCGAGAACCATGACCAGAGGAATATCTCCCTTTGAGGTCATGACCATGGCTTTAACAGTGGTGTCGTCTAAACCTGAGCTGACATCGATAATGCGATTTCCGTAAACTACGCGGGGCCGATTCTCTAGGCGCTGTTGGATTCGTTCGATGGTAGTAGTGCTATGCAGTGCTCCCGACAGCTGGGCATAGATGGTTTTGGCATCTTGAATTGCTAATGCTTTCAGGAGGATTTGCGCTGTTTTCGTCGCCTGAGCAGGGCTAAGCGTGGTTTTCTGAATGGACTGCTCTGCTGCCAAAGTTGGCAGGGGTAGTGCGCTCAGGCTGCAGGGGAGCCCAAGGGATAGGGCCATTAAGCAAGCTGATAACTTCAAGGCTCTTGAGAAAAATCGATATCTATATTGCCGGAATTGAGCGGCAAGAGCATTAACTTTGATCCAGAAAGCTGCAAAGTCAGAGTTACCACTTGGCAATGGGAAGAAGGAGGGCCGCAGGGTTGTTGGTCTTGGCCTGGGTTTACCCCGATGGCCGGCCAGGCGGCACCGGCTATAGATAGTCTCAGTCGCTCTCCTGGTTGCAAGTCGGCCAGTATTGGTTGCAATAGCAGCTTGCGCGGCAGAAGTTGCAGGGCCTGCTCCCCTTGCACTCGCAGAGTCCCGGTTGTGAGTTGCTTTGCTTGGTTTTGGCTTCGATTGACAATGGAGAGGGCGACGCAAAGGTCAAATCCTGGTTGATCTGACTGCATGGTCAGATGCAGTGCTGGGATTCCATTTAGCTGCAGTGATTCCTGCACTGCCTGGCTGGTGAAGGTGGCGACATCGGCGCGCTGGTCCACGGCATTTCGCTCGACTAGTCCAGGTTGTGGGCTTAGATGTCCTCCCACTGCTGGAACCGGTCGCCAAGGGTCATGGACCACGTAAACCACACCGCTTCCTGCTTTATTGCGCTGCAGAATTCCTTCTGATGGATCCAGGCAGGCCATCCCTTTACTGAAAAGACCCCAGCCTGATATTGGCGATTTTTGTGTTTGAGTGGCGTCTGTGATTTCTTGCCATTGACTGGTCGTGATGTTCCAGCCCCACAAATGACTCTCTTGATTAGTTGAGACTTGCGAGGTTTGTAGATGGCGATTAAAGAAGTTCAGTTGAAGCTGTTGTGCTTCTGGCCACCATTGAAGGTGGCTGGCTGGACCAATATGAAGTTCAGGATTGCCGCCTGCTTGGCTAGATCTTCGATATAGGTCAAGCAGGCCTTGTAGATGGGGGTCCCACCAGCCACCCAGAAGCAGCATCGGTTGACGAAGCCAGGATTTCAAGGGCTGATGAACGGTCCAACCTTTGTCGCTCTGGCCTGAGCGACTTAGCCACGAAAGTGCCATCCCCTGAGGATCATGGCGTTTCAGAATTGCAGTTCCTTCATATAGATAGCTCCCGTTTTCCAGGCTGCGGCGGATTTCCTGCCAACCTTCCTCATTACCAAGGCGACGAGCCTGTAATGCTGCCAATTGCAGGCCCCAGGCCAGGCCAAGGTGCCACCAGTGCGCACCGCCTTCACAGCTCCAATGGTTGCGTTCATCAACACCAGCCATGGCTGGTGATAGGCAATCCGGTGGTGGTGTCCCCGGTTCAGCAAGCAGTTGTGTCAGGCCCTGATAGGAAAAGCCATAGGTTCCAAGGCGGCCATTGCATTCAGGTAATGCTCGAACCCAAGCATGCGTCTGGCTGGTGTCAGAAGCCTCTTGAGAGAAGCCATGGAAATCGCCTTCAGAATCACCCTGCCCGCGGACGTCCTGTACTACCACCAAGTAGCCATGACTTGCCCACCAGGCTGGATGGATGTAAGTCACAGTAGAGGCGATATTGCGGCCGTATGGCTGCCGCATCAATAGGGCCGGCCAGGTTCCTCCACCTTTGGGAAACCACAGCTTGGAAACGAGTTTGACCCCGTCAGAGAGAGTCAGGCTGGCATCGCGCCAGCGCACGGATTCCTGGCCAACTTGACCTTCAGCGGACATTCGGGCAGTGCATTCCGATCACATAGGTGATCACAATCTCCGCTTCCTTGGAGCTGAGGTTGCGTTGTCGGGCTACTTTTGCGATTGATTGTGCTGAATAGGCTGAAGCACCACTGGCATTAAGGGCCTCGAACTGATTGCACAGAGCAATAGATTCGCTTTTATTATTTTTGACGCTTTCAAGCAGGTTGGATTGCGCCTTGACATCCGAAGTAATGGCAAGGGCCAATACGATTAGCGCTGGAAAGTAGCGCATTGGGATCGCGAAGTGTTGCTCTCTATATTTGAGACATCTTTACCGGGTATGTGTGGATTTGAGGGTCAGTTCTGCAGTTGCCTGGCTTGGGCAAGCTTGATCCACTTTTTGGCAATAACAAGGTTTACGAGTGATTGTTGGTTGCTGTTGAGTTGACGTTGTAGTCGTCCTGTCTGCGACACAACATCATCTGGATTAGCAGCCGCCAACGCCTTTGTTGTTGCTAATCCTGAGTGGACTAGTAATGCAGCATCTGCTGGATTCAATTTTAGGTCGCAAACAAGTGCAGCTATGCCTCGCAATCTTTTTAGGTTGCGGATAGTGGCAAGGCTGTCTTTGGCGAGATGGTTTAGTTGTTTGTCCTCAAGATGTTTAAGAGCGATCCATGTTGTGATTCCTGCCGTAATGAGCTGGGCGTGTTCGTGACGAAAGCTCTGAGGCAGATCGGCCAGAGGTTGATCATTCTGCATGGCTTTTTTCAGCCACTGGCAAGGTGATGTTCTGATGCAAGTCGCGGATTACTTCGCCGAGGATCACTGGTTGACTGACACCATCTCCAGCTGGTTCTAGTTTGCGAAGTCGCACATGCACTGCCGGGCTGTTGTAACCACCTGCATGCAGGTTGCCGGCCAATTGTTCCAATGTGGGTTTTATTGCCGCATCCGGAAAGTCTGCTGATGCCTGAGCGACTACAAGGTCAGTGCTGTTGTCATACACCACCGGGACTGTTAGAGCTCCCTCTATGGCTAGTGGAGGTGTGTAACTGACGCCAAAAGCCCAGCAGCTCGCTAAAAGCAGAAGGTTGAAGCTGGTCACGCCAATCAGGCGGAAACGTTGCTCCCATCGCACTAAGAAAGCAATTAAGGTGATGCCGCTTAGGGCTAGCCCTGACCAGGCAAGCCATCCGGTAGCGGTTTGAATTAACTCTGGAATGGACATGGATAGTTGGTGAATTGCATGGGAACTACTTATATTTCGCACGCTCCCGGGAAGTTTGACTCAAACCGATGGGAGTAAGGATTCCATCCTTGGCTAAAAAACGATGGAAGTTATCGGCTGTTCTACTGCTGACTGGCGGTGTAACCGTTTGGTTTGGCGCTGATCGAGTTGCTGCTGATCTTTATAAGCGTCTGCGTCCACAGCTGGAGCAGACGCTTTCAGCCCCTCTTGGCCATCCTTTGAAAATTGGTGCTTACCGGGGCTTGCGGCCTTTGGGATTAGCGATTGGCCCGACTGAAATTTTGCCGGGGCCTGAGGACAACTCAAGTGCTTCACTCTCCGGTTTAACGATAGGGTTCGCGCCACTTGCCAGTCTGATTCGCTTGCGACCTGTAGCCGTGGTCACCGTTGAGGGATCGCGATTGACGTTGCTTCGCAACAACAATGGCTCCTACTGGGTTCCAGGCATATCCAAAGGAAAACCGCCGCCAAAGCTTGATATTCGGCTGCGGTTGATTCAGCCCACGAGGGTGCATATTCAGCCAGCCAACCTGAAGTTCACCGCCAGCGCTCGCGCAGACTTCCAGTTAGCGGAGAGGCGGGTCAATGGGTCTGCCCAACTTGGTTTGCCAGATCAAGGACGATTATTCCTTAAAGGCAGTGGGCATTGGGATCGTTTGGATCTACAGGCTCGTGTTCGTTTGAAACAGATCAGGCTTAAGCCATTGCAGGGGCTTTTGCCTGGAATGGCGCCCGTGAACATGCAGGGCCAGATTGGTGGTGATTTGCAAATCAGTGCTCAGCCGGGGCTTATGGGCTGCAAGGGAGCTCTCTCACTGGTTGGCTTTCAAATGCGGGGTGGTTTTTTGAAAGAGTCACTTTCTTCCCATGAGGCCAGGCTCAGCTGTCGCGATGATCAGCTAAAGCTGCCTCTGAGTGAGTGGCACTATGGATCTTGGACAGCTTCTCTTCAGGGGGGGGCTCGACTGAATAATTCCTATGACCTTGATTTAAAGGTCAATCAGCAGCATCAAGGACATACCCTCAAGGCTCGTATCGATGGACCTTGGTATCAGCCTCGATTGAAAGCCACTGGGCGCTGGATACCTGATCAGCAGATTCCTGTAGATGGTCCGCTGCAACTGAAATTGCAGATCAACACTGATTGGCGTGATCCAAAGGCCTTTAACGCAATCCTCGACAGTTTTGAAGTTGATGGTCCAGGTGTAAAGGTCAGTGCCAGCGGGTCTTTATATCCTGAGTTAGGGGTAAGTAGCCAGAATCTGGAGCTGGCGGGGCCTGAAAGGAAGAGCTTCCCTCTGATATCCAATCTTCTCGGTAACCAATCTCTAATCAAGGGGAAGGTTCAGCTCGAGGGGCCTTCATCTAGCCCCAAGCTTCAGCTATTCCTTGCTCAACAACGCAATCCTTTGCTGGAACATTGGTCTTTGCAAGCGGGATGGTCGGCGGAGTCGGGTTTACTCCGCTTGAAGCAGTTCAGCAGTCCTCAGCTCAAGGTTGTGGCGGATATGCCTTTGTCAGTTAATCAGGGTCGCCTGCTCAGTGGAGAACTTCAGGCCGAACTGAATTTGGCTCCTTTGCCAATGGCTCGTTTTGCTCCGTTTCTAACCACCTCAATTGACGGGACCCTTGCTGCTTCTGGTCAGGTGAGGGGATCTCTATCGGATCTTCGTCCAAATCTTTCCATTCAGGTGGTGAATCCAGAGATGGGCAGTCTGCGGCTGCCGGAAGATTGGCGAGGGAAATTGGCTGCGCTCCCTACTGGTGGCTTCACCCTGCGGATGGCTTCACAGGGGTCGGTTATTCCCGGTCAGCTCACGTCTCATCTTGGTCGCGATTGGTTTCCCAAGGAGTTAAATATCACTCGTGGCGATGGACGACTATCGCTAAAGGGCATCCCAGAAAGCTATCGCTGGCAGTTCAATGACTTTCGTCTGGATGGGGTTGAGGTTGCTCTATCAGCCAAGCAGCGCTTTGAAGGCGTTTATGGTCAGCTGAATGGGTCAGGCAGCCTGGGTTTTCAACCTATGGGGTTGGAGGGGCAAGTCACCATCAGTCATCCGGGGTTGATGGGTGTTCAATTACGACATGCCCTGCTTCAGGGGAAGGTTGCTAATCAGTACTACAAACTGACTGGTGAACTGTTGCCACCAGATACCGGTCAGCTAACCCTTGCTGGGCAAGGTCGCCTTGGCGGTGAACTTTCAGCGAAGGCAGAGGCACGCGGTCTGAGTGCTCGTTGGCTGACGTCTACTGCACAACAACTTGCGAAAATTAATGATGTTGCTCCACCTGCGCTAGGTCATGCTCGAGATCTGGGCACGTTGTTGGTGCAGACCTTTGGTGGTTCTCTGGACGGTCAACTTAAAGCTCTGTTAGCTGCGCAGAAATCCTTAAACAATTTTGACCAGCTATATCGCCGTAGCAAGGTCATCCATCCAGAAGATTTGCGAGGGCAGATAGATGCGGTGATTGATCTGAAAGGTCCGGATTTAGCCAAGTTAAACCTAGATCTAAAGGCAACAGGACACCTTTGGAGGGAAGGTAAAGATCAGGATCACGCATTACAAGTAAAGCCTCTTTTCGCCACCATTCAGGGACCGTTGCATGGTGGCGGAGGGAAGTTCTCTTTGCTTCACGTTCCCTTTTCTTTACTTTCGTTAGTAGCACCTCTGCCGGCTTCATTGCGAGGCGCTTTAGGGCTTTCGGGTCGATACAGCCTTGGCCATGGAAGACCTGAGCTCACAGCTGATTTGGTTTTAGAGAATGCCAGGTTGGGCGATAGCACGCTGAACTTTGACAAAGGGCAGCTACTTCTTGCTGACTCCCTTCTCAAACTTGATCTCTCTCTGCGGAGCTCCTCTTCTCAAGAGCCTGTAACGCTGTTAGGTCAAGTACCTTTGGATCCCTACTTACCGATAGATGTCAGGGTTGAGAGTCACGGAGATGGCCTCCGCTTTTTGGATGGTTTAGCGGCAGGAACGCTCGCTTGGAAGGGGGGCAGTACCGATCTTTCGTTGCTTATTAGCGGCAGCCTCAAAGATCCTCAGGCGAATGGTTTTTTAGTGATGAAGGACTGCGAGCTCGTAGTCATGGATCAGGTTTTCAAGGAGTTAGAGGCGAATATGGTTTTCGATTTCAATCGTGTTGAAGTTCAGCACCTCAAGGCAAGGACTGGCTCTAAAGGCATTTTGCAGGGTGCGGGAGCCATTGCCTTGCTCCGCCCTATAGCGCAGGTGCAACCTTTGACTATCGAGATCAGCAAGTCTCGTTTCAAGTTGCCAATGGCTGATGTGGCGTTGACTGCCAAACTCAAACTCACAGGCACCTTGGTTAAACCCCTCATTGGAGGCGAGCTCAAGATTGATGACGGTGCCATTACTCCTGCAGGTTCAGGATTTTTGCGACCGATTGCCTCCGTTGGAGGCGCCAATAAGTCTGCTTTGAGTTCGAATCTAGAGGCTTCTAGCAGCATCAGAGTTATTGATGCCAACACCCTGCTCGAGGAGCATTGGGATTTTAAGAAGCCATTGGTGTTGCTTGGACCTGGGGTAGAGCTTAGTAGGAGCAATATGTTGCAATCGCAACTGCCAAGCACCTCTTTTGTCAGTCTCGACAATCTTCGATTGGAGTTGGGGCCAAATCTGCGCGTAGCGGTTAAGCCGTTGGTTAATTTCCGCACGAAAGGGTCGCTTACTTTGAATGGTCCCCTTGATGCAAAGCTTCAGGCCCGTGGTTTGATACGGCTGCTAAACGGACGATTGAATCTGTTTACTACTAGCTTCAGTCTTGATCGACGAGCTTCGAATGTGGCTGTGTTTACGCATGCCCAAGGCTTGATTCCATACGTTGATGTAGCCATGACAGCTCAAGTTTCCGACAGCATCAGCTTTGGCACCTCTAGCAGTGCTGCATCTTCGAATGTATTTGATACCAATGGAACAGGTGCGCTAGGAGTCGGAGGACAGTTTCGCATGATCAAAGTAATGGTGGAGGCAGAAGGCCCCGCAGATCGACTCTGGAGTCGTCAACAAGACGGCCAACGTCGACAGTACATTGACTTACGCAGTTCGCCATCAATGCCTCGCGCTCAGCTGCTGGGCTTGATTGGTTTGAATTCCCTGGCGTCATTGTCGGCAGAAGATAGTAGTGCGGCATTAGCAACTGTGATTGGTCAATCTCTTCTCACTCCCCTGATCGGAACAGTCTCTGACGCTTTTAGTCAACGAATGCAAATCACCCTTTCCCCTACATACGTCTCGCCGGAGGTGACAAGTAACAGAGAGCGAGTTTCTGGTCAGGTGCCACCTTCGCTTGAGTTGGTCACCAACATTGGGATTGATATCACAGAGCGACTCAATCTTTCCGTTTTGACCACCCCAGATCGCAGCGCCATTCCTCCTCAGGGAACTCTTACTTATCAGATAAGTCCCAATATTGATCTCTCTGGTTCTGTTGACACTCAGGGAACCTGGCAAAGCCAGTTGCAATTATTTTTCCGTTTTTAACGCGGTGGTGATAGACCCTCCCCAGTTCATTGGTGTCGATCTGGGTGGCACCGCGATTAAGTTGGGTCGATTTGATCAGCAAGGTTATCTGCTTGCAGAAACCCAGTTGCAAACTCCTCAACCCTCGATGCCTGGGGCTGTCACAGTTGCCCTCTGCGAGGCTATCGAGATTGTTGATCCCAATCATCAGGCTGGCTTTGTAGGAGTGGGATTGCCCGGGCCAATGGATGCCGAAGCTAGGGTGGCCAGAGTCTGTATAAACCTGCCTGGATGGCTTGACGTTCCTTTGGCCGATTGGCTGGAATCACGACTAAACCGGCAAGTTACCTTGGCGAATGATGGCAACTGTGCTCTTGTTGGCGAGGCATGGCAGGGAGCGGCTAGAGGTTTTCGAGACGTAGTTCTGCTCACTCTCGGCACGGGTGTTGGTGGCGGTGTGATGCTTGGTGGTCAGTTGTTTACAGGGCATAACGGCGCCGCGGCCGAGCCTGGGCTGATTGGTGTTAATCCCGAAGGTCCTATTTGCAATAGTGGTAATCATGGATCCCTGGAGCAGTACGCCAGCATTGGCGCTCTTCAACGTCTCTGGGATGGTGATCCAGAAGAACTTTGCTGCCGTGCTGCATGCGGCGATCTGGAAGCTCTCGAAATCTGGGAGACTTATGGCCGCATGCTTGGGGTGGGTATAAGTTCCCTCGTGTATGTGTTTACTCCTCAGTTGGTGCTAGTCGGGGGAGGGCTCGCTGGTGGGGCAGTTCATTTCTTACCAGCGGTCTGTAAGGAGGTTGAGAAGCGTGTGCAAGCTGTGAGTAGGGAGGGTTTGCAGATTCGTGCCTGCGCTCTTGGTAATGGGGCTGGACGCATGGGAGCAGCTCGGCTTGCCTGTCAACGTCTCATCAGTGTTGGGAATGCCCCTTGAGGCGCAATGATGAGTCACAGTTCAACCACTCTGTGATGACAACTTCTCCTGGAGTCCCTGAGCCTTCGGCAGAGTTGCTTCAGCGCGCAGCGAAGGTGCGGCGAGCAGCCATGGCACTTGGGCAGAGCGATGATGATCAGCGGCGTAAAGCCTTGATGGCAATGGCCACTTCTTTGCTTTCTTGTTCAGAGCAGATTGTTGCGGCTAATCGACAGGATTTGGAGAGGGCTCGAGCTGAGGGGCTTGCTCCTGCTCTGATGGCTCGGCTCAAGTTAGATGAAGCCAAACTCGTTTCGGCTATTGATGGGGTGCGCCAATTGGCCCAGTCATCTGATCCTCTTGGTCAGCTTCAACTGCATCGAGAACTGGATCAAGGTCTTGTTTTGGAGCGCATCACCGTTCCTTTGGGGGTGCTTGGAGTGATCTTTGAGGCGCGTCCAGATGCAGTAATTCAGATCGCCTCACTGGCGATTCGCTCTGGCAATGGCGCCATGCTCAAGGGCGGTAGTGAAGCTAACTGCACCAATGAGGCGATTATCGAGGCATTGAAGAAGGGGTTGGCCGCAACGCAGGTGGATCCTCAAGCACTGGCCTTGCTCACCACCCGTAAGGAGAGTATTGCCCTACTTCGTCTTGAAGGATTGGTGGATTTGATTATCCCCCGCGGTAGCAATGAGTTAGTGCGTTTCATTCAAGACAACACACGAATTCCGGTATTGGGTCATGCGGACGGTATCTGTCACCTCTACATAGATGCTACGGCCGATCTCCAGCAGGCCCTGCAGATTGCGATCGACAGTAAGACCCAGTACCCCGCGGCATGCAACGCTATTGAAACTCTGCTGATTCATCAGTCCATTGCGTCAGCGTTTCTAGCGATTGCAATTCCTGCTTTCCGTCAGGCAGGGGTTCGCCTGCTTGGGGATTCAGCTAGCCGGGCTTTAGGAGTAGAAGAGCCTGCTAGTGAGGAGGATTGGTCTACGGAGTATCTCGATCTGATTCTGTCAGTGAAGTTGGTGCCTAACCTTGAGGGGGCTCTGGATCACATCCGTCGCTATAGCTCTCGTCACACGGAGGCGATTGTCACCAATGATCAGGAGACGGCTGATCATTTTCTTCGAGCCGTTGATAGTGCTGGGGTTTATCACAACTGCTCCACTCGCTTTGCCGATGGATTTCGATATGGTTTTGGCGCTGAGGTTGGCATTAGCACGCAGACCTTGCCTCCAAGGGGTCCGGTTGGATTGGAAGGACTTATCACCTATCGCTATCGGTTGCGTGGAGAGGGTCATATCGTGGCGGACTATGCCGATGGTAGGCGTATGTTTTCTCACCGAGATCTGCCGCTGTGATTAATCGTCTACCTTCAGGAGCCATTCATGTTAATGATCTGCGCTTGTGGGCTCATGTAGGGGTGCTTGATCATGAAAGACGTGAAGGGCAGTGGTTCAGCTTGGATTTCAGTCTTTGGTTAGACCTTGAGGAAGCTGCCCTTGATGATGATCTAAATGCCACTGCTGACTACAGCTTGGCTATTAGTGCAATGCAACGACTCTCCTTTGAATTGACTTGTTTCACTATTGAGCACTTCAGCGAGCGACTGCTAGCGCTTTTGGAAGATCTCTACGGCCCTATGCCGATGCGAGTGCTGTTACGTAAATGTGCGGCGCCGGTGTCAGGTTTTAGTGGCAGCGTGGCTGTGGAGAGGCATCGCCATTGGCCGACAGCCTGACCTCTGTTCTGACTGGTTGCAATGTTTACTGATGTCTTATCAGTGTCTCAACCCCATCGCCCGCTTGTACTTGTGCATGGTCTTTGGGACACCCCGAAGCTTTTTGGACGGCTGGTGAAGCTACTTGAACAGCATCAGGTTCCCCTTTTGATTCCTCATCTGCCCCATCGATTGGGGGTTGTTCCACTTTCTAGCTTGGCCAAAACGTTGGATGCCCTCATCGTTGAGCAGTGGGGATCTGAAATGGTTGTCGATGTGCTGGGATTCTCAATGGGAGGGGTAATTAGTCGCGTTTGGTTGCAACATTTTGGTGGTGCACGGCGAACGCATCGTTTCCTGAGTGTGGGCAGTCCACAGCAGGGAACGCTTACAGCCCAGTGGATTCCAAATTGGTTGTTTGCTGGCTTGGCGGACATGAAGCGTGGCAGCCCCTTGCTGCGCAAGCTCAATAGTGAGGTTGCGGCTTTGCACGGACTGGACTGCACTAGTTTTTTCTGCAGATGGGATCTAATGGTGTTTCCCGGTTGGCAAGCTGTCTTGCCTGTTGGAAAGCAACAGCAAGTCCCCGTGATTACTCATCAACAGTTGATGACTAATCCGCGGGCTTTGGAGTTAATGGTTTCAACGCTTCTTGGTGATTAACTTGGCGATGTTGAGATGAATCGACAAATGAAAAGAATATCGTTTCTAATAAAAGAAGGGTACATAAATGTGGATTAAAAGCCTTGACTTTGGACGTTGGTACTATTCAGGATCAAAGCAGAACCCATACATATATGCCCTATTGCAATAGAAGAATTCCTTTAGAGAAGAGCGAAGACAAGAAGTAATTTAAAGGAGGATGTTGGTAAATTTACTTGGCTATTAACACAGAGGAATTTTATTTATAGGAGAAGGTGATTTCTTTCTCTTTGAATGCATCCCATCTGGCAGTCATTGGCAGTCAGTCAAGCCTCTAGTGGTTGAAATGCTTAGGGGCTGCCTTGACTATTTAATTGTGTATTGATTGGCTAACTGCTGCGTAGGTAGTCTCACTTTCTCGCACTATTGCTATATTTAAGAGCTTGAGATGGGATCGGGATTTGCAGTTAAATCAAGGTTAACATCAACACTAATGCCTGTATTTACAGTATTAGCATTAATCACCATTTCAGTTAAAGCATTATTTAGACAGATTCCAGTGCGATCAATGATGCACCTGTAAGCTTCAGAAATGGCAATCTCATTAGTGCTGTTGTCGATATATTTTGGCTATCCTTTCTGCTTGGGGACTATCTCTATAGACTTTGCTTTATTTGCTTGGATTAATTTCATCACTCTTGATCAAAAAGTATGGTATGCAAATGCTGAAAATAACTCCAAAAATTAAAAATACTATACCCAAGGGTGAGAAGGGATCCAGGCCATTTGAGAGATCAATCACAATCAAGCTTTGCCGCATAAGAAAATGATGCTAGCGCTAAGCACACTGAATTGGATCCTATAGTGGCTGCTTGATAGAATTTATTTATAGATGATGTCGCAAATCCTCGGTCCATTGGCGCCATCAGCGTTCAGCTATTAGTGTACTTTTTGCCTACATCCTATTGACGAGAGGGTTGACGTTGAGCAGCATTTGTATGCATACTTGCTAGTTGATAGATAAAAATAACCCACCACGGTTAGTGTAGTAATGATAAGATTAATTCCCAAGCAAGAAAGCTCGATTCAGCCTGATTTGTTTTGAATAAATGATACTGAAGTGATAAACCTAAGCAAAGCAAATGTGATTGGGAAAAGTCATAGTATAAAGGATGTTAAAGTTATCTATTTAACTCTTTTGCTGGATTATTTGTCAGGCTCTATTGCGCCAGCATTTACATTATTTGCTACAACAGTTAAGTCATTTAATTCCTAGACATCTCCTCTGGAGCCGAGTTTTGGAGCCCTGAATGTCGTATTAAGGCTTCGCTGGTAGCTGATCGTCCGCGGAAGGCCTTAAATATTGCCGCAGGGGAGCGGCTGCCTCCCTGGCTGAGCACTGTGTCACGAAAGCGTATACCGATGATTTGAACTTGATTTTCGAGTTCTAAACCTGCATCCTCAAAAGCAGAAAAGGCATCAGAACTGAGAACTTCTGCCCATTTGTATGAGTAGTAGCCAGCGGCGTAGCCTCCGGCGAATATGTGACTGAAAGCGCAGAGAAATCTATCTTCAGCAATTGGGGGAATCACTGTTGTAGCAAGGGCTATTTTGCGGCGTAGTTGATCGGGCTCGATATCTAATTCTGGTGTCCAATTGCTGTGCAGTCGTAGGTCAGTGAGCGCTAGATGAACCTGGCGCAGAGTGTCCCACCCTTTCATGAAAGTTCGACTCTTGCGCAACTTCTGGAATTCTTTTTCCGGAAGGGGGGCACCTGTTTGCCAGTGGCGGGCTATCCCCGCCAATGTGGATCGATCGAGGCACCAGTTCTCCATGAATTGGCTGGGAAGTTCTACTGCGTCCCATTCCACATTGTTGATTCCTGCAGCCTGGGGGTGCTCAACAGTAGTGAGCATGTGCTGAAGGCCATGGCCGAATTCGTGAAACAGAGTCTCTACTTCTTCGAAGCTCATCAGACTTGGGGTATCTGCTTGCGGAGGGGTCTGGTTACAGATCAAATAGGCCACAGGCAAAATAGGTTTGCCGTTGATGTCTCTGCTTCTTACAAGGCATTCATCCATCCATGCCCCCCCTCGCTTGCTGGCTGGTCGGCTGTAGGGATCCAGGTAGAACGCAGCCAGATCTGAACCATCTCTGTCTAAAACACGGAAGTAGCGCACGTCTTGATGCCAGATCGCGGCTTCGCCGTCGGCGGCCTTAATGCGAATCCCGAATAGACGTTCACAGAGAGCGAACAGACCACTGAGCACTTGCGGTAGAGGAAACCAAGGACGCAATGCTTCTTGATCGAGATCAAAGCGTTCTTTCCTTAGTTGTTCAGCCCAGAAGCTCACGTCCCAGGGTGCGAGATGACTCGCTTCTGGCGCTCCATGTTTTTTGGCGCAAGCCTGCAGCTCAATCAACTCTTTTTTGGCTGCCGGTAGAGCTGCAGCTCGCAACTCCTCTAGCAACTCTTCTACGGCTGCAACTCTCTCGGCCATTTTGTTGGCCAGGCTGAGTTCAGCCCAGTTTGAGTAGCCAAGACGCTGAGCCTGTTCAAGTCTGAGGCTCAGCACTTGCTTGATTAGTGGCCCGTTATTTGATTCGCCCGAACTAGCTTTACTTACTTGAGCTTTATAGACAGTTTCGCGCAGTTCACGATCTTTGGCATGGGTGATAAATGGGATGAAGCGTGGCATGTCAAGACCCAATCGCCAGGGGCCTTTATTAGCTGTGGGTTCTCCGCCATCTTCGCAGTGATCCCCGGCTTCTTTAGCGGCTGAAGCCAAGGCTTCTAGTGCTCGTTGAGGTAGGCCTTCTACTTGCTCTGGGTTGCGTATGAGCAGGTTCCACTCTTGGGTTGCATCCAGCACGTGATTGCTGAAGCGGGTTGATAGCTCGGCTAGTTGTTCACTAGCGGCATTAAAGGCTTTTAGGGCTGAGCCATCGAGGCCGACGCCTCGATGATCCATTGAGAGTAGTTCTGCTTTGAGAATTCTTTGTTGGGTTGAATCTAGTGGTAATGAGGGTTCCTCTTTCAGTCGACGCAGGGCGCGGTGAAGTATTTGGCTTTGGCCCATAAGGTTTCCTAAGCGCACCACCTCTGGCTGTTGAGCAGCATGGGCTTCTCGCAGTTCGGGAGTATTGCAGACGCCGTTTAGATGGGAAACCACACCCCAACTCCAGCGCAATTGCTGCTCTAGTTGATAGAGAGGGGAGATAACTTGTTCCCAAGCGATACTTTTGTTGGATGCGAGCAGTTGTTCTAGGTTTTTTTCGAGCTGGCTGAATTGTTCGTTGAGGTCGCTGAGAAGGGTGGGAATGTGCTCTTGAACTTGTTCAGGGGTAATGGCGATGAAGTCTGGGATCCCTTCACCCTGGAGCAGAGCTGGAGTTTTTGATTTGCTCATAGCAGCAGAAACTAATCAGCCCAGTGGAAGTAGGAGGCTTTGGGCTGTAAGGCTATGACTCAGCAGTTGCTCGGCCAGGGCATTGGTTGAAGCCTCATAGAAATCGATGGCGACTCGAGGCCAAAATCCAATTACCAGCGTGGGCACTAGCAAGCTCAGGCCAATAGTGAGTTCTCTGGGATTGATGTCGTTGATCATTGCCAGGGCTGGAATCCTGGGGCCAAAGAAAACGCGACGACACATGGACAGCAGGTATACAGGGGTAAGCACCAGGCCAATGGCCGCAATCACGATCGTGATAGCCCTGAATAAAGAGGTGAATCCTTCTTGACTAATGATGCCAAGGAAGACAGTGATTTCGCTGACAAATCCACTCATCCCTGGTAGGGCAAGGGATGCAAGGGAGCTTGCTAGGAAAAAAGCAAAGGTGATAGGTAAAACTTTGGCCAGACCGCCCATGTTGGGGATTGAGAGTGTTTGCGTGCGTTCGTAGAAAGTTCCGGTAACAAAAAACATCGCGGCTGCAATTAGGCCATGACTGATCATCTGCAGCATGGCGCCACTGATTCCGAGGGCGTCTACAGCGCCGATTCCCAGCAGCACGAAGCCCATGTGGCTCACAGAACTGCAGGCAATTCGTCGTTTTACGTTGTCCTGGGCGAAGGCGTTGAGTGCTCCGTAGACGATATTGACGATCCCAATCACGATTAGGGCTGGCGCCAATTGAAGATGGGCGTCAGGAAGCATTTGCACGTTGAAGCGCAAAAGTGCATAGCCACCCATCTTCAGCAACACTCCTGCTAGAAGCATCGATACTGGTGCGTTTGCTTCTCCATGGGCATCAGGTAGCCACGTATGGAGAGGAAACATCGGTAGCTTTACACCGAAGCCCACCAGAAATCCCAGGTAACAGAGCAACCCAAGGCTGCCCTCTGGTGATCGTTGCGCTAGCTCGCTGAGGTTGAGCGTGAAATCACCCCCAGATAGTGCCAGAGCGAGGCCGCTGATCAAGATCAGTAAGGAAGCTAGTGCGGTGTAAAGGATGAATTTCGTAGCGGCATATATACGTCTGTTTCCACCCCAGATGGCAATCAGTAAATAGACGGGAACTAATTCCAGTTCCCATGCCAGGAAAAACAGCAGGAAATCTTGAGAGAGGAAAACTAGCCCTTGCGCAGAAGCCTGAACTAACAGCAGGGCGAAATAGAGTCTTGTTTTGCTTTGCACGTTCCAGCTAGCTGCAACGGCAAGCAGGGTGATCAGTCCGCTGAGTACAACCAAGGGGGCTGAGAGGCCATCAGCACCGAGGGACCACTCCAGCCCGATGAAAGGGATCCAGCTGATCCTTTCCACGAGCTGAAGTCCGCCTTCTTTGTTGTCAAATATGCGGCTAAAGACAGCCAGCATGAGTAGGAAATCAACCAGCAGGAAGGCCAGAGCAAGGTTGCGCGGCGCTGGGGAGTGGCTTTTCTCATCTGCGGGCAACAGGGGCATAAGCAATGCACCCACTGCTGGCAGCAGCACGATCAGGGAAAGCCAGGGAAATGAGGCCTGGGACGCAGCCGTTAGCGGCAAATTGGCGTCCATGGCAGACGAGAGAATGAGAAAGAACTTATCAGCCTCAGGCATCTGCCTGAGCATATCTACTCATCAGATTGAGGTTGCCAGTGGCTTCCTCCTGTCTGAATGCTAAGCAATGGTGCCCTGCTAGTGACGCCTGCATCCTCCCAAGCTTTAACCATTGCATGGCTGACTGCCGAGCCTTTCTCCTCCGGGCAAAGGGCCAGCACACTGGGTCCAGCTCCGCTAATCGCGCACCCCCAGGCCCCTGCATTTAGAGCGGCCTCACGAACATCTAGGCCCCCTTTGATTAGAGGCCAGCGATAGGGCTCGTGAAGTCGATCGTTCATCCCATCAGCAATAAGGTCGCCGTTACCAGTACGCAGACCCTGCAGGAGCAGGGTAAGGGCCCCGAGGTTCTCTACGGCATCGCTGATTGGAATTTCTTTGGGCATGGCGCGCCTTGCTTCGCTTGTGCTTAGGCGGATAGAGGGTATTGCTACTACAGCTTTCACGGAATTGACCCATAAGCAACGAACTACTCGCCAGCGCTGCGAGGCTGTCTTGGCTGTTAGGCAAAGGCCGCCTAGCAGGGATGGCACCACGTTGTCGGGATGGCCCTCTATTTCGATGGCCAGTTCTAGTAGTTTTTCTTTGCTGAGCGGTTCGCCTACTAAGGCATTCGCCCCGATTAAACCTGCCACGATGGCACTTGCACTGCTCCCTAGGCCCCTGGCGGGGGGGACTGCCAGCCTCACCCTGGCTTCAAGTCCTACAGGCTCAACTCCTGCAGCCTTCCATACCCTTTGAGCGGCACGATAAATAAGATTATTGGGCCCCCCGCGCAGGTGGCTCCCCTCATTGCCTTCGATGATCAGCTCAAAGCGCTCGCCGTCTCCTTCGATCCGCCGCATAGAGAAGCGGTTATTGAGGTCTAAGGCAGCACCGAGGCAGTCAAAACCAGGACCAATATTGGCGGTGGTAGACGGCACGTCAACCACGATTCTTTGGCCGATACTCGGCTGCGCCATCCCTAACGATCTACTTGGTTTAGTTTCCCACCTTGCTCTGTAATTGTGCGGGCTCTACAAGCTGCACTGAATAGGCCAGCCTCTGGGTCGATTATTGCCATTACTGGCAGTTCCTCTAGAAATTTGCGGAATCGTCCCTTATTGCGAAAAGCTTCGAGAAAGGTTTTTGAACGAAGCCCCTGGAGTTGTTTTGCGGCTGTACCACCAGCCACCCAGAGCCCCCCAGTGCAGAGTTCCTGCAGAGCCAAGTCCCCTGCCGCAGAACCATAAGCACCTAGCCAGAGCTGTAAGGCTTCGTTAATAAGTAAATCACCATCGTTTGCTGCCTGACTAGCAAGGGCCGGCAGATCTGGATGGCCGGGATAGTCATCAGCGCCGTGGCGCCAAACATTGGCAATTTGGCGTAGCGGATGACCATCGGCATCGCTTTGCTGTAGGCGCCAGCGCACCACATGACCTAGACCTGTACCGCTGACAATTCGCTCCAATGAGAGGCGTTTGAGCTGCAGGTCGGCCTTAAGCCATTCGCAAAGTCGCCATTCGCTTTCAGAGCGGGGAGCAAATTCACGATGTCCGCCTTCACTGGCGAGGGCCATCATTCCGTCTTTTGTTGTCAGGCCACGGGCCATTCCAAGTCCCGTGCCTGCGCCAAGAATCGCCACTGGACCCTGCGCGGGGATATCTTGCTGAGCGAGCTGAAGCTCTACCTGCTGGTTAGTGTTAAGGAAGGGCAGGCCATGGATCAGTACGCCAAAGTCGTTAATCAGTTCAAGCTGTTTGAGCCCCGTTGTTGCGCATAGGTTCTTTTCTTTCACGCTCCAGGGAAGATTGGTGATTTCAGCTTCACCATGGCTAACTGGCCCTGCAACGGCGATGCAGCCGTTATTGGGCTTCTCCATCCCTGTTGGTAGATGGGCAATGAAGTCGTTGAGCATGGGCTCAAGCGAAGACCACTCGGTGGATATATACCTCCGCTGATGCTGCTGTCTGAGTTGATTCTCGTCAGTGCGATATAGCGCAAGTAGGGTTTTGGTACCGCCTAAATCCCCTGCTAGAAAGGTTGTCGGGGCCACCATGGAGACGATTGAGGGATGAAGTTTCTCCCAGATTGCATAGGCAGCAACTGATCTGCAACTTTTGCGGTTTTTGTTATCAACTGCTGAATAGCTCCAGAGGTAGTGGTCCCCAGGTTTTGACCGCTCCGCCAGGAGTTAACTGATGACTACTGATCAGCACTCCTTTTCCGAGCCCTTGCTGTACACGGATTCGGATCTTGCCCGTGTTTTGATTTGCTTTGAGATATACCGGACCTTTGCTGTGAGGTTTATCTACAAGTTGCATTGGCGTCCAGGCGAAATTTTGTTCGATCTTGCGCAGTACAGAAAGGGCTTGCTCTGACGAGGGGGCCATTACTCCCAATGTGAACCAAGCGGCCTCTGCCATCACTAGCTGAAGCTCGCTGAGCAGCTTCTTGTTCTGATTGATAGTTAGCTTCGGCGCGCTGCGGAGCTTGTTAAGGTCAGAGAGAGATTGAATCGATAGGTTGGCCATGGTCAGCCGTTGTTGATCAGAGAGAGTTCCCTAGGGAAAGTGACGCCTGTCTTTTATTAGCCCAGTCAGTGTTTAATTGGAGGTAGCAAGTCATTATTGATTACAGATAGTTATATGCTCACAAGCAGCCATTGATAAAATAATAGTCACTCTCTAACACTTGAAATATTTGCGCAAGTTCGTTTCTGTAAATCAGAAGTGAGCTTGGCAATAGTGTTCAGATTAATGCTTAAGCTCTATGTATCAACTTCTTCAACCCTCCCCCTTAGAGAAATCTCATTTTTCAACATTGAGATGAAGCTTTCTAATGGCATGCTGCCAAAGTCTTTCCCTGCTCGCGTGCGTACAGACACCTCTCCACTCTCTTGCTCTTTGTCGCCAATGATTAACAAGAATGGCACGCGCTGAAGCGTGTGCTCACGAACTTTGAAGCCAACTTTCTCACTTCTCAGGTCCACTTCAACTCGATATCCTTGTGCTGATAATTGGTTACAGATTTTCTGACAGGCCTGGGCATTGCGATCAGTAATCCCCATTACCACCATTTGCACTGGTGCTAGCCATACAGGGAAACGACCGGCGTAATGCTCGATGAGGATGCCAACAAAACGTTCAAAAGAACCAAGGATTGCTCGATGCAGCATTACTGGAGTACTGCGTTGGCTGTCTTCATCTACGTAGGATGCATCTAAACGTTCTGGCATCGAGAAGTCGACTTGGATTGTTCCACATTGCCAAACCCTGCCAAGACAATCTTTTAACGAGAACTCAATCTTTGGGCCGTAAAATGCACCTTCTCCGGGGAGTAAGTCCCACTGTAAATCTTTTGCGTCTAGTGCATCTGATAAGGCTTTTTCTGATTTATCCCATACCTCGTCACTGCCAACACGCTTTTCGGGTCTAGTTGATAACTTTATCAGTACTGAGTCAAAGCCAAAAGATCGATAAACCTCAAAAACTAAATCAATGAAATTCGATACCTCGCTTTGAACTTGTGACTCAGTGCAAAAGATGTGGGCATCGTCTTGAACAAAGTTACGAACACGCATTAGGCCATGCAGTGAGCCTGACGGTTCATTGCGCAAGCAGGATCCGAACTCAGCCAAGCGGAGTGGTAAGTCGCGATAGCTTTTTAGACCTTGGTTGAATACCTGTAGATGACAGGGACAGTTCATTGGCTTGATCGCATATTCTCTGTTTTCAGATGTTGTTGTGAACATGTCGTCTTTGAATTTTTCCCAATGCCCAGATTTTTCCCATAAGCCACGGTCTACAACTTGAGGTGTTCGAATTTCTTGGTAGCCACGCAGGCTGAGGATTTCTCGAATATATTGCTCTAATACTTGATATATAGCCCATCCTTTGGGATGCCAGAAGATCATCCCAGGTGCTTCTTCTTGCGTATGGAATAAAGACATTTGCTTGGCGATCTTGCGATGATCACGCCGTTCAGCTTCTTCAAGACGAATTAGATAGGCTTTAAGTTCTTTGGCTCCGCCCCAAGCTGTGCCATAAATACGCTGCAGCATTTCATTGTTCGAATCACCTCGCCAATAAGCACCTGACACCTTCATTAATTTGAACGAGCGTAAATGTCTTGTATTGGGTACGTGGGGACCTCTGCACATATCAGTATATTCTTGATGTCGATATAACTTAATGATTTCATCTTCAGGAATTGCCTCTACTATTTCCTGCTTATAAGGTTCGGAGCGTTTAGTGAATTCATCAAGTGCCTGCTCACGTGAAACCACCTCTACCTTTATATCGTAGTCGAGCTTTATCAGCTCTTGCATGCGAGTTTCTATGGCTTCTAAATCTTTAGGAGTAAAAGTTTCTTTGTATGAAATGTCGTAATAAAAACCATCTTCAATAACTGGGCCGATTGCCATTTTAGCTTCGGGATAGAGTTGTTTTACTGCATGGCCTACTAAGTGAGCAAATGAGTGGCGAATAGTCTCAATTCCTTCAGGATCCTTAGCCGTGATGATATTTATTTCTGCATCCTTTTTAATGGGTAAGCAGGTGTCAATCAGCTTGCCGTTCACGCGGCCTGCGATTGCAGCTTTGGCCAAACCAGGCCCAATACTTTCGGCTACCTCCATAATAGTCACTGGGTGGTCAAACTTCTTTTTATTTCCGTCTGGAAGCGTAATAACAGGCATGGTCGAGTGTTTTTTTGATGATTTGGAATGTCGGTCTATGTGGTAGGCCTATGTAAGTTGCATGCGTGCTACCACAGAATTCTTAACTAGAGCATATTCAATAATAGCCAGAATGTAACTGTGCGCTGCATGGGCTTTAACAGAGTACGATCCTCTGACAAGTTGAGCAAGTAAATGTGACGGCATCAGGTTCGAATGGCTTGACTTGCTTCGTGCAACCTGTTCGCCATTAAGTCAATACCACGCTCCATTCTGTTGAGCTAGAGCCCCAAGCCTGTTTTACTTCTTTAGAGCAGATATAGCAGTAAGCCCTCTTTTTGATGTGCTTCGCATTTACAGTGGTCTGATCGAGCAAATCTTTTTTTACATATTTCCTCCTATGATAATGGTTGCCAATTTCCTCATGTCTACGAGGCTTAGTAGTGTGTAAAAGAAAAATGTAGGCCTAGTGCTTGCTTTATTCGAAGGCTTTTCTTCTATTGCTCATCGAGCATTGTTTTGATAGTGAAGACAAATAGCTGAACTTTTTTTCATTCTTTCAGTTGGTATCCGCTCATCTGTTTGCATAGACAAGATCAGGCGATGTTTTAATGCTTCTGCTTGGCCAGTCAGTCTTTCCCTTGAGGAAGAGATTTTTAGGAATTTCAGATGCTCGTAAAAGTTGGTATTCGGCCATATCCGTTTATCTCAGGCTTTGATGCTTAAGTCAGGTATCTGTTGGTCTCTCAGGCCTGCTGTTGTAGTAAGCGTAAATTTGTTGCATAAAACTTTGCCAATTCGGCATGGCTTTTAACTGGCTGTCCGTAGCTGCTTCTGCCAGATAAGTTTGGGAAGGAAGCCCATTCCGGCGCAAGCATGGCCATAGCGGAGGGCGTTAGGCCACGGCTATCTATTTCCCGGAGGGCGCCACGCTTGCTTACCAAATGCAGCGCGGCTTGATCCTGATGTTGCGGTTGAAAGTTGGGTAGGTTCAGTTCCTTGGCTACAACCATCCAAGTAGTAGGAATGAATTGGTAGGCCCCTGCGGCTGCACTGCTATAGAGCTTCACCACAACGCGATCAGGGTGTTGCGAAAGATCCTTGAATACCCCGCCACCAAATATCGTGCGGTAGCCAAGATCCTTACCTTCTTTCCAGGTGCCTTCGGCATATCTAATCGTATTCAGCAGAGCCCGACGTTCAGGAGTTATTAGATATTTCAGCTTTTCGGCATCGTTGTGTTGCTCTACCAAACTCAGCCTAAAAGCGTGTTCTCTAGGCTGCTGAGCAAGCACCTGAGCTCGTTCTGCTTGAGAGATCTGGTCAGTGCCCACAGGAACGCTGAGGCTGATCATCACGGCTGTTGCCGAGAGCCAATTCGAATGATTCGATTGACCTAAAAAGCCAAAGGGTGATGTGAGCGAGCGAAACACCTAAGCCAACAAAAGGGCCTGTCACCTTGGTCAATCCCTCACCTATTTGGCGAGGTAGCCATTGCGCGCCTTGACTCAAGCCTCGCTATATGCATAAGTCTTAAGTAGCCGTTGACAGCGGGCGCTGTGTCTTATGAGACCCCTGCTGAGGCTTTGGATTTCCAGTTTGCTGCGCAGCAATGAAGGCTCGACTCCTTAGCGGGCTCCAATGATTAGCAAAACTTTTAATTAATCCTGTATTGATTAGTCGCCTGCCAGGAAGCCAAGCGCCTGGCGTACTCGTTTAAGTGTTGCCTGAGCAGTGTCTTCGGCCCTATCTCTGCCTTGTTTAAGTATTTTTGTTAGTTCGTCGCGATCGTCCATCAGCTGCTTATAGCGATGCTGAATCGGCTCAAGTGCCGACACCGTGGCGTCTGCAAGTAGAGGCTTAAAGGTTCCCCACCCCATATCTGAGCATTCCAGTGCGGCAGCTTCTCTGCCACGGCCGCTAAGGATGGAATAGATGCTAAGCAAGTTGTCGGCTTCCGGACGATCTGGGTTGCCGAATTGCAAGCCCATTTGGGGGTCAGTCTTGGCCCGCTTGATCTTTTTGGTGATCAGTTCCGGTGGATCTAGCAATGTGATGCGACTTGCGTCATTAGGGTCGCTTTTGCTCATCTTGCTGCGTCCATCGCAGAGGCTCATCACCCTTGCGCCTTCTTTTGTGATCATTGGAGCCGGAACCTTGAGCACAGGTGTCTCTTCGTTGCCGAAGCGAGCATTTATGCGTTGCTGGGCAATATCACGTGCGAGTTCCAGGTGCTGTTTTTGATCTTCGCCTACGGGCACCAAATCGGCGTCATAGAGAAGAATGTCTGCTGCCATCAGCACTGGGTAGTCCAGTAGTCCTACGGAGACATTGTCCCCCTGTTTGAGGGCTTTCTCTTTGAACTGGATCATCCGCTCTAGCCAGTTCAGCGGTGTAACGCAGTTCAGTAACCAGCAGAGTTCGCTATGAGCTGCTACCTGGCTCTGCACGAAGATGCAGCAGAGCTCTGGATCCATGCCACAGGCCAGGTAGAGGGCGGCTGTGGATAGGGTCTCTTCAGCCAGTCGGGCTGGGTCATGGGGCATCGTGATCGCATGTAGATCAACTACACAGACAAAAGTGTCATGGCTGTTTTGAAGATCTACCCAGTTGCGTATGGCCCCCAGCCAGTTGCCCAGATGGAGGGCACCTGTCGGCTGGACGCCGGAAAGAACCCGAGGGCGCTGCATTAATTAGCCCTCGCTAGTTGTGTTGTCCTCTGTTTCTATTTCCGTAGAGGTGATGGTTGCTTCCTGCTCGGCTGCAGTCTCTTGGGCTTGTTCTGCAGTATTGATTTCTTCGTTGTCAGTAGCTTGTTCTTGCTCTAGGTCTGGTTCTAGGGCTGTTTCTGAAGCGTTTGCTTGTTCGGCTTCAGCTGCTTGTTCTGGCTCTGGTTCTGGGGCTGGTGGTTGGGGTTTGGCAGGACGTGCAAAGGGATCAGGTTTGGCTCCTCGGTTGGTTGCCTGTCTGTCTGTATTAAAGCGATCACTACGATTTCGGGGTGCTCCTTCTTCCCTGCGTCTGTCAGCTCGAGGAGCTTTAGAGCGTTCTTTAGCAATCAGTGCGTCTAGTTGACCATCTTCAAGCATCTGACCGAGGGCACGTAAGGCAAACCCCAGCACGGCCACTGTCGAGCGCAGTTGAAAGGCTTCCTGCAGTGCCCGAGCGGATCGCATCTCGTTATCGCTTAAGCGGATACGAAATCCACCGGCTTCACGGTTGCCAGAACCACGCCCACCTCGGGCTCCACTCTTGCCACCCTCCCGGTGACCATCATGCTGCTCTTGTCTTTGTGGGTCGCTGTAGGAATCAGTCATGGCCTGCGGCCTGTAATCAGGCGCAAGTGTGACGCATCGCCTCTCTCACTGCATGCTTGGGTTTTAAGTGCAAGATAAAAATTTTATTGCTCCTGGCTTAGGTGTCAGCCTCTCACTGGTTCTTTTAGGAGCTGAATGGAATTAAATATCTTTTTAAGGATCTTTTTAAGCTGTAAATACAGCCATGTAGTTCACGTAGGCTGATGTTGCTTGCACGAACGGTGGTACCCCGTGAAGCTTCATAGCCTGCTTGTTGATCTTGTGCCTCGCTCTCCTGCCTTGATAGGTCGGATAGCACTGGTCACAGGAGCCTTCTTCCTTGGTCACTGGGTTTTGACAGATTTGGTCCCTGTACCAGGAGGCGGATTTGGCTTGATGTTTGCTGGTGCAGGGATCTGGTGGTTATCGAGGCCCCCCTTACCTGCTGGATTTGAGAAACCAGATTCTGTTCAAGGCTGGATCCGTCGCTGTAACGAGGTTCTAGATCAGTTTGAAGACTTAGAAGATCAGTTAGATGCGGTTGGGCTACGCCAGCAGCGCAGTAAGGCTCTTGATCTTGTTCTTGAGCGTTCTGAACCGCAAAGACTGGCGTTAGTGAGTTCTGGAGAGAGCTCTTTTAGTAATCACCCTGATGTGCAGTCAGCCATTTCGGCTAATACTCCGCTGACCATTAGTTTGGCGAATCCTCTTTCCCACTCAGATGAGTCGTGGGTTTGGCCCACCGCTCTAGATGAGCAGGATGTGTTGCTCTATGTATTGCCTTTGCCGTTGATGGCTGCAGATCTGCTGTGGCTAGAGAAGGTGCCAGTCGATCAACCAACTTGGATGATCGTTTCTTGGCAGGATTCCTCTAGCTGGGTTGATCAGCTGCAAGCGCTTCAGGCGCAGCTGCCACAACGCTTTACGGGTCAGGTGCTTCGATGGAATGGCAATCAAGAGCACCTCGCTGATGCCCTTGCTCCGGTGAGCAGTCTTTTAGCGCATCCTCAGCGCAACTTAGAGGCCACTCGCAAGCGGTTATTGGGTGGTCTGCACAGCAGCTGGCAAGCAGAACTAGAACAGCTGCGTAGGCAACGCTTCCTTGGGCTGCAGCAGCGCACTCAATGGTTGGTTGCAGGGGCTGTTTTTGTATCTCCTGCGCCGACGACAGATCTCTTAGCCGTGGCTGTGGTTAACGGATTGATGATTAAAGAAATGGCCGGCATTTGGAAATGCACCTTGAAGCCAGAAGTCCTGCAGTTAGCGGCTCGGCAGTTGGCTGGTGCTGCGCTAGCTCAAGGGGTAGTGGAATGGAGTGGCCAAGCTCTTGTGGGAGTAGCCAAGCTTGACGGCAGTAGCTGGTTTGCAGCTGGTGCTCTTCAGGCACTGAGCGCTGCTTATCTCACCCGTGTTGTAGGACGCTCCATGGCCGATTGGTTGGCGTTGAACAGTGGTGTCACCGAGCCCGATTTGGAAGCCTTGAAGCAGCAGGCGCCGCTATTGGTGGCTAAGGCTGCTGAGCAGGAGCGTCTCGACTGGTCGAGCTTTTTGCAACAGGGAACCAGCTGGATTCGAGATTTTGCTCGCCAACGGGGTATCGAATCAAGCCCTGCTTAGGCCCTGCGCAAACTTAGTCCGTGCAAACTTCATGGAGCACTTCGTGAAGTTTGTTCGATCAAAGGCTTCTCAGTATGTCGCAGTGTAAGGAAAGGGTAGGGCCTGTGGGCGCCTGGAGGGCCTTTTCCTTAACCTGAATGGCGAGACTCTCTCTCCATGTGGGTTGAGGCTCTTCTACGTCCTCTTAATTGCTTATGACCACCACAATTCGCAGTGGTCGCCTTAGTAGCTGGGAAAGCTTCTGTAATTGGGTCACCTCGACCAATAACCGCATTTATGTGGGTTGGTTCGGCGTCCTGATGGTTCCCACGCTGCTGGCAGCTGCCATCTGCTTCACCATCGCATTTATTGCGG
>JASLWC010000069.1 GCA_030741055.1 Prochlorococcaceae cyanobacterium ETNP18_MAG_14 | reverse complement strand
TCAGCACAATTCTCGTCTTAGGCAGCGCTGCAAGCGGTTGGCTAGTTGAGCGATTAGCCCTGACAGGATCACCACTGCCTGAGCCGCTAGGCAAGCTGCTGCTGGTAATTGCACTAGCAAGTGCACTCGCAGCACGCAGTCTGAAACAAGGGGTTGAGGCCGTCCTCAAAGCCTTACCTTCCAATCAAAGCAACAACGACATTGCCCTCGAACCCGCCCGGCAAAAGCTCAGCCAGATTGTCGGCCGCGATGTTAGTCAACTTGATAGCAATGGCATCCTGCGCGCCGCTGCTGAAACAGCCAGCGAAAATTCCGTAGATGGTGTATTCGCCCCACTTTTCTGGATGCTGATCGGCACAGTGCTCTGGCAACTCTCGCCAGACCTGCCTGGCCCCCTGGCTTTGGCCTGGGCATTTAAAGCCAGCAGCACCCTTGATTCGATGCTCGGCTATCGCCATGGCCAGTTGCGCTGGCTTGGCTCAGCTGGCGCACGACTCGACGACGCTCTGACCTGGATTCCTTGTCGCATGGTGCTACTGACCCTGCCTCTAGTCAGTCAACCCTGGCAACGCTTCCCTGCTCTTGTTAAGGCTGCCTATAGGGATGGATCAATGGATCTATCCCCAAATGCAGGGCTCTCAGAAGCGATCTTTGCCCACTGCGCCAACATACAAATGGGTGGTGACAACCGCTATGGCGACACCTGGTTGACCAAACCAACACTGGCTGCCTTAGCCCCAGTTGCAGACCGACAAGCCATTAAGAGGTTACTGAAAATTGGCTTGCATCTTGAACTGGCTTGGCTAGCAGTAATAGCTTTGGCCTCAGGCTTGATTGGCTGAACAGGCCTCAATAGGCACCACGATCCATGGGCAACAAAAGCACGCCAAAAGTGCGCAAAATGATCGCAAGATCCAGCATGAAGGAACGTCCACGGGCATAAGCAAGATCGAGGCGAACCCGCTGGGTATAGCTGAGATTATTGCGACCACTCACCTGCCACAGACCAGTCAGGCCAGGGCGTACCGCAGCAATTTCGTCCATAAACTTGCCATAACGCGGAAGTTCTTTTTCAACAATCGGTCTTGGGCCAACCAAACTCATCTCACCACGCAGCACATTTAAAAATTGTGGAAGCTCATCAAGGCTGGAACGGCGCAAAAAACGCCCGATTGGTGTGATTCGAGGATCCTGACGAAGCTTGAAATCACGTTCAAATTCAGCCCTCATCGAAGCGGAATTAACCAGCAAATTTGAGAGAACGTCCTCCGCATCTGCTCGCATCGTGCGGAACTTGATACAACCAAAGTGTCGATAATCACGACCTACCCGTTGCTGAACATAAAAAACAGGACCCGGCGAGCTGACTTTTACCAACACAGCCAAGAGCAGAAAGATGGGCGAACCGAGGCTGATCACAACCAGGGAAAACAGCACATCTCCAGAACGTTTAATAACTCTCCCCAAGCGACTCTGCTGCCGAATCAATGCATTAGCAGACAGGGGTGAGAGTGGAGCTGAAAGCACTTCAAGATGACGACGGGAAACTCCCCTGCTGATGGCTCGGCCACCTGTATGGAGCACAAAACGCCTGGAGGGTGATCTCATGATGTCTCCCTGCATCTCAACCACTCAATCTCAGGAGTGAAGCTCTAAAAGCTCCACGGGGTCACTCACAGCAACGGCACAGTTCTACTAATGCAATTGATAGAACTGAGCTGGTTCCGTCTCAAAGTGCGACGCAAAAACCCAAAACCACTCCTGCAGGTGGCTAAAACTAAGCGTCAAAGCAAGGCTTTTAGAGCCTTGTCAGCCATGATGAGTTGCTGATCAATTCATCACGAAGTCTCTCAGCCGATTGCAGCAGCACTAATGCTTTCCGAAGCTGGGGTATGTCCACACCAAGCATGCCGATCCACGCCCTCCTTGAGGATGCCCTCAATCAACCAGCCATTGGCGAAACCGGCCTCTTTCGCTGGCATGCAACTCCTGTGGGCATTGCCGCGTTATGGAGACAACAGAGCTCTCCACTAACGCCGCCCTTCGAAGATGCGCTGCAAGAAGGCCTACAAGTCGGCCTTGACCTCAGTCGCGAAGAAAGAGAATTCCATCAAGTGAGTCAAGGCCTTGTGCTTCTGTTTCACTCCTAAACAGCAAAAGCTGATAATCCAAGCTCGACAAAACTCGATGAGGAGCCTGCCGTTCTTCATCAAGCCATTGGGCTGATTTCATGGCTTGGCAGTTCTGGATTGATCGCGGTGGGACCTTCACCGATCTTGTCGGGATCAGTCCAACTGGACAATACGTGATACGGAAGCTGCTCTCGGAACAACCGGATCAACCAGGTGACCCAACCGTCCGTGCGATCAAGGAAGTGTTGGAGCTCAAAGCAGAACAACCAATCCCTAACGGGTTGATTGAAGAAGTTCGCCTCGGTACCACCGTGGCCACCAATGCATTGCTTGAAGATGCAGGAGAACCAACAGTTCTCTTTTGCAACAGTGGTTTCAAGGATCTACTGCGTATCGGCGATCAGCATCGCCCCGAGTTGTTTGCCCTGCACATTCGCCGCACGCCCTTGCTGGCTCAAGCCGTTGTCGAGGTGCAAGGTCGCCTTGATGCCAAAGGCCAAGAAATCGAACCAATTGACTTCGATGCAGCCCTAGAGCGTGAGGTGCAACGACATGCCAATGCTGGCCTAAAAAGTTGCGCCATTGCCCTTATGCATGCCTACCGCAACCCAAGCCATGAACTGCAATTAAAGGACTGGTTGAATCAGCAGGGGTTTAGTTCCGTGGTCTGCTCCCATCAAATCTGCCCGCTGCCACGTTTGGTACCCAGAGGACAAACCACCCTTGTTGAAGCAACCGTATCTCCGGTTTTGTTCCGTTATCTACGCCAAATCCGCAAGGCGCTTGGGCCATCAACACGTCTACGCGTAATGAGCTCTAGCGGTGCATTACAAACCCCTGAATGCTTACTCGCTAAAGACACAATCCTCTCCGGACCTGCTGGAGGGATGGTGGGTGCCGTCGCTGCAGCAAGAGCATCAGGCCTGAGTAAAGAACCTCTACTGGGCTTCGACATGGGTGGAACCTCCACCGATGTCTTTCATGTGCCTGCAGGACAAAGAGAGGAAGACTGGCAACGCAGCCCCCAGACAGAGATCGCCGGGCAGCAATTGATGGCTCAGAGGCTGCCAATCCATACCGTGGCAGCTGGTGGTGGGTCAATCATCAACAGCGATGGTGAAAGGCTCCAGGTTGGTCCTCGCTCAGCTGGCGCTGACCCCGGACCTGCCTGTTACCGCCGCGGTGGTCCACTAACAATCACGGACGCCAATCTGTTGTTGGGTCGTCTACAGGTGAACGAATTTCCAGAGCTATTTGGCCCCTCCGCCAACCAGCCACCAGACCTAGAAATTGTGCAAACACGCTTTGCACAACTTGCCAATACAATCGGCAGAACGCCAGAAGAAACAGCAGAAGGTGCTTTGGCAATCGCCATTGAGCGCATGGCCGATGCAATCCGTCAGGTGTCTTTACTGCGCGGCCATGACATCCGCGCAGGCGTACTTGTGGCCTTTGGAGGTGCAGGTGGCCAGCATGCCTGCCGGTTAGCAAACCACCTAGGCCTAAAGCGAGTGCTGCTTCATCCGCTAGCTGGCGTGCTTTCAGCCCATGGCATGGGGCATGCCCGTCAACGTCAATTACGCGAAAGGACTGTGCGTGAGCCTCTGTGCGAGGCCCTATTGGCAAAGCTTCAGAGACTAATCAAATTAGAACAAACGCAAGCGGATCAACTGCTACAAGCATCAGCAGACCTTGCAAATGCTTTTAATTCAGAGACACCAAAACGTTGGGCCCTAGTGGAGGTGCGCTATGCGTCTAGCGAACAAGGCTTAATGCTGTCTGTGGCGGACACAACTTGTGTCAAAGATTTAGTGGAGTCGTTCGAGGCAGCCCATCGACAGCGCTTTGGTTATGTGCCCTCTGCCAATAAATCCTTAGTAGTGGAAAGGCTCGAAGTAGCTGTAGTAGCCCCCCCATCCCAAAGCGACCAACGCTTTTCATTGCCAAGTGACACGTGGCTTCAAGCACCTTCTCCGAACGACGAGCATCGAGTTGCAAAAGTGCATTGGCCAGAACTTGGCTGGAAGCTGGTGCCTCTGTATCAACGCGATCAACTGGCGACAGGTTCTTTCCTTGAGGGGCCTGCACTGATCTTGGAGGCCACAGGTTGCATCGTGCTGGAACACGGTTGGCGTGCACGCGTAGACCAGCAAGGAGCCCTATTGCTGGATGCCATCGCGGCAGATTCAATCATCACCAAACAACCAATAACACTCGCCATGCAAACGCCAGATCCGGTGTTGTTGGAATTATTTCATCACCGTTTCATGGCCATCGCCGAGCGAATGGGCGAACGTCTACGGCAGACGAGTCGTTCAGTAAACATTCGCGAACGATTGGATTTCTCCTGCGCCCTATTCGATCAACAAGGTGCCCTGGTAGCCAATGCACCACACATTCCAGTTCACCTTGGCTCGATGGGCGAAGCCGTAGCCGATCTTCTCGCGCAGATTGCCGCCGGTGAACGCAACCCACTCCGGCCAGGCGAAACAGTTCTCAGCAACGATCCCTTCCATGGCGGCACCCATCTGCCTGATATCACAGCGATTACGCCTGTTTTTACTACTAGCGACAGGCCAAGTTATTTCGTCGCCAGTCGGGGCCATCACGCTGATGTAGGTGGACTCACACCCGGATCAATGCCTCCCTTCAGTCGCAGCATCAACGATGAGGGACTACTACTACGCAACGTCACCTTTGTGATCGATGGTCATCACGATCACAAGCGCTGGGAGCAACTCCTTGTTGGCGGCAGCATGCCGCCAAGAAACCCAAGCGAGTTACTCGCCGATCTACAAGCACAAGTTGCTGCCAACCAATTAGGAGTTCAAGCACTGGAGGCTCTTGTTGCTGGTGCGGGTAATCAACAAGTCAGTAGCTATATGGCCTATGTGCAAGCCAATGCTGCCGAAGCAGTGCGCAAGGTGATCGAAACATTGAACGATCGCGCCTTCTCTGTGGAGCTCGACAATGGCGCAAAGCTTTGCCTGCAGCTCTCAATTGATAAGTATCAACGAACAGCAAGGCTGGATTTCACGGGCAGCTCTACCCAGGGATCTGACAATTTCCAGGCCCCACTAGCAGTAACAAAAGCAGCTGTGCTTTATGTGTTCCGCTGTTTAGTGAAGGATCCAATCCCATTAAATGCTGGTTGTTTTGAACCACTTGAACTGATTGTTCCGAAGGGTTGTCTTCTTAACCCACGTCCACCGGCTGCAGTGGTGGCCGGAAATGTTGAGACCTCACAAGCGCTCTGCAATCTGCTATTTGGTGCGCTCGGTGTTATGGCCGCAAGCCAGGGCACGATGAACAATCTCACCTTTGGCGATAGCGATAAACAGTATTACGAAACAGTAGCTGGCGGTAGCGGTGCTGGTAAAGGTTTTGATGGTGCTGATGGCATGCAAACGCACATGACCAATTCCCGCCTCACCGATCCAGAGATAATTGAACAGCGCTATCCAGTAAGGCTGGAACTATTTGCATTAAGACGTGGCAGCGGCGGCCAAGGGCAATGGCGCGGTGGTGATGGCCTACTGCGGCAGTTTCGCTTCCTGACCCCAATGACCGCATCTATTCTCTCTGGATCAAGGCGAGTAGCGCCTTTTGGTCTGCAAGGTGGTCTACCTGGATCTCTAGGTGCAAACCAACTTGAGCGCGTCAACGGAAACCGAGAGGCGTTGAAAGGATGCGCAACTATGAATATCAAAGCTGGTGAGGCGTTACTGATATGCACACCCGGAGGAGGAGGTTACGGCGAACTGCGTGACTAAAACCAAATAGCGATTGATTAACCCACACGCCTATCGTTGCTCTGTATTGATCGGCTATTTAACAAGTACAGATCTGAAGTAATCAATTGGTGAAGTGCTAACTAGCTGTTCAGAACCAATCAGAATCAGGTTGATCATCGGGATCATTCTGCCTAGCTTCACGAGGGCTGCGGAGTGATTCTTGATCAAAAGTGCTAAATGAACCTGCTCCAGAATCATTTAGACGACTGTTGCGATTGTGATCAGAATGAACATGCTCCTGGAAGCTCTCCGAACCCACCCGAGGGGGTGAATTTGTTGTTACTGCTTGCTGATAAATCTGTTCATAAATGTCGGCTTCAGTAACAGGCAAAGCCTTTTTATTACTTAGGGTTTGAGCTACTTCTTCTCTACTTGGAGTACTAAAAGAGGGTATTGGATTGATTTCAGTTGGAACACATTTAGGTACGTGTACAGGATCTGAAAAAGCAAGTGAAAACCAACCACCCTTAGGCAAGTGATAGCCAAGCTCTAGAAGGTATTCACGATCATCCATCGGCACCG